>JAAYJH010000003.1 GCA_012523035.1 Fibrobacter sp.
AAAAATCAAGATTTCCCTCTTTTTCTGGCATGCACTTCGACAGGCTCAGTGTAACACATTTCGCCTAGCATTTCAAGCACGCGTTTCGCAGTATATTTGCACAGTGTTGTCTCATTTTTCAAACACGCATCCCAGCATTTTCGGGACCTTTCTCCCTCCATCATTGTGGCATTTCATTTGAGGAGGAAGTGTGAAGCTAATTCGTGTTTGGAGATGAACGCCATGTTTAGATTTTTTTGGGAATGAGGGATGCGTGCCTGGAATGTGTTATGAAAATTGTACGAATGTGGTGAAAGATAGTGAAAGAAAAGTGGAACGATTTCCAGAGTTCTTGTGCGAAATGTGTGCCAGAAAGAGAGGAATGCGTGCCTAAAAACAGTTCGTCTTCGAAAACTTATAGTTTTTAAGCTCCCATAAGCTACTTCTATAAGGCCTGGATGGCTTTTGGGGAGTTTTTGCGTTAGGGATTGTAGCGAAAATCCTTTGTAAAAGATTGTAGCGAAAAGCCCGACCCGTTCTTTTTTGGATTGATTATGTTAAGTAGAGCGGGGAACGCCCAATGCTAAAAGTGTTTTAGTCGTCTCGTCTTTCTTCTTCGAGTGCTTTGAGGGCTTCTTCGGGGAAGATCATAAAGTATTCTCGTTTTTTGTCTTCGAAGAGTTGGAGCATTCGTTCTTGTTCGAATTGTTCGCGGTCTATATTTTGCATGAAGAATTCGTCTTTGGCGAAGTCGCGCGTGGTGAAGAGTTTTTTGAGGTCTTCGGAGAGGTCGATGTCGTCCCATAATATGTAGTAGGAGCCTATGGCACTTTGTCCAAATATATCGACATTGATGTGGATGGAGTTGCTTTGGCTGCTGTCTTGGATTTCGACTTTGGTTTCTCTTTTTTGTGGTTGGTAGAGGGCTGTTTCTTGTGCTGGGGTGCTTGCAATATACAATAGGATAAATAGAAGCGTCCAGAAGAGGCTTTGAGAGCTGCGTTTTTTTGTTTTTTTGTTTTTGAGCACAAGTTCCCCAAGATAAGTTTGCTTTGGTTCTCTTCTTTTAATATAATATTTATTGTTTAAAAAAACTATGGGGCAAGCGGCATCCAGGGTTTTACTTCGGTCTTGGGCAAAAGGGCGTGTTTTTGAGCACGCCGAATGGCTGCGGCGGCTATCATAGCTCCGTTGTCTGTGCTTAGACCTGCTTCTGGTATGTATAAATTGATGCCATGTCGAGAGGTGTAGTGGGCTAATTTTTGCCTTAAATGAGTGTTGGCACTGACTCCTCCGCCGACAACTAGAGTTTTTAGTTTTGTTTTTTTAAGAGCCCAAATGCTTTTGCTGACTAATATGTCGACTATGGCTTCTTCTAAGGAGGCACAGATGTCGTTTAAGTTTTTTTCTATGTAGTCTGGCCCGTGTTTTTCTACATAACGAAGCACCGAAGTTTTGAGCCCGCTAAAAGAAAATTCGCCGTGATCTTCGTTTTTTAAGGCTCTAGGAAAGTGGTGGAATTTTCGGTTCCCAGTGCTTGCGAGTTTACTGATAATGGCTCCAGCAGGGTAGGGGAGTCCTAGTAATTTGCCGCATTTGTCAAAGGCTTCCCCAGCAGCGTCATCTCTGGTGCGACCGAGTAAGGTGTAGTTGAAGTTTTCGTTTTCTACTACGAGTTCGGTGTGCCCTCCCGAGACGGTTAGGGTTAAAAATGGGGCTTCTAATTGGGTGTTTTGGAGCCAAGCCGCTGCTATGTGCCCTTCTAAATGGTTTATTCCGTAAGCTTTTATTCCTAAGTCTTTGGCTAATCCTTTGGCGAAACTAGCACCCACAAGCAAAGGCCCCATCAAGCCAGGGCCTGTGGTGTAGGCTATGGCTTGGATATCGCTGAGTTTAATTTTGGCTTCTTCGACGGCTTTTTGTGCAATGATTGTGATTTTTTGTAAGTGAGCTCGTGCGGCTATTTCTGGAACAACGCCTCCATAGTTTTGATGTTCTTGGATTTGACTGTATAAGGGGTTAGATAATATGCGAACTGGGTCGCTTTGCAATACCGCACAGGCGGTTTCGTCACAACTGGATTCAATGCCAAGCCAAATCATGGTTGGGTCTCCAAAGTTTCTATTTTTTGTAGTCGAAATTTTTCGGGTTGGAGCCTGCTGCTTTGTATTGGTGCTTTAATTTTGATGGTGGGGCTCAAGCTGTCGGTGTCTTCTATGGCAAAACGGTTGAACTCTATAAAGAGCTCTATGTCTTTGATGCTTAAAGAGTCTAAAATAGACTTGCCACCGGTGATTTGAATGCTCGCTTCCGAAGGTTCCAGTTTGTAGATGTTTCGATTGTAAACCCCTATGAGTTTTACAGGGATTTTATCGATTTGAGTGTGGCTCACAGGTTGTACTTTTACATTTAATTGAGTGTGTGTGTTTAAAACTTCAATATTAGAAGGAATGCTGCCCAATTCTAAAGGGAGATTTTCTGATAAGTTGTTTCTGAGTTTAGAATATTTTACTTTTTGAGTTTGGACTTCGAAAATTCGTGTGAGGGCATTTCTTGCTCCTTGTAAGGTCACTTCTGTAGGTTCAATGCTAGGTTCACTCATGAGGATATAGCCAGAGTCAATTTCAATGGTGGCGTCTAATTTTATGGGAACGGTGTGTGTGATTTTGGTGTCGAACTCTAAATCTACAAAAGGAGAAGATAGGGTGTTTAAATAATGGACATTAGGGAAGTGAGGACAGTTGAATTTTTCTTTGTTGATTTCAAATCGTTGGACTCCAAGAAGGGCATTTTGAAGGTCCAAAGAAATAGAGCTCGGGTGATTGGTGCTGTTTTTGAGACGAATTAAATCAAAAGCTTTTCCCTCTACTAAAATATCGATGTACTTTGGAGCTTTTTGACTCAAAGCCAGGTTTTCTGGGATACGATTTAATAAAAGAGGGACTTCTATGGAAACAGTGTAGTTTTTCAAAGAGATTGCATATAGCCAAAGGGCAATAGCAAAAATAAAAGCAGTTATTTTTAATCCAATGTGTTTCATAGAGACCTTAGATTTCTAAATGTAGGTTTTTTTGGAATAAGGATAGCGACTTCCAATAAAAAGCTCTTAAAATTTAGTTATATTCCAGAAGTGTTTAGCCAGTTAAGATATTTATTAGCCGAATCTTGGCGTAGTTTGCTTTTTCACCGTAGTGTGATTTTGCCTTCTTTGATTACTATTTTTCTTTGTGCCTTGTTGCTCATAGGTAGTTTTGTGGTGTTGTTGGGGGCATACCATATGTCCTCTATTGAGAAATCTCTATATAGTATTGAGGTGTTTTTACCCGAAAAAGTGAGTCAGGATTCTGTAGAAAGTCTTAAAAAAGAGCTTCATCAAATGAAATGGTTAGAAAGTGTCGATTTTGTCAGTGAAGAAATGGCTTTAGAAGATTTTCAAACGCACTTTTCTAAAGAAATGTTGGCTTTGGTCGAGGGCAATCCTTTACCGGCATCGTTTAAATTAACACTAGGAGAAAGCTACAAGTCTCCCTATTATTTAAATACAGTGCTTATAGAGCTAGAACAGAATCCGTCTTTTGATGTGGTGCAGTCACCTGTGGCTTGGGTGGAGAGGTTTTCTTCTTGGAAATTCCCGATGATTTTTTACCCTATACTTTTAAGTGCGTTTTTATTGTTTAGTTTGGTGCTTATTATTGGAAATTCTGTTCGTTTGTCTTTGTATTCTAGAAAGGACCTGGTCGAAAATATGAAATATGCAGGGGGTTCTACTTTTTTTATTGTGTTTCCTTTTGTTTTTGAATCTTTGTTTCAAGGTTTATTGGGGAGCATCACGGCCGCTTTGCTTTTTCGATTTTTAATCAGTACTTTGTTGCAGGCTTTTCCGTTCTTATCGATTTATTGGACTGGTTTCACTTGGGTTTTATTGTGTGTGGTATTTTTGGTGACCACTATCTCTGTCTATTTTAGTTGGCGTACCATTTCGCAGTTTTTGTTAAAAAATCGTTCTAGTGGTTTTTAATGTTTGCTTTAAAAAATCTATCCCTAAGCTTTGTGGTCTTTTCTTTTTTGGTTTGGACTGCATTTTCTGCCCCATTAAAAACAGAGCTTCAAATTCAAGAACAACAAAAAGCCTTGAAGCGATTAGAAAGTGATTTGCAAAAAAATAGGAGTAATTTAAAACGATTAGAAAAAGAAGAAAAAAGTGTGATTTCGACAATGGCTCTTTTGGATCAAAACTTAAATCAAAGTAAAGAGTATGTGGCAATGCTTGGTAAAAACGAAGAGGCTGTAAAGACTGTTGTAGGGCAATTGAGCAAAGAAATTTCCTCTTTAGATCAAAAAATAGCTAAACAAAAAAAAGCAATGGAAATAAGGATTCGAACTCTTTATATGCAAGGAAGGCATTCAGAAGCAGAACACTTGTACCTTTTGATAAAACAACAAGAAAACCCTGAGCGATTGCTATATATGGTGAATAAGTTGCTTTCTAGCGATAAAGTTTTGGTGGAAACATTAATAGAAATGCAAGCAGAACGAGCTAAAAAACATTTAGAAGAGCAAAAACATTTAGAAAGTTTAAAGGATTTGAGAGCTCAAAAAGCCATAGAAGAGAAGCAACACTTTCTCCAGTTAGAAAAACAAAAAGAAATGCTTTCCAGTTTAAGACGCGATAAATCCATGCAAGAAAAAGTTTTAGGAGAGTTTGAGAAAAATCAAAAGACCATGCTTGCTTTGATTCAACGGCTTCAAGAAAAAAAGAAAAAAGAAGAAGCCGAAGCTAGGAAAAGGGCATTGGAACAAAAGAAAAAAGCAGAAAGAGATGCAAAAAAATCAAAAACACCAGTAAAAACAACGCCTCCGCCTGCTACAGTGACCAAAGCCTTAGGTCCAAAAACAATGCCTCTTCAAGGAGCTATTATCAGTGAATATGGTTTACAAGACCACCCTGTTTTGCATATAAAAACAAAAAACTTAGGAGTCGAAATTCGTGGCAAAAAAGGTGCCAAAGTCAAAGCAGCGGCAAAAGGTTCTGTGGCCATGGTTGCAGAAATCGATGGAAGAGGGCCTTCTATTATTATTGAACACGAGGGCGGTTATTATTCTGTGTACGGTCATTTGAATTCTGTGTTTGTCAAAGAAGGGGATTTTGTGAAAAATGGACAAGAGATAGGAGAAGTTGGGGATATGGCTTCTTTGAATGGAATAAAATTGTATTTTCAAGTGAGTCAAGGCACTCAAACTATAGATCCTTTAAATTGGCTAAAAACAAAATGATAGAATATGAACTAAAAGGCCCTCTTTCACAAGAACAAACTCGTTCTCGTTTGACTCTTTCTTTAAAAGAGAATAAGTTCCCTCAGGCTGTGATTATCGACGGTCTTCCAGGTGTCGGTAAAAAGGCGTTAGCCATGGAATTAGCCAAGGCTTTAACTTGCACAGATAGTACACAAAGGCCATGTGGGCATTGTTTTTATTGCAAAATGGTGGAAGATCCTGGAGCAGTGAAACAGTGGTTAATCCCTTTGGAAAGTAAAGAGGCCAAAGCCAAGTCTGCAAGCGAAGTGAAAGAAGGCAGTACAGCCAAAACCGTAGATGATTACACTCAATTCTATTTAGAAAAGTTAAAAGAAAATCCATATAGTATTAATTATTTATCAAAAGCTGCAGAAATTTCGGTGGACTTGGTTCGGTCATTAAAAGGTCGATTTGGTCTTAAAAACAATGAAATTCGTTGTGTGATTATTGCCGAGGCAGATACAATGAACGAGTCTGCTTCTAATGCTTTGTTGAAAATTTTAGAAGAAGTGCCCTCCAATACCTATTTTATTTTAACCACACATTCCAAAGAACATTTGTTGCAAACTATTCGCTCTCGTTGCCTTTCTGTGCATTTAAACACTTTAAGCTCCAAAGAAGTCAAAGCAATAGCTTCTCAATACACCCCAGAAGGGATATCCAAAGAGGTGTTGGGCTTGTCTTTGGGTTCTGTGGGTAGGGCTATTTATTTTGCAGAAATCCTCCCTAAAATTCAAGACTTAGCTTTAGAATTTTTAAAAGAATCTTGGCTTCAAAATCATTCAAATTTGTTTTTTTCTTTGGAATCTGCAGATTTTAAAGAAGCTTCTAACGCTATTCTTTTCTTGGAACTGCTTGGTTTTTTAGTCAATGATTTAATTCGATATATTTCAGAAAGCCCTATTCGCTTATCCTCTTTAACTTTGGCTTTTGTCGAAGATTTAGCAACACTTCCTTCACTAGAGGCATTGAGTGTGGCTTTAGAGGCTATTCATGAGGCATCGTTTAAAATATCAACTAGAAGGACAGGCCCTTTGATGGTGCTGCAAGCCCTTTCGATTTCTATTTTTGATGGGTATAGGTAATATGCAAGAAACAGAAGCTTCTACTATAGCACATAGCTTAAAAATTCCGCATTTAATTGCTCGATTACTAGTGAAAAGAGGGGTGAAAACAAGTGTAGAAGCCAGTCGCATGATTTTTTCTAAAAAATCTTGTGAACAAGATTCATTTTTGATTTATAATATGCACCGAGCGGTGGATTGGGTGTTAAAAATCAAAGAATCAAAAGAGTCTATTTTTATTTTTGGAGACTATGATTTAGATGGCATTAGCAGTGTGGCTTTATTGACACGAGGTTTCAAAGAAATAGGGATCGAAAGCGACTGGCGTTTGCCTAATCGTTTTACCTCGGGTTATGGTATTTCTATTGCTGCGATAGACGAGATGATCGAAGCAGGAGCTAAAAACTTGATCACGGTGGATACAGGGATCACAGCCATAGAAGAATTGAGTTATGCACGGTCTCAAGGCTTAAAGGTAATGGTGGTGGATCACCACAAACCTTCTGGAGATGCTTTGCCTATATGTGATGTGTTATTGGACCCTCACCAAGAAAAAGACACTTATAGGAATGAAGATTTGTGCGGGGTAGGCCTATCTTATAAGTTAATAGACGCTTTATTCAAGACCTTAGATATAAAAGGAGTGGAGAAGTACTTAGACCTAGTTGCACTAGGCACTTTGGCCGATTTGGTGCCCATGACCGAAGAAAATCGTTCTTTGACCAGTTGTGGATTAAAACAAATGTCTAAAACTCAGTGGTATGGTGTTAAAGAACTTTGTCGATCGATTTTGCAGTTTAAACCCTATGTGAGTGGACAAGATGTTTTGTTTCAAATAGCACCTATTTTAAATGCTCCAGGGCGAATAGGAGCTGCAGACAAATCGTTAAAACTACTCCTTGCAAATTCTTCTACCGAAGCCATACGACTTTTAGCCGAGTTAAAAAAGAAAAATAAAAAAAGAAAAGAAATGGAAGCAGTCATTTCAAAAGCGGCTATAGAATGGGTAAATGAAAAATATGGTGAAAATTTACCTGCCATTTTGGTGGTCGATGGTGTAGATTGGCATATAGGGGTTATTGGCATTGTGGCAGCCAAAGTGTCTCAAGAGTTTAATCGCCCCACAGCTATTCTATCGAATCAAGAAGATGGGACAGCATATGCATCGGCAAGGTCTATTTTAGGCTTTAACTGGCACCAGGCTTTGTATTATTCTAGGGATTTATTTATTCGATGGGGAGGGCACTTTAGTGCTGTAGGTTTTGCTCTTTATACCGATCAAATAGATATTTTGCGAGATCGTCTCGAAGAATTTGCTGTTCAAGAAAATTTTGAGCCTCATCAAGTCAAAAAAGAAATCACTTATGATATAGAGGTAGCCCTTTCAGAAATAGATGAAAATTTAATGGATCACATGCATTTATTGGAGCCAATGGGAGGTGCATTTCCATACCCCGTATTTAAAGCCACTAAACTCAAAGTCCATAAACTTCGTGTTCTTAAAAACGCACACCTTCAAATGGAAGTGAGTCAAAATGGCAGCCCGCATTTTGGAGCCATTGCTTTTGGAATGTTTCCTTTAAAACAAAAAATAGAACAAAATAATTACGAAATTACATTGTATTTCGAAGTGGTTTGGAATGTTTACAATCGCCAAAAAAACATTCAGTTAGCAGTAAAAGCTATAGAGTTTTAATCGAAGGTCTATGGGTATGTTTCGCCGCAACTTTTTAATTTTAAGCGTCTTTTCACTGTTTTTGTTTTTGATTTTTTTGTTGTATCATGCAGAGAGTGTGTTCAAGCCTTTTTACTATCAAGTCACAGCCGAAATTACTTCTACAAAAGAATCTCAATTTTACGGAAAAATGGCCCTTATCGATACCAATTCAATTTATGTGATCGAAAATGAAGCGAACAGGGATTTAGAACAAGTCCATTCATTTTTATTAGGGAGATTATCGGCATTGCACTACCTTTTTGAATCTCATTTTCTCTATAAAAAAAACACCCACGATGAGGTGATTTATGGTTTGTTTTTTGAGATAGATTCAGAAGGTTTTTTCCAAAAAACTAAAATATATTTTAAAAACACTTCTGACAAAGTATTAGAAGAAAAATTAATTCAACACATACAAAAATACTGGAGATATAAAGCTTCTTTAAATGGAAAGACTACTGTTATATTGATTCCAGTCCGGTGGTACGCAAAGTGAATATCAAATCTGCAGATCGGTGTTCTATCAATATAAAAGCTTCGAACATGCGAGCTTCACGCCATTTACCGGCATAAAGCTCCTTCCAGTTGTCAGCGACTTCGCTTGCAGATTTCTCTTGATTTTCGTTTTGATACCAAATTTCTTTTTTGATTTCTTTGATCATCTCACCCATTTCGTAAGCAGGGTGCAAAGAACCGATGGACAATAAAAAAGCTTTTAGATTGTTGATTAAAATATCATCAGAAGGATTGACTGGATCCTTACTGTCTTTAATATCTTCTTGAGCAGCTTCCCAAATAGCGTCTCGGTGTCGTTCAGCAAATTCAAATAAACGCTTTTCAGTAACTTGAAGTTCTCCTCGTTCAAGCTTAGCTTCCACCGCTTCGCGAGGATAATAAATGCTTTGCGGGTAGAATTCAATCATAACTATTACCTCTAAAAATATGCCCAAGGCGGGACTTGAACCCGCACGGCCTTGCGACCAGGGGATTTTAAGTCCCCAGTGTCTACCATTCCACCACCTGGGCGAGGAAAGAACATGCATAATATAGAAAAAAGAAATAAAAAAAGGGGGAAATTATAAATTATTTCAAGATATTTAAGGCGAGCTCTTTGCCTTGTTTTATTCTATCGGCCATCCCAATGCCTCCTACTCCATTTCCACCCAAAAAAAGCCCCGGATAAGCATTTTGAATAGCTTCAAATGCAGCCATTCTTTTGGGAGTTAAAATGTCGTATTGAGGGATGGCATTGAAGTGTCGTTGGATTTCAAAAATTTCTGGCTTGAAGTTTTGGATTTTTAAAATGCTTTTTAATTCATTTTCGACCAAATTTTGGAGTTCTTTGTCACTTAATTCTAAAAGTTCGGGGCGTCTTTCTCCGCCAACAAATACAGCAAGCATGGCTCCACCTTGAGGGGCACGCTTTTCAAAAAGTGAAGACATAAACAAAATCCCTAAAAGGTCTCGGTTTTCTTTAGAAGGCATCAAGGCTCCAAAACCATCCAAAGGAAAGGCCTCCCATTGACTAAAACCTACCGCAACTTCTGCCACAGCGGTATAGAGAATTTGATTCGCATCTTGGTATGGAGGGGTGTTTAAAAATGGAAAGACTTCAAAGATGTTTTTAGCACTAGCAGTATAAATCACTTGATCAAAAATCTGGGGCTCGGTAGAAGAGCTAGAAACTATGTATTGATTGTTTTCATAGCGAATCTCAAGGTTTTCACAGTGGGTGTGTATAGATTCCTTACCTATGGCCTCTTCCAATTTATGAATCAAAGTCGATAGGCCCCCTTTGGCCGAAAACACTTCTTTAGTGGCTTTTTTTTCTCGAGTTGTTTTAGTTTCTTTGAGTTTATGAATGCTTCCCTTTATGAAACTACCATATTGTTCTTCTAAGCTGTATAATTTAGGGAGAGCGTATCGAGGGATTATAGTTTCTGGAGATCCAGCATAAACACCAGATACAAAAGGATCCACTGCATAGTCCAAAATAGAAGAACCAAGCCTTCGCTTCACAAAACTACTTAGATTTTCATGAGGGTCACTCCCTTTGGCTCTAAAAGGTTCCAGTAAAATTCCAAACTTATCTTTCCAAGAAAAAAGAGGAGTAAAAAAACCACTCACAGGCCCACTAGGGAGTGCGTGTAACTTGTTGTTTTTTAAAATGTATCGGTTTTTAGACACGGATTTTGCCGTTTCTAAAACATCCAAAGCCTTTAAATCTTCAAAAAGTTCCATCACTTCGGGTTTGCTTATAGAGCCTGTGCTAGGCCCCGATTCCCATGTGAAATCTCCTTTTTGATGTGTTTGTATGACCCCGCCTATGCGAGATTCTTTTTCAAAGACTTGAAAAGAATTTTTTTTTTGTTTTAAATAAAATGCGGCGGTTAAACCAGTTAAACCGGCACCAATCACGGCTATTTTTTTGTTTGAATTTGTCATTATCGAATCCATCGGTTATTAAAGCCCATGCTCAACATAAAAGAGACTTTGGTAGGAGAAATTGCTTTTGGAATTAAAGGCAAGTCCATTGGTTTTAGCTTATGGCCACCTTGACCATCGCTATCTTTTTGGATACGACTCAAAGCTTTTGCAAAATGAATCGAAATATCTAAAGGGATAGAGTAAAACATATGATTCGCCATACGAATTTCTAAACCAATAGAGCGGTCCCAAAGGGCTTTGTTTTTTAAGCTTTTCCAATTTCCCAACGATTCAGACCAGGCGTTTCCAATTTGAGCATACACATCTAAATACAAATCTTTAGTACTCCAAATCCAAGCTCTTTTCCTATAATTTTTATAAATAGGAAATAAATAATGAGTTTGGGCTAAAACAGTCTTGGTGGCACTGCGAGTAAAACTTTCTTTGGAGCTCAAATAAGGGTAGCCTTCTAAAAATAATGGGTGATAAAAGAAGGCGTCCAAAGTGTCTTTTGAGTCTTTAGCAGAAGCAGAAAGAATCCCAGAAGCGTAGACACCAAAGTTTAAGCGAGCATTGGAGTGCAAAGGATTCTCCAGCCCGCCAAAAGCAGAAAAAGCAAGCTCGTGCAAAGTGTAATTTCTATAAATAGGTTGGATAGCCCCACTAGAGCTAATGGTGAAACTTTCTGAGAAACTCCCTGGTCTAAACAAGTCGGCCAAGCTGTATTGATAAGAAATAGAAATGCCGTGACCTTCTCCAGAAATGGTGCTAGGCCCCTCTTCTGGTAGAGAGTGGAATAAGTTCAATGTCGAGAGTATAGAAGCCTGTTTATGATAAGTCCAGCTGAGAAAATCTTGATACAAATTAAATATAGAGTTTTGATAAGCCCATTGAAAAGAAAGACTGTCTTGCTTTTTGAACAAACTATAGCCCGCCCCAATCGATATAGCGTGGCTTCCGGTGGCATAGTGGTTAATAGAGATAGAGTCATCGTAGCTTCTTGGGTCTTCGTATCGGATGGTGTCTTGGTTCACATAATTAGAATGGGCATAAGAGATTTGTAAGTCTAAGGGAGTGCTTGTGTTTTCAAGAGAAGCAAAAAAATCTCTAGCATGGGCAGGGCTTAAACCACTTGAATTAATGTATTTAAAATCTCCATTGACTTCTAAGAGAGCTCCCGTTTGTAAAATAGTCTTGCTCAGTGGGTCAGAAACTAACAATAAAACTCCCAGTTTAGGGACAGCCTTCCCTTTATCGTGCACAGAGAAATCGGGGGCTTTTTCTTCGAAACTAATCAAAGGGATCAAAATAGGTGTGTTTGGAATAGGCTTATAATGAGTCTCTACTCCGTGCAAAGAGCGTTTCTCTAAGCTTAAGTTTTTAGAAGGCAGAGGCTTTTTATTCCCGTACAAAGGAGAAGGAGCCTTTGCACTAGAGTCCATAAGAAGGGGCAAAGTATAAAGAGAAAAACCATCGCTATCATAACCAATATAAAACAGAGAATCTTTGTGTGCAAAAGGGCTAAACGCACCACCTAAAACATTGGTCAAGTGTTTTTTTTCTTGATTTTTCAAATGAAATTGATAAAGATTAAAAATTCCATTGGCATCACTCGAAAACACCAAGCTTTCTTCATTGATCCAGTTGGGGTCTCTAATATCCACTCCAGCTTCCGTGATTTTATGGAGCAATTCGCCTTTTTTATTCACCACCATCACTCCTCTAGTCTCATTTTCAAAAAAACTAAAAGCAATGGACTCTCCGCTAGGGCTGAATTTAGGGTTATAAATATTAAAATACAGCACAGAATCTGCAGGCACAAAAAGATCCACAGGTTCTTCGAAATTCAGGTGATCTTCTGGAGGGATTTCTATTAAACTCAAAGCAAATCGCGTAGATTGAGGGAGTCTTCGAGCAAAGACCAGCTCATTTCCCAAAGGAGAAATATCTGGATACACAGCATCGGCTAAATAGGTTAAGTTCCTCGCTTTACCATTGGTGTCCAATAAATCGATATCAAAATAACTCCTTCCATTTTTATCTTTATTTTGGTAGTGCACATAAGCGAGTAAAGGTCCTTTCTTTTGGGTTTCTACCACACTAATCCCTCTTTCTAGCCAGGGCTTTTTGAGTTTAAATCCAGACTTGTTAAAACGGGTGATATCAATGGTTTTGTTTGAATTTATAGAATCTAAAGCCAAGGGGATTTTAAAGATTTCAGCTTCAAACCAATTGCTACCAAAATTGGAAATACCATACAAATGCTGTCCCGCCACCACAGGAAAATCGTTATAAAAAGCATCTTTTGTCCACTTTTTCCCAGATTTAAGTTTTCCAAGAGAATCTTTTTGAGCTTCGTAATGATGGGTGATTTCTTGTTTCCAAGCCAAATACAAATCTTTTTCACTAATCCCGAGCACAGCCTTTAGGGCTCCATCCAAACTCACACGGTGCATACGGCCAAGCTCTGACCATAGCTTAGGAACAGCCTCCTCTCCGTAATGTTTAGATATATAATTTACCAGCGAAAAACCTTGAGTGTACGGTCCCAGTTCAGAGTGAATCCCGTGATCATCAAAAAGGTGCATAAACTCAAGGTCTAACAAATCATCATTCAAAGCAGCTGTACGCAAAAGCATATCACGGTGGCTATCCCAAGAATCAAAGCCCATCCTAGTGGATTCATACTGAGCGGTCCCTTCGGCAAACCAAAGGGGCTGCAAAGTAAAGGGGAAAAAACTCAAAAAATCACTAGTAGTTCGTTCGTTAAAGTAATCAGAATAAGAAACTTGCAAGCCATAAATAAAGGGAGGCAGTTTAGACGCATTTTCTATACTCACCAAATGCGAAAACTCATGGGTAATCACATCTTTCAACCAATGGTGCGAACTTCTAATCTTAAAATCCCAGTTTGTCAGCCACAAGTGTAAAGTATTTTCTATAGGGTTTGCACTCCCGTTAGAATACAAAGCATTATTCAAATTCACTTGCACTTTTTTGGGCAGATCACTGCGGTATCGTTTCACCACAGAATCATAAACCGCTTCGGCATAGCTAGCCACAAGCCCAGCATGCTCTGTATATTCGGCGGGGTAATTGAACACAAAATGCTCCGAACTCGCCGTCTTCCATCGAACATGGCTTTGATTTCCATAAAAAGAAAAAGCCTGAGCAAAAACAGAGCCAAAAACAATCAAAGCAACAAAAAATAAATTCAAAACAAACCTAAAAATAAAGTTAAGAATCCAAAAAGCAACAATTCTACTTCTAGCAATTTAAATAAAAAAAGAAGACTAGAGTAGTTTTAGGTTTTTCTAAGACTATTATTTGAACTTATTGGGCATTCAGAAGCCTTAGTCAAAGATTGCACAAAAAAACGATCCAAGCCATCGGTGCCACCCACATGCAAAGCAGGGGCATAAATTTTATATTCGGGGTGTTTTTTCAAAAAACTCTTAATCACACCAGTGGTTTCTACTGACTCTTGACTACAAGTCGCATACACCAAAACACCATTCATTTTGAGTGCACGGCTTGCATTTTCAAGGATTTTCAACTGTTTTTCTGCTAAAAGTTTAAAAGTTTCGGGGCTTGTCCTATACACCACCTCGGGCCTTCTAGAAAGCACTCCAAAATTTGAACACGGCACATCCAACAAAATAGCATCAAAAAGATCTGGCGGGACCTCTGCAGTCGCATCTAAAACAGAAACTTCCAATGAACGATGCCCCTTTCTATTCTTCAAATCTTCCATTTTTTGAATTCTATGGCTAGAAGCGTCACTGGCCACCAAAGAAATATCGGGATACATCTCTAAAAGCAAGGCAGACTTACCACCAGGAGCGGCACAAGCATCCCAGACTCGTTCAGTCCCTGTGAGTGCAAGCTGTTGAACCACCTCCAAAGCGGCGGGGTTTTGAAACGAAAAATGCCCAGATTGAAACTCCTTAGAATCAATGAGTTTTTTTATAGAATAACGAGCTGGAATTTGCAAAAATCTACCTTGATATTCTTTTCCTTTAAAATCAAAGTGAGACTGGATTTTTTCTAAAGAAGTTTTAGACAAATCCACACGAATCCATTGAATAGGTTCTTCTAGGCTTTCTTTTGCCAAAACCTCTGCTTGCTCCTTGCCATAAGAATCAAACCACCTTCGAACAATCCATTCGGGCACAGAGTACTGGATGCTTATTTGCTTGACTTTTTGAGGGGGGAGTGGGGGGAGCTTTTCAGCGTCAAAATTTCTTAAAATAGCATTGACCAGAGCCGCATTCCCTTTACCCAATTGAAAAAAATGCACCAAATCCACACTAGTATCCACAGCCGCATGCTTGGGCACACTATCCATATACATCAGCTGATACAGCCCCATTTCTAAAATCACCTGTACTTGCAAAATAGGTTTTTTTTGAGTCCACTTTTTGACAATATACTCCAAAAACAAATGATGACGACAAACGCCAAGCACCAATTTCAACTCAAAAGGAGGCAAAGACTGCTCTTGCAAAAAACTCCCTTCTTGGAACCACAAAATCAAAGCCTCATAGGCATCTTTTCGGGAAAATTCATAAGCATCAGAACTCAAAATACAAAGCCTCTTTTTGTTGTAAACCATGAATATACTGCGAAACGGGCATAGCCTTTCTCCCTTCAACTTGGATCTCCAAAACCTCTAAAACCCCTTCAAAAGTCCCCACCAAAAATCGATCTTCTAAAATCAAAATTTCGGCGGGCTTCAAAATTTTAGGCAAAGAATTTGCGGCTTCTGGAGCCACTTTTGTCTTTCTCAAATAGACTTTTTTTGTCAATAAGCTAGAAAAAGCCCCTGGCCATGGGTCAAAAGCTCGAATTTGGTTGTGCAAATCCAATGCGGTTTTATTAAAATCCAAAAGTCCATCTTCTTTTTTTAATTTAGGTGCAGCACTAGCATCTTGGTGGTTTTGTGGTGAAATTTCAGAAGCGCCTAGCCTTATAGTTTCTAAAGCAGCCTCCAACGCTTCAGACGCAGGCTCTATCATTTTTTGAAGCACACTGGCGGTAGTATCTTCCATATCAATATAGACCTCTCTTTGTTCCAAAATCGGCCCATGATCCATTTTTTGATCCAATAAAAACACAGTGACTCCAGTTTTGGACTCACCGTTTGCAATTGCCCATTGCACAGGAGCCGCCCCACGATATTTAGGGAGCAAACTCCCGTGTATATTGATAGCCCCTTGTTTAGAAACAGACAGTAAAGCAGAAGGCAAAATAGAAAAGGCCACCACCACAAAAACATCTGCCTCTAGTGCCTTTAATTGATTTATAAAACCCAAATCTTTTAAATCAGTGGGTTGTAAAACAGGATATCCAAGCTCTAAGGCTAATTTTTTGACGGGCGGGGCAGTCAATACCTTGCCGCGACCAAAAGGTCTATCGGGCTGAGTGACCACCGCTAAAATTTCGTGCTTAGAAAGGTGTAAAAACTCTAAAAAATGAGCAGCAAAATCAGGGGTGCCCATAAAAACAATCCTTAAATTTTCTTTCATTGGTTTCCTATTTTAAAAACACATCATTTAAAACAAAGTCATTACAAAGATACACAATAAATGCTCCAGTCATCTAAAAAAAATAAAAAATCACTCCCAAAAACACCTCGTCTCTTTTCTGGCTCCATTTTCGCAACACATTCCATGCACGCATCCCTGCATTTCTGGAACGATTTTCGCAACATATTCCATGCACGCGTCCCTGCATTTCTGGCTCGATTTTCGCAACATATTCCATGCACGCATCCCTGCATTTCTGGCTCGATTTTCGCAACACATTCCATGCACGCATCCCTGCATTTCTGGCTCGATTTTCGCAACACATTCCATGTACGCATCCCTGCATTTCTGGCTCGATTTTCGCAACACATTCCATGCACGCATCCCTGCATTTCTGGCTCGATTTTCGCAACACATTCCATGTACGCATCCC
>JAAYJH010000059.1 GCA_012523035.1 Fibrobacter sp.
ACTAGTCCAAATGGAATTAGCTCCGTAGCTCTGTCAAAAGAACTAAATATACCCTATGCAACAATACGAAGATGGGTCAGAACTTACGGAGCTACAACAATGAGTGAAAATCAAGCTAAAGCAAACAGAAGAAAGTATAGCTACACCCTGTTCGGTAAAGGCGTAAGCCGCTATCTTCAATCCCAATTTATCAGAATTGGAAATCATAGTTTGTGATTTCCAATTATCAGACTCACTCTTATTTAATTGAAAACAAAATAATTCAGAAAATCGTTCTGAGTTTCTTTTCACTTGCTCGTTTAATCTCTTAGATTCGACCTGATACATTTCTGCCAAATCTCTATCCAGCATTACTTGCTCACCACGAATGGTGAAAATCCGTTTTTCATTGCAGCTTCTTTTGTGATTTAGATAAAAATCTTGGAGTTGAAGCACTTCAAGTTTATCTGTTCAATTTTCTATACTATTATAAAACCTTATTCATATTGAACGCCATTATAATAAAGAAAACCATCCTCATGTCTTCCGTTTGGATCTCTGTGAGTCCAATGCACTACCCCACCTTCACGATTATACTCATAGACCCCGTACGCATAAACAACTTGATTGGTTTTTATATTAGGGATTCTTGGTGCCAAGTCAATATTATGTGCAATTAAAAGGGTTTGTCCATTATCTAATCTTATAATAAAACGCTGATGAGCGTCTCCATCGGTATCATCTGCTAATAACCGAATGATTATACCCTTCACAAGAACCTGTTGTTTACCCATTTTATTATTAAAATAGTAGGCAATTTCTGACACAGGTGTCAGTTGTGAATCAAGGGAATCGACTTTAGCCTTTTCACCCGAACTATAACTTTTTATTGTTGAAGGTGAGGAATCCTTTGTTTCTGGTGGATCTGTATGAGTACAGGCTTGATAGATCAGCAAACTAAGAAATAAAAAAAAGCCAAGTAATCTTCCTTTCATAAAAACCTCTAGCAGTGCTACAAATAAAATTAAATGTACTTTATTTTTGAATCGACGCTATAAAAATTTAAATAATAAATACCCAACAAAAACAGTAGCATCGGTCCTTCTAAATCCAAGGCACTTTCTATTTTAAAAAAGAGGAGCCCCTTATAATTCAGTAATTAGAAGCAACGGAGGCATTTACCCTGAATCATCCAAATCCTTGAAGTCCAATAGAAAATCTAGGATTTAATAGTTCACGGCTTTGATTTTTCTTTAACAAACTGCATCACTTTGGGATCTAAGATAAAATCTCTTCTTTTAATTTTTGAGTTTAAGGAAATCCCTTGGAGGCTAGTGCATCGACTCAAAGCCACATAACTTTGCCCATGTGCAAAAGCCCCTTTATCTAAATCAATAGCCACCCTTTCAAATGTTTGTCCTTGACTTTTGTGAATAGTGATAGCCCAAGCCCGTTTGAGAGGAAATTGCTTAAATGTTCCTGTGACCTTGCTTTCGATTTTTTTAGTTTCCTTATTGTATTCGTAGCTAATGTTTTCCCATGTATATTTAGGGACCATATAGCGAGTACCATCTATTTGTACTGTGACATTTTTCTCATCGAGTTTAGACACTATCCCTAGTGTTCCATTCACCCATCTTTTATTCAGATCATTTTGAAGCATCATAATTTGTGCTCCCACTTTTAACTGTAGCGTGGGGTCTGTAGGGTAATAAACTTCATCAAAACTACCAACAATAGAGGCTCTATAACTAAACACCTTTGATTTTAATCGCTCCATATTTTCAAGATTGATTGCTTCTGCTTTTTTATTGGTGCTGCAGAGGGTCAATCGGACGCTATTGGTATCATAAACAGGCGCAGAAACATACTGTATATTTAATGTAGCTATCTGTTCCTCTGAAATGTTATCTTCTCGAATAGCATCCAAAATCTCTTTGAATTTTGAATCTTTTTGCCTAAAAACACTCGTCAACTCTATATATTTGAAGTTCAACTTTTTAAACACTTTGGCGTTAAAGAAAAATGGGCCTCCAAAATGCTCTTCAAAATAATCTGCGAGGTCTTTTCCGATCACCACCGGTGGAAGTTGGTGTAAATCTCCAATAAACACCATTTGCACGCCTCCAAAAGGCCTTTCATCTTGTCTACTCATCTTTAAGGATAAATCAATAGCATCTAAAAGATCTGCTCGAACCATAGAAATCTCATCTATAATCAAGACCTCTATTTTATTAAAAAGGCCTTTTTGACTAGCATCTTGTTCAATCAAATGGGCCTCCATTAAATTTGGAGGGAATCTAAAAAAAGAATGTATAGTCTTTCCACCTATATTGATGGCAGCCACTCCAGTAGGAGCCACCACCACCACATTTTTTTTGAGGTTTTTTCTAAGGTAAGCTAAAAAAGTCGACTTTCCTGTTCCAGCTTTTCCTGTCAAGTAAACACTTGCCCCTGTATTAGCAATGCAATCAAAAGCCTCTTGAAATTCTTTAGTGATCACTAAATTATCTGGAAGCACATTTGCACGACTAAAAGAAAAACTCAAGTTCTGGTCTATTTTAGAATCCGACATATCTCCCCTTTTATATTCAATTTAAAACAATTTGTTTCGTTTCTCTCACTAAAACACTAAAACGAAATCAAATGAATATACATCATTTCTTATAATTTGCAAGGGTTTAAATTAAAAAGTCAATGAGCTTCGCTTAAAATTTTGAGTTCTATAAATTATAGACAGATACTTTTCTCTTTCCCTTTACAAGGATTTTTACACTTTTATTCTGCTAGAATTTGAACACTCTTACAAAAGCATTCTTTATCACCAATGTGTAGCCTTCGACACAGCCCCAACTGCAAGTTTAATGCAAAATCTCCTTTATTTTTCAAAAAACTAGAATCTCTCGAACTTCAAATGCCAGCAGCAAATCTTCTCCTTCAATTCTAGCTACACCGTCAAATAAAAAGCTTCAGCTAAACTTTTTGCATGCTCCCTTAAAATCACACAACCTTTCAGAACATTTTAGCATTTTCACACTCTATTTTAAGACTCGGCATTTCATTTGTTTGGTGTTTATCCCTTTATTTTTCACAAAACGATGATTATTTATTAATTTATTCGAATTATTTTTTTTTGGAAGTTTCAGAAACGCCTGGCTTTATCTAAAAAGTTTATCCACAAGAAACACAAATATTATCTTTATAAAAAAAATGCCTCGGATTTCCCGAGGCATTTTTAAAGACTCATCTCAATTACTTAGCGATCACGCGAGCCATTTCGCAAACTTTGTTGCTGTAGCCCCATTCGTTATCGTACCAAGAAACAACTTTTACAAAAGTATCGTCTAATTGAATACCAGCTTTTTCGTCAAAGATTGAAGTGCGAGCATCGCCCACAAAATCTGTAGAAACAACAGCTTCGTTAGTGTAACCAAGAATACCTTTGAGTTCACCTTCAGAGGCTTCTTTCATAGCTGCACAAACTTCAGCATAGCTAGCACCTTTAGAAAGCTCTACAGTCAAATCCACTACTGAAACATCAGAAGTTGGAACGCGCATAGACATACCAGTGAGCTTGCCATTCAATTCTGGAAGCACCACACCTACAGCCTTAGCAGCACCTGTAGAAGAAGGGATGATATTTTCTAAAATACCACGACCACCACGCCAGTCTTTTTGAGAAGGACCATCTACTGTTTTTTGAGTAGCAGTAGCCGCATGGACGGTGGTCATCAAACCACGAGCAATACCGAATTTATCGTTTAGAACTTTAGCAATTGGAGCCAAACAGTTGGTGGTGCAAGAAGCATTAGAAATAATATCTTGACCTGCATAAGATTTATCATTAACTCCATATACGAACATAGGAGTTGCGTCTTTGGAAGGAGCAGACATGATCACTTTTTTAGCTCCAGCAGTAATATGCTTGCGAGCAGAAGCATCATCTAAGAAAAACCCAGTAGATTCAACCACAACATCCACTCCAAGCTCATCCCATTTAAGGTTAGCAGGGTCTCTTTCTGCGGTCAAACGGATTTTATTGCCATTGACAACAAGGTTGTTTCCTTCGACAGAAACTTCTCCATTGAAACGACCATGTACAGAATCGTATTTTAACATATAAGCCAAGTAATCTGCTTCGAGAAGATCATTTATACCTACGACTTGAATGTCATCTGAAAAATTTTGAACGGCTGCACGAAACACCATGCGACCAATTCGACCAAAACCATTGATACCTAATTTAAGAGCCATTGAGGATTCCTCTATGTTTAGTGTGAATATCTAGCTCTTAAAATTAAGAGCTAACGAACATTTGAAAATTTATTTAAAATTATAGATATTGAAAAGAGTTTTTTTTTATTTTTTTAGTTTAGGAACCCATTATGAAGCATTTTCTCTACTTTTTCTTCCATTTACTGTTTATTTTCAACTTGTTTTTTCTTTTTTCGTGTGTTTCCACAGAATCTTCTCTGCAAAAATCAAGTCGCACAAGTGCTCTAACACCAAACGAAAGTATTTATAACGATGAACCAAACTATGAAGACGGGGCTAAATTCAGTTTAAATGAATCTCAATCTCTTGTGATTAAAAGAGAGTTTTACGAACTTGAACTGCCAGATCATGACTGGAAAGTGCTTAGTGATTTAAAAACAAGCCAGGCGCTTCTGGAACTTCATCATTCAAAAAAAGGACTTAGAGCTGTGGTCCAAGCAATAGAAATCCAGGACCAAACTCCTCAGTTAATGGACAGAGCTCAAATAGAAATTCAAAACTTTGAAACTATGGGGAAAAAAGCCACTCACACGGCTATCGAAGCAAAAGAACGCTTGGGGTTAATGGGAGTGGCATGGGAGGTTTCCGGAGAAAAGCTAGAGTCACCTTATCAAGCTACTGGTTTTATAAGCATCTCTGATGGCACTCTTTATATGCTTTCTATCTCAAAAACAGACTCATTTATCCAAATAAACGACCTTATCAAAGAATGGGAAGCCTTATACAAAAGCTTTAAAATAAGTGCTATTTCTAAAGGAGAAACCATCCCTTCAATTTCTCCAGAACCAGTTCAAGAACACCGTTCCTCTTCACTTGGATACCAGTGGAAGACAACTGATACCTTATGGCACCACTGGAATAGCATTGCGGCTCAAAGTGCATATTCAGATTTGGTGCTCACCAATAAAGACGAAGATCTGAGTTTGTTTGTTTATGGAGCTATGGTTTCACCAGATGAAGTCAATGCCAACGATTTATTCAAAGTTTTATTGATCCGCTTGGGAGTGGAGCCAGATTTTGAAAGTATGAGTATAAAAAAAGAGAGAGGCAAAGATGGCAAT
Organism: Fibrobacter sp.; assembly: GCA_012523035.1. Taxonomy (GTDB): domain Bacteria; phylum Fibrobacterota; class Fibrobacteria; order Fibrobacterales; family Fibrobacteraceae; genus JAAYJH01. Next base: position 5,316 of record JAAYJH010000059.1, read on the forward strand.
CACTTTGTACAGCATTTTGAGTTTACCAGAAATGTGCGACAATATGATTTCAAATATAAAGGGAAATTTATTTGGGATAATGGTAGAGGTATTTTGATTGCAGCCTGGACTCAAGGAGTCTTATTTGAGCCCTATAAAAAAGTCTTAGAGACTGCAATTAATGCCCTGGAATTAGAGGATAAACCTAGTGTTTTAGACGAAAAACAAAAAAAGTTCAATGCTGCGATTTTAAATCAGGTGGGTTTATTGCGTTTGTCAGAAAATCAACCTTTGGTGGCCTTGAGTTACTTTGAAAGGGCCAATCAATTAGACCCTAGCGAAGCCCTTTACTTGATTAACTGTGGTTTTATATACCAACTTAAAGAGCTCTATGGGCCAGGTATTAATTATTTTAAAAAGCAATTGGATTTGGTGCATCAAAATGAAAAACTTCTAGCTATTTTAGGTGAAATGTACGAAGAAAGTTTCGACTTTGCGAATGCTCGAAAATATGCTGAATTGGCTCTACAATACGCTCCAAATAATCCAGAACATGTGATCAACTTGAGTGATGCCCTGTGGGGCTTAGGCCAAAGGACACAGTCTCTATTGGTGGTGCAAAGATTGTACGACAAGCAGCCATCGGCGAGACTTGGAGTTTATTTGGCGAAAACTTATATGGGTTTAGATCAATACGCCGAAGCTGTGGAAGTCCTTTACCACTCCAAAAAGCTCTTTGGAATCCATACCGACTTGGGCTTGAATTTAATTGATGCCTTGTTCTTTTTAAAGCGATACGATGAAGCCCTTGCAGTGAGTGAAGAATTGCTTCAAAAAGACAAAAAAGATTCTCGAATTTGGTTGAGTCGAGGTAAAATACAATTCCATCTTAAAAACTATAAACATGCAGAAAAGAGTTTGAGTCAATCGATACAAATACAATCAGAAAATGAAGAGGCAAAAAGTTATTTATCTGCTACTAAAGCTTTTTTAGGAAAAGCCGACAATCGCACCCTACAAAAAGCTATTCAGCCCATAGAACCACGACAATCAAACTTAAAGTCACTGGTCCAGCACTCTCTACAAAAAAAGGCTAAAAAAGATAAGTTTCCGGCGATGATTCACTATGATCGCTCTTTATTAAAAGCAGATAAAGGAAAACCATGGATACGAACCGAAGAACTTTTTATGGAAATTTTAGACCAGAGGGGAACGGCTATTTATCAAGAATTTGCTTTTGATTTTTTACCTGGATTTGATCGATTATTCTTAAATGCCTTAGAAGTTTATGATTCTAATATGAAACTCAAATACAAAGCCAGCCTTCAAAATGCTTATATCACTTATGCTACAGAGATCGGGGCTAATAATGAGTCACAAACAGCCCACTTTCCACTCCCCCCTTTAGAAGTTGGAGATTTCATTTATTATCAAATCTCAAGACTCAGCTTAGAAAACAAAGGGATCATCCCCTACACTAACTATGTATCCAGCAAAGATATCCCCGTCGGTGAAACTTCTTTTAAAATTTATGCCGACACCTCTCGATTTGTGACCGAAGAATACGGCCCTTTACAACGCATTGATTATGCCAATGCTCGAGAATGGAAAATACAAGAGCCCGTTGTGATTCGACAAGAAATGTATATGCCTGTTTATAGAGATTTTGGTGCAGGATTATTATTGACCGGAAAGCAAGAGTGGAAAGCGGTTGGAGAAGACTACGAGAACATGATTCGTCATCAATTTAAAACAGCTATTTCGGTAAGAGAAAAAGCAATAGAATTGAAAGGGAGTCGATTACAAAAAGAAGCTATTCAAGAAATCATTCGTTTTGTTAGAGAACAAATTCGATATAGAGATGTAGCTTTTGGTGGACACTCTTTGATACCACAGACTTCTGAACTCACTCTTAGAGAACATCGTGGAGACTGCAAAGACCAAAGTTTACTATTAAAAGAAATGCTAGGGGTCATTGGAGTGCCTAGCCATTTGGTGGCTATTCACTTAAGTGAAGCTGGTTTTGATAACTTGCCTACAATACAACAATTCAACCACATGATTTTATACATTCCAGCCGGAGAAAAGTATCCAGAAATGTGGGTGGACCCTACAGATCAATTTGGAAATGACCGCCCTATTCCACTAGACATGGAAGCCAAGGTAGCTTTAATCATCGATGGAGAAAAAAGTCGAGTGGTCACTACCCCTATTTTAGAAGACGATCAAGAACACAAAGTACACATACACCATCAACTTTTTATTAAACCCAATGGTGAACTAGAATTTAGAGACTCTTTGAATCTAGAAGGCAAATTCGCCTCTTACCTTAGGAATAAATTTTACGGTAAAGACACCAAACACCAAGAAGAATTATTAGAAAATCTATTGATGCGTGGTATTCCAGATGTTTCTATCTCTCAAGTCAAAACAGAAAATATGCATGAATTTGACAAACCATTCATACTGATTGCTATTTACAATAGTAAAGGGTATTTTGGAAAATCAGACGGCGGAATCAAGGGGCGTTTCCCCAACATATGGGAAGAGCAGTTCATGAGACTCCCCAAACTCACTAAACGACACCACCCTATTCGCATCCCTCACGAAACACACTTTGAAATCTCTTTTGACATTCAAATGACCTCGGGAAACTTGGATATCCAATATTTAGGCAAAGCCCCAACAAAACTTGATTATATAGAGTTTCAAAAAGAGCAAAATAAAATAAAATGGACCAATTTTGCTATATACGCAGATCCAAGTGAATACAACAAATTACGCGAAGAATGGTTGTATTTACTCTCCGAAACCTCACCCTTGCTTATCGGTAAACCCTAATTAGCCACCTTGAGCAATTTCTATCACCGTTAAAGAGTCCCCTTTAGAAAAAAAAGTGGAGCCCCACGCAGAACGGGCCACCACTTTTTCGTTAATGGCTGCCGCTACTCCTACACGATCCAAATCCAAACTATTTAAAAAGACTTTGAGTGAAGAGTCTTTAGCGATGTTTTTTTTGTTTTTGTTATATAATATTTCAATCATACTTTAAAAATTACAAAAGCATAGTCAAAAAAAACAAGCAAAATTTAAATAACACACTTTTCACCCATTTTTAAAAACGGCTAAACTTTTTATTCAATCCAAATAAACAAAGCTTTATTTCATTAATATCAAAGAAAACACTCGATAAATTTAATCTTAATCATTTAAAACTCTCAAAATAAATTATGTTTTAAGCATGGTTTTAAATGTCATTTGGCTTCTATTCTTTTTTATTTCTTTTATCGCTTGCACTGTCCAATGGATTGTATTTGGAAACACTGCTATTTTCAATGAAACCCTTCAAAGTGGGTTTAACATGTCCAAAACAGCCTTTGAAATCGCTTTAGGGCTCACAGGCATCCTTTCTTTTTGGCTCGGCATCCTCAAAATCGGTGAAAAATCTGGAGCCATCCAAATCTTAGCAAAACTAGTCAATCCACTATTTATAAGATTATTTCCAAGCATTCCCAAAAACCATCCCGTCACCGGCACCATGCTCATGAACATCAGTGCCAATATGCTAGGACTCGATAACGCAGCCACCCCCATGGGCCTCAAAGCTATGAAAGAGTTGCAAGAATTAAACCCAAGCAAAGACACCGCGAGTGACGCTCAAATTCTTTTTTTAGTATTAAACGCAAGTGGCCTCACACTCATACCTGTAAGCATTATGACATATAGGGCACAGCTAGGAGCTGCAAACCCTTCTGATATATTTTTACCCATTCTACTGGCTACTTTTTTCAGCACCATTACTGGAATTTTTATCACCAGTTTTTTTCAAAAAATAGAAATCAAACACCCTGTTTTTATTGCATGGGTTTTAGGCTTAAGTGCTGCAGTTTTTGGCACTTTATTTTATTTTTCAAAGCTGAGTGCAGAGCAAATTGGCGTGCATAGCCTCTTTATTAGCGGCTTTATCTTATTTTCTATTATCACCGCCTTTTTAAGCCTTGCTGTTTATAAAAAAATCCACGCCTTTGAAGCCTTTATTGAAGGAGCCAAAGAAGGCTTTCAAACCGCTATTTTAGTAGTCCCTTATTTAATAGCCATTTTAGTTGGAGTCGCATTTTTTAGGGCGAGTGGAGCCATGGACCTCTTCTTAAACGCTGTGTCTTATATTTTAATGTTTTTGGGGCTTGAAAGTGATGTGGTCCCCGCACTGCCAACCGCTATAATGAAACCCTTGTCTGGAAGTGGAGCTCGAGGCATGATGATAGACACCATGAAAGCTTATGGTCCAGACAGTTTCGCCGGTCGATTGAGCTGCGTATTCCAAGGTGCTGCAGACACTACCTTTTACATTATAGCCGTCTATTTTGGCTCTGTAGCCATCAAAAAAACCAGACACGCGATACTTTGTGCACTCGTTGCCGACTTAGCAGGCGTCATTGCAGCCATCGCCATAGCCTATTTATTTTTTCCACCACTTTAAAAAATCTCTTTATTTTTATGGGTAGTCAGAAGCGCCTATACAAAAAATTAAAGATAAAAGTTCAAAACCAAAAAATCCACGCTAAAATAAGAGCATCAAAACCTCAAATAATCTGCTGACTCCAAATCAATCGTACAAAGTAAGTTTAGAAAAGAGATTTTAGCTAAATTCAATTCAGAGACGCTGGCGTGTACTTGTCTATGATGACAAAGGACAATAAAACAACCATTACATCTACAGTTCTTTAGATATTTCTGAATGTAAATTAGATTAAATTGTTGGAGCAGAAAGAATATCCAGAAAGCAACCGTGCTATCACCATCTCACCACACTCATCATAAAAAAACCAGACATCGCCACGCACAGCTAATGTTTTTATTTCCTGGATTCGAGCCTTAAAATATTTTTCAATCTCGATCAATTCAACCATTGATTATAAAGACTCCAAAGATTCTAAATTATGACTTAAAATGTAACAAGGCTGGTTTATTCCAGCCTTGATAAACTCATCACTTAAAACAAAACTACAGAAAATCCGAGTGATATTTCAAAAGGTGTGAAATCAGCTTCTACCCCTTTAATATCAACTACAGAATACATTTCTGAGACACCAAAGAGGAGGTTGAATTGGAAACTGGCCCTAGGATTGATATAAACAGAAAAACCGGTTAAAAAACCCCAATCGACTGGATTAGTGTAAGAAGCTTTTAAGAGGTCATCTTCTGTGACTTTGTTTCCAGTAGAAATTTCTAGTCTATCATAGGCATTCACACTCATTAATAAACCTGCATCGAAAGCTAATCTGGAGCGTTCCATTTTAAATTTAAAAAGCAGAGGGACATCCACAGCCATGCGATTAAATCTATAGCGATCATTTTTGATCACCGCCGAAGCGTATCGGTATTTAAAAAGTGCACCTGTGACTACTCCAGTGGTTCCCTCGTTTAAAGGAAAAGTTAGTTTTAAACCTAAAGTCCATGCCAGACCAGAAAAATCACTCCCTTCATTTTCTGAGTTCGCTAAAAATGCACTACCAAAAGAAGCTGCCAAGGCTAAATTCAGATCTATGGGGTAAATGTTTCGAAGTGCTTTAATATCTAAATTAGAAGGGCTTGCTTTTTCTATGATAATTTGATTTTGAGTGGGTACGGTTTCTTTGACATAAACAATGGTGGGTTGGACTCTCTCATTTTTTTCTGAAACAGCCTTCGGTGCTTCTTGGGGCACCATTTCTGTTTCAGCAGGAGCAGGGCTTTCAACTGTTTTTGATTCTTCATTCTCAACAGGTACAGTCGTTTCTACTTTTTGAGCTGGATTGGCTTCTAAAGAAGAGGAGTCTTCAATCACTTGAATTGAAGCAGGTATAGTTTCTACAGCAAAAAGGTAAGAAACCGAAAAAATCAGGATAAAATATTTTAGATAATTATTCACATGAACCTCCAAAATGAATATTTATAAAATAGCAAATAAAAAACATAAAAAGCGAATCTTTAAAAAATAAATAGAAATAGCTTTCATCGATTTTAGAGAGTGTTTGTACAATAATAAGGCTTTAAACTGTTAAAAAGCTCTAAAATTTTTATATTAGCTCTATTGTTTTGACTTTTGGGCTATTTTTCAAAGTAATTTCTAAAAGGATGCCGTTTGTTTTTGATTCAATAAAACATTCGAAATCCTAAATAATACTTTTCCATCACTTTTGTAGAGTCAGAGGAGTTTTATAAAGATTCTGGCTTTGTTTTAAGTGAATGTTACAGTGTACTTTCTATTTTCGTGGTGAAATAAAGTACTGTGCCTTCTAAAAAGATGTTTATGCCCCATTTTTTAGGGTGTCACTTTTAATTTTAAAGCCAGGCGTGTGTGAGACTTCCATATTATTAAGCTTTTTATCTGTTTTGAGCTTTTTTTTCTTAAATCATCGATTCTTTAATTTGTTTTTAATATTGTTTTTGAACTGAGGGTTTTAGAGGGTTTTTACTCAGTATTTTGGCGGATCGTTATTTTTATATTGCTAAGCTTAAAGAATTGAAGGAGGCCAAGCCCAAGGACTTCAATGGACACAAGTCAAAGAATTGTTTCGAATTATAAAAGTTGCCTTGCTAAAAACAGATTTTAGCTTTTATGAATAATCTCGTTTAGATGAAGCTCTTAAACTGCAATGGGAGCTTTTATGGTGGGGTAAGGGTCATAATCGGTCAGTTCGAAATCTTCTAATTTAAATTGAAAAATGTCTTTGATGTCTGGATTTATTTTCATTGTGGGCAAAGCTCTAGGGACTCTAGTCAACTGTTCTTTGGCTTGTTCCAGATGATTAAGGTACAGATGAAGGTCTCCAAAAGTATGCACAAAGTCTCCAAGTTCTAAGTCCAAAACCTGTGCTAGCATCATGGTTAAAAGTGCGTAAGAGGCTATGTTGAAAGGCACTCCCAAAAACAAATCAGCACTCCTTTGATAAAGCTGACAAGAAAGCTTGCCTTCGGCTACATAAAATTGAAATAAACAGTGACAAGGGGGTAAAGCCATTTGCTCGATTTCACCTACATTCCATGCAGAAACGATGTGCCTTCTAGAGTCGGGATTGTGTTTTAAACTGTGCAGTAAATTTTGTATTTGGTCGATGTGTGCCCCACTCGGTGTAGGCCAGTGCCGCCATTGGTGTCCATAAATAGGGCCCAAATCTCCAGTTTCTGATGCCCATTCATCCCAAATGCTCACTTTGTGATCGTGTAAAAACGAAATATTGGTGTCCCCTCTTAAAAACCACAATAGCTCTACAATGATAGATCGAAGGTGGAGTTTCTTGGTGGTCAAACAAGGAAAACCTTTGGATAAGTCATAACGAGTTTGCCGTCCAAATACTGAAAGAGTGCCAGTGCCGGTTCGATCCATTCTTTTTGTGCCACGATGGTACACATCTGATAATAAGTCTAAATATACTTGCATGCTATAAAGTTATTAAATGTAGACTTAAAAAAGCATAAAGCTTTTATTTCAAAGTCTTTTTAATCTATTTTTAAGAAAATTCAAAAAAAACAAGTTGTTTTAGGAGACAATATGCAAGACAAATTAGAGCTTTTATTTAAAATGCAATCGGATTTAAACGACTTTGTGTTCCAAAAAAAAGAAATTAAAGACTCTTCTGGAGCCATTTTGAATACAGAATCACTATTTAAGATGGGACAAATAGACACTCCCAAAGGCCCTAATTCAGAAACAAATCAATGGCTTTCTAAGTATTTAGAGGCCCTGAACGATGAGTCCAGAGAACTAAAAGAAGAGTTGCTTTGGAAATGGTGGAGCAAAGACTCATTGAATATGCAAAATATTCGTGTAGAAATAGTGGATCAACTTCATTTCTGGATTTCACTGGCCTTGACTGCTGGAATGGATGCTGATAAAGTGTTTGACATTTATTGTCAAAAAAACAAACTCAACATTGAAAGACAAAATAAAGAGTATTCTAAAGCCAATAAAGACGAAAAAGACAATCAAGAAATCGCTTAGTTTTTATATTGACGATTTTTTCCAAATTGTATGGGATAAGTTAAAAAGAATTTAGTTTCTGGATACACTTGAATGCTAGGGGCAGGGAACTTTATATAGTTCAGGGATTTGACCAAGAGTCTAGACCAGTTTTTTTGGGGTTTAAATGCTTCTAAATCATAATCCAATGCCAAATAAATCTCTCGTTTGCCTTTTCCTACTCCATTGACAAAAACTCCCTCGTCAATACTAAGACCAACAGCAAAGGCAAGCCAGTCTGGATAATATTTTCTTGCTGGAGTTGGTAAAAGCCGATATACCTTTAAAGAAAGCCAATAAGTTTGATTCACATAATCATCAGTGAAAATTTTTGTCTCACTTTGACGATAATAAGCTTTGGTGTTGATCCAATAACTCATTTTCAAGTCAAAATATTTAAAAGCGGGAATGTACCTTTTGGCCATAGGGTAAAAGCCGCCTAGACTGCCTGCAAATACATCAAAAAAACTAAAGCCCCAAGATGGAGAAAAACCATCTTTTATATCGATGCCTACATGTGTTAAAGAAGCAGAAAGCCCTGCAAATAAATAAGAATGAAATTCAGATAGACCAGTCCAATAATAAGACTCATAGAAAAACTCTCCTAACGCAACTCCCGATGCAAAATGACCCATTTTATCCAAATTTAAAGAGTAATGAAAATCGTTTTTTATGGGGTCTAAATGAAAGCCCCTTTCTTGGTCTTCCCACCAACCCTTTTGAAACACAAGAGCATAGGCGGCAATGAAAGAAACGCTGGTTAAAGAAGCTACCCCCACAAATCGAGGGATAGAAAACTCCCTCAAAGAGTCTTGAGGGTCTTCGGCTCGGTAGTCAAATAAGGAGTCTCTCCATTCTGAATTAGAAACAGCAAATAAACTGTGAGATGAAATGAGTAAAGTGAGTATAAAAAAAAATGGTGGCTTCATGATTCTTTACCAAAAATCACTACACTATTGTGCCCTCCAAAGCCCAAACTATTGCATATGGCATATTCAAACTCATAATCAATGGATTCTTTATCGACCACATCGATAATAATATCTGGGTCTTTTTCTTCTATGTTTTTAGATATGTGAATCTTTTGATCGCGAAGAGAAAGGATTGTCACTATACTTTCCACAGCAGAAGCTGCCCCAAGTAAGTGCCCAATCAGAGATTTAGTGGAGTTTATTTTTAATCCTTCGATTTTACCATCATAAGCGTTATAAATCGCAATAGATTCAGCGATATCACCTCTTAAAGAAGAGGTGCCATGAGTATTAATGTATCGAAGCTGTTGAGGTTTTATTTTTGCTTCTTTTAGTGCATACCGAATAGCATTGGTCACCGATTTGCCGTCTTCTCTAGGTGCCGAGATATGATAAGCATCGGCTGTTAAAGAAACCCCTGGGACACTTGCCAAAATTTTTGCCCCACGATTTTCGGCGTGAGTACGGCTTTCTAAAATAAGCACCCCCGCCCCCTCTCCCAACACAAAGCCATTTCTATTTTTATCAAAAGGCCTGGATGCAGTTTCTGGACTATCATTCCTTCGACTTAAAGCATTCATTGCCGAAAACCCACTCAAAGCCAAAGGTCCAACGGACTCTTCACTTCCCCCTGCAATCATAATATCAGCACGACCTAATCGAATTTGATCTACAGCTGAAATTAGAGAATAATTAGAAGAAGCACAAGCCGATAAAGTGGCAAAAGAAGGCCCCATCCAACCTAAGCGAATAGAAATGAAATTAGAAGCTAAATTTGAAATAACACTTGGCATAAAATAAGGAGATAAATACTTTGGTCCTTTGTTGGCAAGCGTTAAGGAGCCATTATAATAAACATCCACTCCCCCCATACCACTAGCCAAAATCACACCTGCTCTGGAATGATTCACCGTTTTTAAATCTAAACCGGATTGCTCAAGGGCCGTCATCGCCGAATGCATTGCATACAACACATTTCTTGGATAGCGTTTCAGTTCCTTTTCTGTAAAATAAGGTGTGGGGTCAAAGACTTTGACTTCTCCTGCAAAATGAACAGGATATTCATCTGTATTGAACCTTTCTATATTTGAAACACCCGATTTACCAGCCAATAGATTTTTCCATAAAACCTCGGGGTCATTGCCTAAAGGGCTAACACACCCCATACCAGTTACAACAACTTCTTCCATCGCACTACCTGCAAAAAAAACAAAAAACACTCTAATATAAAGCAAAAATCTTAAAGGATTTAAGCTTTATATTAAAATTTAATTTTTTGCAAAAACAACTACACTATTATGACCACCAAAACCAAAACTATTAGACATTGCGTAATCAAAGCTATGATTAGATGCTCCATTTTCGCAGACATCCAAAAGGATTCGTTCATCTTTTTCAAAAACATTTTTGGTGGCATGGATTTTTTGATTCAAAATAGATTGAACTGTAACAATGCCTTCTACCGCCGAAGCAGCTCCCAACATATGTCCAGTCATCGATTTAGTCGCATTGACTTTCAAATGGTCTACCTTGCCTTCAAAAGCCTTGTATATAGCAGAACATTCAGCCACATCTCCTAAAGGTGTAGAAGTACCGTGTGTATTGATATAGCCTACTTTATCTATAGAAATCCGAGCATCTTTTAAAGCATTTTCTATGGATAATTTAACGCCTTCTCCATCATCTCTAGGAGCAGAGATATGATATGCATCTGCACTCATACCAACACCCGCGATGCGAGCTAAAATTTTTGCTCCTCGTTTTTCGGCGTGACTTTTGCTTTCTAAAATTAAAACACCCGCCCCTTCACCTAAGACAAATCCATCTCTATTTTTATCAAAAGGTCTCGAAGCTTTTTCGGGATCATCATTTCGAGTGCTAATGGCACGCATTGAAGAAAAGCCTGCAATGCCCACTGGACAAACCGCTTCTTCTGTTCCTCCAGCAATCATGACATCTGCTCTTCCTAAGCGAATTTGATCTACCGCAGAAATAATAGAGTGATTCGATGAAGCACAAGCTGATACCGGTGTGAAACTTGGCCCCATCCACCCTAAACGGATCGATACTTCTCCTGCCCCCATATTCGAAATGACCATAGGGATAAAGAACGGTGAAACTCGACTCGGTCCACGATTAGCAAGAGTCACAGAAGTATTGTAATAAACCTCCATACCACCCATGCCACTAGCCAAAATAACCCCAGCTCGAGTTGGATCCACAGATTTTGGATCTAAAGCTGCTTGCTCTAGCGCATTCATGGCCGAATGAACCACATATTGAATATTACGAGAATATCTTTTGGCATCACGAGGAGTGAAATAAGGTGAAGGATCAAACTCTTTGATTTCTCCTGCAAAATGCACATCGTATGCAGAAGTGTCAAAACGAGCAATATTGGATACACCAGATTTTTCGGCTAAAAGGGATTCCCACAACTCAGTAACCGTATTACCAAGAGGTGTAACACATCCCATTCCGGTGACAACAACTTCTTCCATAATATTTTCCTATTCTAAAAATTATTTAAGAACAATTTACAAAATTTTTCAGAGTTTATGAGCTTATTTCACAAAAGAAATCTAAAACCCATTTTAATTTAAAAGCAAAAAAAGAGTTTTTCACAGATTTCCTTGATTACAGTGAAATAAATGACAATGATTGTTCAATAATAATTTTAGTTTTTTATTTAAAAGAATAAAAAAGGATTTTTTTAATCAAAGTGATTTTATTTTTGCTAAGTTTCAAAAATGGCAAAAACAGCACCCAACCTTGTATGGATAGATCTAGAAATGTCTGGTTTAGAGCCAGAAAAAGATGTGATTTTAGAAATTGCTACAATTGTAACCGATTCTAAACTCAATATTTTAGCAGAAGGGCCATCCCTTGTGATTCACCAATCTGATAATATTTTAAACGGAATGGATGACTGGAACAAAAGGCACCACTCTCAAAGCGGACTTGTAGATCGAGTTAAAAAATCTCCTTATTCTACTTCAGATTGTGAAATCATTACACTAGATTTCATTAAACCCTATACTATTGAAAGAGGGAATTTACTTTGTGGAAATTCAATTACCCAAGACCGTCGGTTTTTGTATAAATACATGCCCAAACTATCCGATTGGTTGTCTTATAGAAGCATTGATGTGACTTCTGTAAAAGAACTTGCTTTTCGATGGTTTCCCAATCTTTTAGAGTTTGAAAAAGAAGAAAAACACCAAGCCTTGCATGATATCAGAGAAAGTATTGCTGAGCTTGCTTATTATAAGAATACTATATTTAAAAAGCATTAAGTGAGTTTCTATTGCCGTACCCTGTTCGTCTTTTCAATCGCTTGTTGTTGATAGCTTTTGTATTGTTCTTTTTTTTTCGTTGTGTTTTGCCTAACCCCAAACAAAATTCGGAGCCTACACCTCAAAAGCTTCCAGAAGCTCCAGATGCTCCTATCATTGCATCATTCACAAAAGAAGCCCTTTCATCCAATGACACAACAACAGACAATTCTTTGCAACCACTGTCTGATAGTACTCATATTTTATCACAAAAAAATGTTTTTTTAGCAAAAAAAATAGACTATTATTTAAGAGTTTATAAACCGGATCATGCCATTATCCTAGTTGTAGATGCTAATTCCAACGAAATTATAAGTTGGGGACAAAGGAGTGAACAAGAAATTCAAAACACTCCCTATTATTTATCTCAATCCACTTTTCCTGCAGCTTCCTTGGCCAAAACAATCACTCTTGCCGCCGCTTTAGAGTCTCAAAAGTTTTTTTTAGATTCACCCATCCCTTTAATAGGTAGAGCCCATACCCTCTACAAATACCAACTTCAATTGCCACAGAATGCAGAAACAAATAATATTTCATTGCAAGAAGCATATGCTAGATCTTATAACCCTCCTTTTGGAATTGTAGGTATTCAATTAGGAGCAAAACACTTAAGTGCAGCTGCTTCTAAACTAGGTTTTAACACGAGCTATCCATCTAATATTCCAGAAAATTCAAATTATTATGCTCCAGAAAGTGATTTTGAAACAGCCGAAGTGGCCAGCGGTTTCACCAAAAAAACAACCCTATCTCCTTTACTTGCAGCAGCTCAAATTCGAGCTATCTTAAAAAAAGATGCCCTAAAAATCCCCACAGCAGAAAACTTATTACCTTATGCTCCTATTCAAAGTGAAGAGATAAAAGATTCAAAATTTGAAGAAAAAACCTATGAAGGACTGCAAAACGCGATGATGCACACCATTTCAAATGGCACAGCTCAAAAAAACTTTTCAACTCGATTCCTTGCCAAGCGTTTTAAAGAAAGACTCGACTTAGGCGGAAAAACGGGATCCCTAGATGGATTAGAACCTAAAGGGCGTTATGAATGGTTTGCTGGTTTTGCACACGATCCTTTAACTGACGAAGGTATTGTTTTGGTGATCATGCAAGTTCACCAAGATATTCGTACACAAGCTGCCACACAAATTGCTTCTTTACTTATTAATATTTGGGCAAAAGAGTTTCTGGAATAAAACAGGCCTTTTAAAAAAATCTGTAGAATATACGATCTCTTTTGCTATTATTATAAAAAGCATTTCTAACAACAAAGAGGTTATTATGCAATACTCATGGTGGAATTTGATTCCAACTACTTTTGATGGAATCGCTATCCAAATAGGGAACTTCCCAGTTCATTGGTATGGAGTGATGTACTTATTTGCTTTTGCTACTTGTTATTTTGTGATGTGGAAAATAAATCAAAAAGAAAATCTAGGTTACACAAAAGAACAATTTGATAGCTTTGCAACATGGATTATTGCCGGGATATTAATTGGTGCAAGAATGGGCTATGTCTTTTTTTATCAACCCGCTTACTATTTTAACCATCCCTCAGAAATATTTTTACCCTTCCGTTTTGGTGAAAATGGCATTTTCTTCACTGGCATTTCTGGAATGTCCTATCACGGTGGCCTGATCGTTGCTACCATTTTTGGCATCATTGCCATCAAACGAAACAAAATGCCTCTTTGGACGACTATAAATCTAGGATTCCTGGCTGTGCCTCTTGGATATTCTTGGGGAAGGTATGGCAACTTTATTAATGGAGAACTTTATGGAGAAGTGACCACATCTCCCATTGGAATGGTGTTTCCCATGGCTAGAGATGGTCTGTTGCACCACCCGTCTCAACTTTACGAAATGCTATTTGAAGGACTTATTTTATTTGCCATTTTGTACTTCCTTAGAAAAAAATCTCTATTTAAAAATCAAATGATGTCTATTTACCTGATAGGTTATGGTTTTTTTAGATTTTTCATTGAATTTTTTAGAATGCCCGATGCCCACTTGATGAGAAATGACTTGTTTGGAATGAGTCGTGGACAAAGTTTGTGTGCTCTAATGATTATCACTGGAATAATTCTATTTATATGGATTTATAAACAAGAAAAAAAGAGTTTAATAAAATAAACTCACTACTGATATAAACTTCGATTTCAAAATTTCTTCAAGCTTTGAACAAAGTCATTCACACAGTAGTTTGAACATTGCAAGCACAAAAACATCAATAATTTGAGCACAAATTTATTTTGCTTCACATTTCAATACTTTGAATGAAATTATCCCTACAAAGCTTCAGATTTTCATTTATGAGTGTGTAAACTCACGCACTCACAAACTTGCTGTTGGAATTGAAAGGAATTTTAAAATGTAAAGAGTTTCTTGAAAAATAATACTTATCAAGTTTTAGTTGAAGCCAGGGTATCCACCCAAAGCCTCACTTAAAGTCCAAGTCATCACATTTTCTGGAACATCGTTCAAAAGAGTCACCATATCATTTGACTTTAATTCTACGCTTGTTTTTCCACCTAATTCAGAATGAGTCACACTGGCTACATCCGAATCATAATATAAACTGGAGCTTTTTGTGGTAGAAAGAGCTTCGGCTAAAAGAGAGGCTGAATTTTTGGTTTTTGCTATCTCTCCTTTATTGTAACCCACATAGATTTCTGTGTTTTCACCACATTTTCCAACTAATCCCCCTGCAAAATCTGACGCAGAAATAGAACCATGGTTAAAAACAGAAACAATGCTTCCATTAGTCACTCGACCTGCTATTCCCGCCGAGTAAAAGCCCGAAGACTTGATAGCTCCTAAATTATAAACTCCTTCGAGACTGGAGTTATTTGCCAAATCCCCAACGATCCCGCCAACAAATGAATTTTCACCTGTCGCCTCAATCACACCTGAATTAAAAGAGTGTTTGACAAGTCCTAACATGGTTAAGTTTCCTGCGATTCCACCTACATTAGAAACTCCTATCACCTTTCCTTGGTTTTCAGAATCAATCACTTCTGCGCCGCTCACTGTACCAACAATCCCCCCTGCGTTTTGAAGAGAGCTTTTAATCGTAGCTTTATTGAGCCCAGTTAAAATAGATCTAGAGCTCAATAGTCCAACCAAGCCTCCAACCGCTCCTTTAGCCTCTATTTGTCCTTCTGACACATTAGTTCCTATAACTTTTGTGTCAGTAGCTTCTCCAACCAGGGCTCCAATTCGTTCTTCTCCTAGAATATTTGCTTCTACAACACAATTTTCTATGGTACTAGAGTCAGCTTTTGCAACAATGCCGGCTAAAACTTTTCCACCTTCTATCGACGCTCCTTTTAAATTTAAATTCGAAATACTAGCCCCCTTTATTAGACCAAATAAAGCTAAATAACTTTCACCAGACTTTTTAATGGTTAAACCAGAAATTGTATGCCCGTTCCCATCAAAATTCCCTCTAAACGGTTTGTTTCCCCAACCTAAATCATGATCTCCCCACACTCCTATGGGGGTCCATTCTTCACCTTTTAATGAAATGTCTGCAGTTAACTTAAAAAATTTATCTTCGTAAGTGCCACCTTGTTGCACAAGTTGTGATAATTCTTTGAGGTCCTTTAATTCTTGAATAATAAAAGGGTCCTCTTTGGTACCACTTCCTTTATTCCAAGTATCTTCTGCTTTAGAAGAAAAATTAAATTCAATTTCTGACGAAGAACCTTCTATAGAAGAAGAGCTTCCAGTAGTTTGAGTCGGTTGAGAACCTTCTGTACAAGCTACTAAAAAAGATAAAATCAAGAAAAGAAAAGACCAAAACTTCATATTTACTCCTTTTATAAGCTTTAGTGTAAATCATACCAACACATATTTATAGATTTTCTTTTAAAGCTCAATTTAATATATATCAAAATTCCTCAAAAAGAACGCTTGTTTTCATTTTCTTTTTAAAATGAGATGTTTTATTGTTTATCTCGAATCCTTTTGTAAAAAACTTCAGCTTCTTTTGTTTCACCCATGTTATACCAAGCATGCCCCACATTTTCTGCTCCAATGCGTCCTTGTGGATTCCCTAAATTCCACGCTGCAAGAAAGGATTCAAAAGCTTCTGGATATCGTTTTTGTGTAAAATATATTTGTCCCAAATCTACTAAAATAGAGGACTTTTCTTTGTTATATCGAAGTCCTTCTTCTAAAGAAAATATAGCCATCCACGGAGAATTTGCTTTTATATACATTTGAGCTAAATAACGCCTAGCTGGTGTATTTTGGGGGTCGATTAATAAGCCATCTTCCATAGCCACTATTGCTTTTGAAAGACTGTCTATATTTTGATAATAAGAAGCAATTGTAAAATAAAGCTCTGGATCGCTTATCAAACTTTGATCGATAGCTTTATAAAGTGTTTGAATAGCCATTTCGTAATCTTCTAAACGCTCATAAATATCGGCAAGTCCATACCATGCAGAGATACGATCTGGGTTGAAATGTAAAACTCTTTCAAAATGTTTTTGCGAAAGGGTGTAATCTCCTATTTTAAAAAATGATTCAGCCAAAGCATAATGGATGTGCTCGCTGTCTTCACCTAATTCCATAGCCCTATTGTAAGCAACAATGGCATCTGCTTTTGCATCATTTAAATAATAAATATCTCCCATCAAAACCCATGCTTTGGTAAATTGTGGCATCAACTCCACAGTCCTTTTGTAGGCCACCAAAGCTAGCTCTAACTTTTGAAGCTGCACCAACGAATTTCCTAGGTTGAACCAAGCAAAAGGTTCATAGCGTCCTTCTTGAATTGCTGCCCTATAATACCGAACTGCTTCTTTATAATTCCCCTTATCATAAAGCTGATTTGCTTTTTCAAAATAAGTCTCTGCAAATGCAAAGTGAAGCAGGAAAAATAAGAGCATCGTTAATTTTGAAATAAACTTAAAAAAACAACTATGGAACAAAACGGAACTCCTTGGTTGCCTTTTGAGAAACAGGAAATGAACCTAGTTTTGCGGGTTCAAAACGCCACTCTTGGAGTGCTTTTAAAACGGCCTCTTCAAAGCCGTAACCTGCTGGTTCGGCGAGTAAAATACTGGTTTCAGAAAGTCTGCCATAAACATCTATCACTAAATAGACTTTCACATAAGCACTCACACGCATTTTTTTTGCCCTTTCGGGATATTGTGGTTGTACTTCTTTTAATATTCTTGCCGCTTCATCCACTTCTTGAGCTTCATAAACTATATTTTCAATCCCGCTTCCTCCTACAGAGACCCCTTCACCCGCCTCTCCCCTAGCAATAGATAGATCCATTTGAAAATCATGGGAACGAGCCCCTTTTTGTTGACTATGATTCACCTGGAATGGGTTAGGTTCTACAATACTCTGGATGGTTTTAAGCACCTGCTCTTTTGGTTTTTCTAAGACTAATAGTTCTATTTCACTTTCTGACACTTCTTTTTTTGATGGATGAACAGATTCATTAAAAAAAAGGATATTAATAAGTGGTATCCATAAGAAAAAAAAAGTATTAATGAGTATCGCTAAAAACACGACCAATAAAACTCTAAAGAGCTTCCATTTATAAAAACGAAACTCAATCATCTTTTTGTGCCGACAAAGAAACTTTTTTAACTTTTGCCAAATTACACTCATCTAGTACATCTACGATTCTTCCCGTAGGAGCTTCTCTATCAGAAACAATAATCACAGGTCTATCTGGAATTTCGATAAGCATTTGTTTGAGAATGCTTTGCAAAGAATTTAAGCTCACCTGAGACTCATTGATATGAATAGTGCCTTGACGAGTAATTGCAATTAAAATGCTTTCTTTGGCTAATTCTTTTGCTGAACTTGCCTTTGGTTTACTCACATCTACCCCTGTTTCTCTGGTAAAAGTAGAAGTCACAATAAAAAATATCAGCAAAATAAACACCATATCCATCATAGGCGAAATGTCTATCACACTTGATTTTCTATCTCTTTTGCGAATAAAACTCATTGGTCTTCCTTTTGCATCATCATTTGTTCTACTTTAATGGCCAAGCTCCATGTTTGGGCTTCGATACGCTCTAAGCTTTCTGTTAAATAGTTATAAGTTAGCAGCAAAGGAAAAGCAACCAATAAACCCGCTTGAGTGGTTAATAATGCTTCGGAAATGCCATCGGCTATGAGCACTGGATTTCCAAAACCAAACAACTGAATAGCTTCAAAGGTGTGCACCATTCCTGAAACTGTTCCAAGAAAACCCAACATAGGTGCTAAAGACGCACAAGTGGAAATGGTTTTAGAGGATTTAGACAATTCAATGTGTGTGTCGTGTCGAAGTGCCTCTAGTGCATTTTTTATGGCTTGTTCACCTTTAGGGCTGTATTTTAATATGGCTCTAGTTAAAGATAAAAAATAGCTCTGTTTAGGAGTAGTTGCTAAAGCTGCTATTTCTTCTTTGCTGAACTTTTCGATATTCTTTTTTAATTTCAAAGCTTTTTTAAAATCTCGATAAAAAAAATACCTGTCTATGATTAAATACCATGCAAAGCAACCCAATAAAAAAATAGGGATTAAAACCCAGCCTCCACGACTGAGAATTTGAAAAGCACTTTCTAGAACAGTGATTTTATTGAGCATCTCCGTCTACCCATAATGCATTTAAAACCGAAAGTCCTGTCTTTTCCATTTTAGAGATGAGTCTATCTGCTAAATTTGATAAAAAAGTGTGGAGGAGTTGCAATGGAATAGCAACCATTAACCCCGCTTGAGTCGTGATGAGTGCAATAGAAATACCCCCCGCCAAAAGCTTAGGATCCGAAGTCCCGTGCATGGTTATCACTTCAAAAAGTTGGATCATTCCCATCACAGTCCCCAATAGACCAAGCAAGGGGGCCGTAGAAGCTATGACTGAAATGGTAGTCAAGCCTCGTTCTATGTTAGGGATTTCTTTACTAAAAAGCTCTTCAATGGATTTTTCGGCAGCACTACGATTTGAAAAAGGATGCATTAAGCTTTTTTGAATCACAGCACCCACAGAACCTTTTATTTTTTTTGAGGCTTCTTTAGATTCCATTAAATTTTCTGGACTTAAATTTTGTAATAAAGTCTGAGCCCCTCTAGAATAAGATTTTATAGAAATAACTATGAACCTTTCTAAAACAATAACTAGAGCCATTATAAAAAGTATGACTATGGGATACATTAAAATCCCACCATCTTTAAAGAACTGTTGTATGGTGCCTTTATAAGATTTTGTGGCCTGTGATTCTAATTCTGACGATAAGGCTGTACTCAATAAAGGATCTACTGGGATCAGGAGTAAGGATGCGGTCTCTATAGAGTCAAAAGCTGTTTCTATGGATGCACTTGTACTAGGATTTAATTTGCTTTGCCATGCAAAAGAACGCTTTTTTGTTCCAAGAGCCGGTAATAAAAGAGCCACAGAAGAATCTCCAGTGCTTTTTTGCATAGCGTACAAAGCCCCCAATCGAAGGTAAAAGCTATGTTTCACTTGATTTTCGATTACAAATTCAGCTTGACCATGGTCAATTTCTCTAGAAAAAGCAAGCTCATATTTTAATAAGCTAAATAAACTATCTACTAGACGAACAGGATTGTCTTTGTATAAGTCCATCTCTTTTTTAACTTTATTAATTTTTTCGATGCGTTCTGCAATTTTAAAAGGAACACCCTCTTCTTGAAGTTGTATAATCCCATCTAATAAATCAGGATTTAAACTGAGAGACACATAATCCAATCGAGCTTTTTCTGCCTCTTGTTTGACTTGAGCTAAATCTTCTCGAGCCACTCTAAGTTCTTCTATAAGTCGCGAACGACTCAAGGCCATTTCATCGATTTGGTCTTTGCTTTCACGATACCGTTCATTGAATAAATCTCGCTCTTTATTAGCTGTCTCTCTATCTTTCCACCTGGCCGCCACTGCCATATCTCTTTTTTGACGAGCAGATTCTAAGTCTGCTTTGGCACTATTCAATTGAGCCCTTTCTTTCACCAATTTTTCACCAGCTGGATTGGCTAGCAAAGGAGTCACACTACAAATCAAAAAGAAAGCAAGTAATGTCTTTTTAATCATGGTGGGCCTCTTTGAGTAAATAAATAGGAATTTCTACGATTTTAGGAGCTGTTTTAGCTTCGGCTACTTTTAATGCTTCTTTTAACTTTGTTCGTAATTCTAAGTCTTCTTTTACAGGTGTCCAAGAAAATCCCGTTTCAGAATTTTTGCTTAAGTAATACACTTCTTGAGCATCTAAACTCACAAAAATAGTGGTGATGGCCCCATATCGTAAAAAAGATCCCCGTAATTTTCGATTCTCTACGGATAATTCTCCTTTCCAAACTTCGGTAGTATATCCTAATTGAATGCGGTTTAGAAACACCTCTACGCTACGAGTTATTGCATCTAATTCATTAATGTAAGCTTGCTTCAATTGAAACGCTATGTCAGATATTTCTTTGATAGACTCAGTGTTTTTGTATGGAAAATCAGTCTGAAATATATATTGTAAAGAGTCTATCTTTTGAATTAAGGATTCTCGGTATTTTTTTTTCTTTTGTTCGTAAAAATGAAGTCTTGATAGCGATTTCTGGCGATGCTCCTGGATACGCTTTAACTCTACACGAATAGAATCCATGTCATTTGTTAAACTTGTTTTTTGATTATTTAAAGCGAGGACCTTTTTTCGCCCATTTTCAATAAAATCTGCATGGCGTTTTTTTTCGTCTTGATGCATCTTATTTTCTCGGGTCGTTTCTGCTTGTACAGCTTTAATCTGCCTTTGTATGGACTCAAGCGTTTCTTGAGCAATAAGTTCAATGCTAAAAATGAACACAAAAAATATTAGTTTAATCATAATTTAAAAATACAAATAAAATCAAAGGAAAGAAAGTTTTTATAAAATAAAAAACAGCTACCAAAATAGCTGTTTTAAATATGAAAACCAGAGAGTCTTAACGACCAAACTCTTTTAAGTATTCTGGAGTGTGTTTTGCACCTGCTTTTCTCAACTCTTTGATTAAACGAGTATAACCTTCATTTTTTGCCCAATCTAATACAGAGTACCCTTGCTTGCATTTAATATTGATATCCACTCCTTTTGACATTAAATACATCATCGCATCATAATGCCCACCCTTGACTGTGAGATGGATGGGATAATAGCCGTCTGCACCACGATTTTCTAATGGAACTCCAGCCTCTCCAAGTATTTTTAAAGATTCTGTAGCTCCAGTTTTAGCTGCGATAATCACGGCACTAGTAAAATTACTAAGTTCGACTCCTTCTGATTGGAGTTGAGATAGCAAGAGTTCCAAAACATCGTTATAGCCCATAGCTACAGCATTATCCACCACAGACTCTCCTTTACTGTTTTTAACATTAGCTGTGGCACCTTTGGCAAACAAATAATTTAAAATGTCTATTT
This sequence comes from Fibrobacter sp., assembly GCA_012523035.1. Taxonomy (GTDB): domain Bacteria; phylum Fibrobacterota; class Fibrobacteria; order Fibrobacterales; family Fibrobacteraceae; genus JAAYJH01. The sequence continues at coordinate 27,007 of JAAYJH010000059.1, forward strand.
TTCGCTGATTGACTGCAATAGCAACCGCATTGTTTCCATTGGCATCTGGAGCGTCTATTTCAAAGGAAGCTTGCAAAAACATCGTCATTTTTGCCGTATCACTAGACACAACATAAGAAACAAATTGGTTTGGAGTAAAAGCTATTTTTTGCTTTGTAATCGCCTTTCGAACAGACTGTGGATTATCTGGATCCATCTTGTCGTTACAAGCAATTAGAGATAATACTAAAAAAATAACCGGGAAGCTCAAGTAAAGTTTTTTCATTCATTTTCTCCAAATGGTTAAGTTAAAAACACCTTCTATTACAAACTGAAGTAAAATTCTGTCTGTATATAAATTTTATAGTGATTCTATCAATATAGGTCATCCGTCTTTTAGATAAAGAGTAAAAATATGAACTAATTAAAATTCAGAAGACTCACCACCATATAAATTTAATTTTTAATTTTAGATTATTTCTTAAAAATGTGTTTTTTTATTTTTTTTACATGAATTAACATTAAAACCTCCCTTTTTTTTAAAAATAATCTAATTTATGAGAATGAAAAAGCATTTTACACTCATTTTCGTCTTTTTTGGTCTCTCGCTTTTTACTCATGGCTTTGCAGCAGACTCTTCTATGGCTGCACCCCAACAAAGCAATTACATGCAATACGAAGAACGAGTCACTATTGGTTTATTTTTTGAAAACACCTCTAAAAAGGCTTCAAAAATACAATCCGATTTCAAAATTATGGGTCGCCCTTATGATCTTGATATTAAAAACTCGGGAGTTTACGGCCTTACAGGAGTTTTACCCCTAAATAATTGGATTGGTTTATATGCACTGGGGGCTTATCAATATTGGGGAATTCATTATAAAGATAAAAACTTAAACAAGGCTTACCAAAATCTTGCAGAATTACAAAAAGAAGACTTATTTTGCCCTATTGACTCCTCTGATATTAAAGGTGTTTTAGATGCACACCATATTATATTTCAAGCTGGAATGGAAACTGGAATCCCTTTGTTTTCTAGCTACAATTATCAAACCATGCTTAAAATTTATTCTTTTTTAGGAATTACCGCGGGTCGTGTGTATTATCCCAATTCAGAGTTTATGAATTCTAACCTATGGGGAGGTTCATGGGGAGTGGGGCTAAGAGGAGCATTTTATAAAGTTTCTCTTTCTTCAGGTTTTCGATTTTCTTCTATGTACTCTAGGACCCATTTTGAAGAGTTGACTACCAATGATCCAGATAACGATACTTTTATGCTAAATCCACATAACTTTGGTGAACTCTTTTTTAGCATTCACTACGCACTATTCTAAATATATGCCTTCTAAAATTTTAGTAACAGGAGCGGCAGGTTTTATTGGAAATGAAGTCTGTTTAACTCTTTTAGAACAAGGACACTTTGTAGTCGGTATAGATAATATCAACGATTATTATGATATTTCTCTAAAAAATGACCGTCTCAAAAGATTGACACACTCTTCCTTTTTGTTTCAAAAATGTGACATCCAAGATAAAATTTCTCTGGAAAAGTTATTTGCTAAGCATCGTTTTGACAGAGTCATTCACATGGCAGCTCAAGCGGGCGTGCGTTACAGTCTTGAAAACCCTCAAGCCTATATCGACACAAATATTACAGGCTTTTTAAATATTTTAGAATGTGTTAAAAATTTTAAAGTACACCATACCGTTTATGCTTCTTCGTCTAGTGTTTATGGCAGGAATTCTTCTGTTCCTTTTAAAGTGACCGACACTACAGAAAAGCCATCTAGTTTATATGCTGCTACTAAAAAAACTAACGAATTAATGGCAGAAACTTACCATCATTTATATGGACTTAATTTAACCGGGCTTCGATTTTTTACAGTTTATGGCCCTTGGGGCAGACCCGACATGGCACCTTGTCTATTTGCCAAAGCCATTACAACGGGGCAAGCGATTCAAATTTTCAATAATGGAAATATGAAACGCGATTTCACTTATATCTCTGATATTGTCCAAGGGGTGGTACAAACAAGTTATGTAGGTAGTTTAAAGACCAGCCCAGAGCATTCAATATATAACATTGGGCACGGGACTCCTATAGATTTAATGCACTTTATTGAATGTTTAGAAGATTATTTAGGAGAAAAGGCTATTAAAAATTATATGCCTATGCAAGCTGGGGATGTTGAAATTACTTGGGCAGATACTTCTGATTTAGAAGCTGCTATAGCTTACAAACCAAAGGTAAGTGTAGAAGAAGGTGTTTCACATTTTGTAACCTGGTTCAAAAAATACTATTCAAAAAGCCCACATTTTTAAATTTTTTAATCTCTTGTTGAACTTCATAAGAGTATTTTGATTTAAAGTTCTGGTTTTTGAACCCTTAAGCGATCACCGGTTTTAATTTTGGTGTTTTCTAATCCATTCCACTGTTGTATTTCTGCAATTGAAATTTGATATCTACGAGCAATGTCCCAAAGAGATTCTCCTTGAAGGACTGTGTGATAAGAGATTTGCTCTTTTGAAGATTTATCTTTTAATGGAGAAGTCGAGATAGCTTTTGAATGGGTATTGGATGAGGCTTTTAATTTTAGTTTTTCACCAGGAACAATGCTTGTGCTCTCCCCTTTTTTATTCCAAGCTTGTAGATCAGAAACTGAAACCCCCATTTTTCTAGAGATAGCATATAAATTATCTCCTTTTTTTACTGTATATACATCTGTTTTTGGAGGAGTCCACACTTTTGATTTAGCATCGGAGGGACTTTGCTTTAGTTTTTCTTTTTCTTTTGGAATGGTTATGGTATCAGCAACTTGAAGCCGTTTGTGGAGTGCATCATTAGCTGTCATTAAAGTTTCTAAAGATACACCGTATTTTAGTGCAATACTATAATAAGTTTCACCCTCTAATACAACATGATTTAAAGGAAGCTTTACTTTTTCTGTAGAAGACTCTTTGAGTTTTTCTACTATTTTTTCTTGAGGTGGAGCAAGGTATAAAGTATCTGCAAGTTTTAAACTTTCATAACTATTAAGGCTATTCCATGTTTTTAACTGTTCTATGGATACTCCATAGTGACGAGCAATAGAAGCTAAATTATCACCCAACTGCACTATGTGTGTTTTTATTTTAGTTTTAGTTTTCGGTTTTGAGGCGGTTTTTGTTTTTACAGACACAGAAGGCAAGGGAATTAACAACTTTTGCCCCACACCCAACCTAGTGTTTTTCATGTTATTCGCTTTTTGGATGTTTTTCACAGATAAGCCATATTTTCTAGATATTAATCCTAAATTTTCACCTGACTTTACAGTATGATAAAACCAACGAGAAAACTGAGATTTGTCCATTTCTTGATAAGCAACAGAAAAAACTTCTCGTGATCCTTTGGGTAAACGAAGAAGATATTGCGGCAAATCGGGAGGAGTAAAGGATTTTATTAATTCTGGATTAAGACTTCGTATAGAATCTTCAGAAACAGAAACCGTTTTAGCAATTAAGTCCAATGGAAGACAATCAAAAACACTAATAGTGTCGAAACTATCCAGTTTTTGTTCAACTATAGTAAAATTGTAATTTTCTGGATAATGCCCAATCACCATAGCAGCCAAAATACGAGGCACATAGTGCATGGTTTCTTTAGGTAATTTTAAGTCCCAAAAAGTGATGCTTTTTGTAGAGTCGTAATCAGGAAGGCTTCGCTTTTCTTTTAGCAGACGACGCACTCGCCCTTCTCCACAATTATATGCCGCCATTGCCAAAAGCCAATCATCAAATTCGTCGTGTAAACGAGTCAAGTAAGCTAAAGCGGCTTGCGTTGCAAGCTCTGGATTTCGACGCATGTCCACCCATGAATCCACATGGAGCCCATATCGTTTCCCTGTTTCTGGTATAAACTGCCATAAACCAGAAGCTTTGGCTCGACTGTATGCTTTTAATTTATAGCCCGATTCTACTAAAGGAAGATAGACTAAATCTACTGGCATTTTTTGTTCTTTTAATTTTGCTACAATTAAAGAATCATAAAGAGTTTTTCTGGATAAAGAAGACTCTGTAAAAAGAGGGACCGCTTTAGATAAATAAAGGATTTCCTTCATGACCCTTTCATTGAGTTCTAAGGGTAAAGAAAATTGAGATAAATCCAAAGTATCCAAAAAATTTTCTACCAAAACTAAATCAGTAGAATCAATCCCTGAATCGTCAAAATTTTCGTGTCCTTCTAAAGAAATCTCATTTTCTTGATAGAGTTTAACATCTTTTTTAAGTTTTTGAATATTGGGGTAGATTTCATCTAAAGCGTATAAGACTCTTACCGACATTTCTCGACGATAGTTAAAATCCACTTCTTTATACTTGGTATAAGTAGTGTCTAATTTTTCTTCGACTAATGCTTTTAATGAGTTGTCTAAGTAATGCCTCGCTAACAACCACTCTTCGTTATCAATGGCTTGAAGTGCATATTGATAGTTGTCCCAAGAAAGACGATCTATCATAAATTCTGGTACAGTATCCTGTAAAGCTCTTTCTACAAAGGAAACTGTATCTACAAAAGAGCTAAATTTTTCTTGGTGATTGAAAGTTGCTTTCGGTTTAGAAGAACAACCTAAAAAAGACAGTGAAAAAAGACTTATAAAAATCCAAAAAAAACAATTGTTTTTTAAGTTCACTGATCGTAACCTAAATCTTCACCGTATTCCGACCAAAAATCTTCTCTGCTTTCTGAAGATGGACTATCGACGGGGTCTTGTTCTTCGTCTTCGTCATCAAATTCTTCATCCACTTCATCATCCTCTTCTTCTCCTTCGTAAGGAAGAGGAAAATCTAATGCATCATCATTTCTATTTGAAAAGTTATATTTTTTTTTCATAAACACCTCTAATGAATAGTTTTTGCAATCCCAAACCAAATAATGAGAGATAACAAGATTGCAGCAATCATTTGAAGAATTAAAATAACCCTATTGAACCGATAAGCTTTTTGCTTTTTTCGATGCCAAAAAGGTAATTCTCGTTTAGTTGTTTTAAAAAGCCTCATTGGTGAAAATATATACAGTTTATAAAAATTACCAAGGGCTTTATTTAATTTTTCCATCATTTAAGCGTACTAATAAAAAAGCACTTTTTTTACTCATTTATCAACACCCATTATATCATCTTTTGCCACTTTAATCAACACCCATTATATCATCTTTTGCCACTTTAGCATGGTGAATGGACATAGCACCGTAGTAGAATGTTTGGACGGTTGGTAAAATTTGAGAAATCAAACGATTCCAACGAGCAAGGCCTGTGGCATCTACAAAAATAATATCTCTGGGTTGAAGTTTAAAAGCATCTCCAAATATAAGAGCTAAAGGATTTTTTGAATTCAAGTGATATACATTTATAGAATTTGCTTCATTCGATCGGATCACATATATCCCTTTACTTTCTGCACTCATCACCTGCAGACCTCCAACCTCGGACAGAGCTTCGGATAAACTCATATTGCCATTTCGAATAGGTAAAGCTTGCTGCTTGTTCACTTCACCCAAAACAAAAACTTTGAACTCACTGTTTTCTGGCACACGAATCACATCTCCATTTTTAAGAATAACATCTGCTGGCCCTTTCGCAGCGGGATAGGAAACAGTTAAATCAATGGAATAAAGCTTTCCGTCTCGAACCAATTCTATGTATTTAGGGTTTCCCATTGCAGTCAAACCACCTGCTCTATTCAACGCTTCTAAAAGAGAAACTGGAACATCAGACAAAGAAATAGTCCCAGGTTTTTGTACAGCCCCTTGAACATAAGCTTTTTGACTTTGACTAGTAATTAAACGGACATCTATCTGAGGTGTATTTAAAACTTTTGAAAGTGAGTCTACAATTGTGTTTTTTAATTCAGAAATTGTTTTTCCTTCGACTGGAATTTGTCCTGTATACGGATAAAACATTTCTCCATTTTCATCGATCATTTGCCCTGTAGCGTTATCACTTCTGTATGAGCCCAAAGGAAGTGTAAGCTCTGGATGCTCCCAAACTGTGACCTGAACAATATCAAATTTACCTAACTTATAAGTTTCAGGTTTATAATCTAAAAGTTCTGGACTGATCAAACTGGAAGTGATTTCGTTTTGAGTCACTTTGACCAAAGACTTAGGACCGATACTTTGCAAGTGCACCTGTGCCCCTTTAAATGTCGCTAAGGTATCTACCTCACCTTCTTCACCCGATGGTTGAGCTCCGAAAAACATACCAGGTGCTGCAAAACAGCCCGCCAAAAAAAGACTCACTATAAAAGAGAAACTAATTGTTGTTAACCGCTTCAAAAAAAGCTCCTAATCTAAAACTCTGAAGGCATAAATATAATTATAAAAACTTTATTTTTGCTAGTATATTTAAAAAAATTGAAAATTACTCTTAAATTGTTTTTTCATGGAGTAAAAACAGATAAAAAACCTTAGTTTTAAGATAAATTTGGAATAAAAGGCAGATTTGAAATAATATTATCCCCTCACAATAAAAAAGTGTTATATTTTTAATATCATTTTGTTTTTTGATTTAAATCACAATAAAATGTAAAACCTATATTCAAGCGGGCTATTATGAAAAAAAGTATCCTATTTTTAGTTTTTTGTTTGACTAGTATTGCACTAGCTCAGACTGGTTTAAAGGGAGGAAGTGATGGTTTACATCAACAAAATGCTTTTACCCTTGGTCAATGGTCTTTATCAGCGGGTTTTGGCGGTAGTCTCGCTACCGACAACTTTTACATGGTAAAAGACGGTCAATACTCTTATCCCAATGGGAAAAAAGTAAATTTAGATTTAATCTCTCCTTCTTTTAGCACCAATATTCATCTAGCTTTGGGCCTTTTAGACTTTTTAGATGTGGGTGTTCTTTTACCTCTACACCTCGATATGGTAAATCCCACTTATAAAAAGAGTGCTCACCTTGATGGAGGAGCTATGGGTGATTTGGAGTTTTGGGCTAAATACAGAATTCCTTTTGCTAAAGATGATTTTTTTCAGCTAGCTTTTATGCTTGGAGCTACTGCACCTACAGGTAAAAAAGGTGTGGGTATGCATCCACGAGAAGTATGGTACATCAATAGCTGGGGTAACACAGACCCATATACAGCTAATCAATGGGCTTTGCTCGGGAATATGATTTTCACTCTTGATTTCACCAAAAAAGAAGTTCCACTGCGCTGGAACACCAACCTTGGTTTTGCAGCTCCTTTTAATGAAGGTGCAAATACACTGGTTTGGGCCACTGGTCTAAATTATATTGCTTCTGCCTATACAGATTTATTCTTTGAAGTTTCTGGAGAAACTCGCGTAGAAAAAACAGCCATTCCAAGAGAAGTTCTCGATGATCCCTTTAGATTCACTCCTGGTGTTCGTTTCCACCTCCCTTCTAATTTTGACCTAGCTTTAGGAATAGATGTTGGTTTGAATGCATTTTCAAACATAAGCTATAAATACAATAAAGAAAACGCTTACCCAGTGAAACGCACAAAATATGGGGAAACTATCCGCTACGAAGTGGTAAGTACCCCTCACATTGCAGCTTCTGCTGTGCTCACTTGGAATTTGAAATTCACCTCTAAGGACTCAGATGGAGATGGCGTGCCCGACGAAATAGATCAATGTGCTAGAACTCCTGAGGGTGTGCCTGTGGATTCTGTCGGCTGTCCATTAGATTCTGATAAAGACGGTATTATAGATTATTTAGACAAATGCCCCAATACTCCAGAGGGAGTTCAAGTAGATTCTACCGGCTGTCCATCTGATATAGATAAAGATGGTGTTCCTGATTATTTAGATAAATGCCCCAATACGAAAGAAGGTGTAGAAGTAGATGCCGAAGGGTGCCCAATGGACGCCGATAAAGATGGAGTCCCTGATGAAAAAGACAAGTGTCCAAACACTCCAATTGCTGCCATTGTGGACGATGAAGGGTGTCCTTTGGATTCTGATAAAGATGGTGTTCCCGATTATCTGGATAAATGCCCAAATACTCCTGCTGGATTCCCAGTAGACTCTGTGGGTTGCACATTAGATACTGATAAAGATGGTGTTCCCGATTATCTGGATAAATGCCCAAATACTGCGACTGGAATTCCTGTGGACTCTACCGGATGCCCTAGAGACACTGATAAAGATGGTGTTCCCGATCACTTAGATAAATGCCCAAATACTGCGGCTGGAATTTCTGTAGACTCTAACGGATGCCCAATAGATTCTGATAAAGATGGCGTTCCCGATCACTTAGACAAATGCCCGAATACCTTGGAAGGTGTCAAGGTGGACTCTGTTGGATGCCCTATTGATAAAAAGCAAGACTTGAGTCAATTGAATAAAGGGATTAATTTTAAAACTGGTTCTAATAAATTAACCAATGCAAGTTACGCTACTTTAGATGATATTGTAGCTTTGCTTCGTCAAATTCCTAGTGCCAACTTAGAAGTCCAAGGACATACTGATAAAACAGGGAGTGATAAAATAAACTTAAAACTCTCTCAAGCTAGAGCTCAAACAGTTGTGGATTACTTTGTTAAAAAAGGAATCGATTCTAAACGAGTAAGAGCGATTGGGTATGGTTCTGAACGGCCTATTGCAGATAACGCAACTAAAGAAGGTCGCGATCAAAATCGTCGCGTAGAGTTAATTCCATTTGAAAATGTAGATTAAGATTCAATAAATTAAGAAAGAGCCTCAATACGTTGGGGCTCTTTTATTTTTAAAGTAAAATTTGAATAGTCTATTTTTCAAGGTTTTCTAATTCATTGACCTATTCTTTTATTTTAACTATTTATAAGGCTAAACATTTAAGTTTTATCTAAGATTGAAACTATATAGAAGGAGATTTTGTGAATCCACTGATTGATCTTATATTGAGCAGACGAAGTATTCGAAAATTTAAAAACAAACCCATTGATGAGAAATATATCCATTGGATTCTTAAAGCCGGATTTGCTGCCCCAAGTGGTAAGAATCGTCGTACATGGAAGTTTACTGTGGTTACAAACAATGAGATTATACAAAATCTGGCTAAAAATATTGGAGAGGTTTTATCTCGAGATGGCTATAATCTTTATAATGCTCCCCTCCTTATCATTCCTTCGAATCTAAAAGAGAGCTCTTGGGGCTTAGAGGATAACACTTGTGCTATGCAAAATATGTTTTTAGCTGCCCATTCCATGGGTATTGGCTCTGTTTGGATTAACCAATTGAGCCAAATTTGTGAAAACCCTCAAATTCGATCCATTTTAGACTCCTTTGAAATTCCAAGCACCCACACAGTACATGGTTTTGTAGCTTTGGGCTATCCTCTAGAAGAACCTAAATGTATAGATCGAAGTGGACCAGTGCATTTTGTGCGTTAGTCTTTATTCAATTCAAAAGACCAGCCACCATCTACAAATCTTAAAGAATAAGAAAGCTCTTCAAAGTCGGGAAGCTTCCTTATCAGTTGTTTGTTTTTAATTTTAAAAACATCTCCACCACTGTAGTGATAATTTTTGGGAAGGCTTTCTTTTTTCCATGAATTGAGGCTTAGTACAGATAAGGGACCTTTTTTTTGAGGTATAAAAGCATAAACATCTTTATAGGATCCTTTAGCAGCGGATTCTGTCACCACAATGATCTCTTCTAAGCCATCCCCGGTTAAATCTTCTAATAAAACTTCCGAAATTTTATCTGTTTCTAAGTGTATCTGTATGTCTAGTTTGCTTCGACGAGTATAAACAGAGAGTGAACAGAGACTTTTATTGGTTTCGCATTTTGATTCTAAGATAACGCTTTGACCATCTTGAATTCGATACTCATGCGTTTCAATCCATTGATTTTGAGTGGGAATTGTTTTGCTTTCTTTCTCTGCGCTGGGCTCCTGTTTTTGGGTTTTGGAAACAGATTTTTCTTTTATTTTTCCTAGCCAAATGTCTGGCCAGCGATCGTTTCCTGTATGGAAAGTGATTCGAGTCGCGGTTTGAACAGGCTCACCGATCTTCCATAAATAGAGTTCATAATCGTATATATCGTGGTCATGACCTTTGTCTGTGGCACCCCATACTAACCATTTGCCATCAGGTGATACTTTGGGGAAGTATTCATGAGAACGCCTTCCTGGTAAATCCATGAGTCGGACTGCTTCTGGAATCCCAAAAAAGCCTATTTTTTCTACTGGTTTTCCATCTTTTACATTGAACCACAGGATTTCACTAGGAGCGGCGGTCCCACCATTTCCAGTAGAATTTACACGATAAAGCCTAGAGCCGTCTGCAAACCAATCGATTTGACAACCCCCTCCTGATTTGGTCCATATTTTTTTTTCTATGTCCCACACCCCAGTTTCTCGTAAGCTTCCTCTTAGTGTCATGGCGATATGCTTGCCATCGGGTGACATATTAGGTTCTTGTAAGATCACTCCCTTGGTGTTAAAAGCCTTTTCTCCATCTAAGATCATAGTTTCTTTTTTGGATTCTAAGTCCATTAGGAAAACTTTAGAGGCTCTAGAAAACACAATGTTTTTTGCATCTGGTCTAAAAGTACCCCAAGTGGCATTTGAAACCACTAGCTGTTCATTACGGCCATCGATGTCAATCATCCATAAATCCCATTTTTCTGGATCGCTAGCTTGGTCTTCTGAGACCCATCCACTTTTGGAGCGATTGAATAAGACTTTAGTGCCATCTGGAGATATACGAGGAAACCAATCCACTTGATTGCTTTGAGTTAAAGCTTTTGGATGAGTGGCGTCTGCATTCATAATCCAAATGTCGTGTTTTGAATTGGCACGACTGGTGGACCAAACGATCTTTCCTTGAATTTTACCAGAGAGTGCTTTTAAGGCTTTAGCCTCTTCTAAGCTTGGCTCTACAGGTATCCCTATGGGTGCTTCTTGAGCCCATAAAGCTACACTTAAAAAAAGTAATATTTTTTTGAACATAAGTCTCCGACATTGTCTATTCATTTGAAAAGATTGTGGTTAAAAATTTAAATACAAAGCTCTTTCTAAAATAGAAAAAAATCATGAAAAACCCAAAATATATAGCTTTTATCTATAAAAGCGTGACACCCTTTAAGGAGTTACTAAGTTATGTTATGGAAAACCTATTTTTCAAGGAAAAAATCTGATTTTTTTTGAAAATTTAAAAAGCAATGTTCATAAGACTTATTGGAGTGCTATCTATCTTTAAAGCCAGGCGCTTCTGAAACTTCAATCTTCTTTTTTTTCATTTAAACTTCTGTATGTTAAAATTTCAAGCTTGTTTTTTAAGTTTGACTTTAAATTATTTGTTTTTTACTAAATTTACATTAGTAATTTTAAAAGGACTTTTGAATGAATACGATTGTAGATCTAAATGGCGAATGGGAATTCCTCTGGGATGACGATGATGTTGGAATTGTGAATCGATGGTATGCGAATCCTCAAGAAAACACAGAAAAAATACAAGTGCCTCATGTTTGGGAACGCTCTTTTAAGAAAATGTTCTTAACTCAAGATACAGGTTATTATTTTAAACACTTTTTTGTGGATAAAAATGAGATTTCAAAACGAATTTTTTTGAACTTTGAGAGGATTGCTTCCCATGCTTTGGTATGGCTGAATGGTAAATTGATTGGCGAGCACTTTGGTTCTTATTCTTCTTTTACTTTGGAAACATCTAAAGCTATTAAATTAGGGGAATCTAATTTTTTGGTGATCCGTGTTGCCAATATTGGTGCTGCTAATAGTCGTATTGATTTTGGAACTACCGTAGATTTTAAAGGTAAAACCCGAGAACGATATGCACAACCCAAAGAAAAGCCAGTGGGACTTCCATGGACTCAATATCCTTTTGGAGGTATTTACGGTAGCGTTTCTTTGACTTTGGGAAATGCCGTTTTTATTTCGGATTTACAAGTTGAACCAGACATCGATCAAGAACGAGTCGCTGTTGCCGTTTCTTTTAATAATCCAAGAAATCACTTTTGTAGGCTTAGAATCTTAATGAAAAACCCAAAAGGAGAAGTTTCTGAGATTTATAAAGATTTAAAAATTGAAAAGGAAAATGGATCTCACCGCTTTAATCTAGAGATCAAAGATTGGAAAGAAGAAGATTTTAAATGGACCTTGGAAAAGCCAAGACTGTTCGCAATTGAGGTGCAAATAGAGTCTAAAACAACCAAGACAAAACCAAATCCAGATTATTCTTTTTCTGTGGTTAAAAACTTCGCTTTTAGAAAGTTTGACTGTATCAAAGGTGATTTTTATTTTAATGACTCTATCATTAAGATCCATGGTCTCCATTATTCACAACACTGGAGTGAAGGAGGTCTTTGGACCAGTGCTAATGAAAAACTTCGTAAAGATTTACAAAAAGTAAAAAAACTAAACTTCAATGCCATTCGTTCGCCAGGAGCTCCTCTTTCTAACGAGGCTTTGGATATTTGTGACGAATTGGGGTTATTGGTTTTTCAAGAATTTCCAGTTCATATGATGCGCTCCACAGATCAAGGTTTAGATTACGCAAAAGATTTAATTAAAGACATTATTTTAGAACAAAAACACCACCCCTCTATTGTTGCTTGGGTGATAGGTGCAGAAAATGGAACTTTAGTTTTAGAAAATGGGACTAAATTGTTAAAACATATTGACTTGTTTGACTTGACCAGACCTGCTATTAGTAATTTGAACAGTGTGTATTTAGATAACGAAGAATCATTTGTAAAAGATACAGGGAAACTAATGGGTATCACTAACGAACGCATATTGCTGCATGCTGCCCATAGACTCCATATTCGAATGAGTCCAAGTGCAAATTTGAGTTATTTTTTATCTTTATATGGTTCTAAAGAGGGTGTAGAAGATGTGATTATTCCTGATTCTACTTTGGGAGACAGCCAGTTTCAAGACAACTATGAAAACTTTGTAAAAGATATTAATGGAAAACTTTTAGTCACATTAAAAAATCACACTTTATTGCCTAAAGACGCCACTAGCTTGAAAGGTCCTCGAGGGAGTAAAAATGATAAAGCTGTGAAAGCTTTTTATAAACAATTGAACTCTTTTGTAGATGATAAAAAACTCTCTATTTGGTCATCTGTTAAAGACTTTATTGAAAATTCTAAACAAATTGCTATTCGAAGCAAACTAGCTCAAAGCTCGGCTTTACTGAGCAATCCTCTGGTTGCAGGCTATTTTTTAGACCAATGGGCCGACTTTGGAACCGATTTTTCTGGCTTGATGGATGAAAATAGAAAGTCAAAAGATTTAGATGATTTTATTAAAGAATTGACCACTCCTACGAAAATATTAATCTCTGGATTTGAAAATGTGGTGAGTGTCAATAGCCAAACTACCTTTCAATTGGCCTTCTTAAATCACGATCGGTTCGAAGAAATTGATATAGAACTTTTAATTTTAGACTCTTCTGGTAAAGAAGTTTTTTCTCAAAAGAAAACGGAGTCTGTGGGTAAAACAAGTCTCATTCCTTTGGGGCTTCATACTATTAAATGTCCAAAAAAAGAAGGGCTCTATACCTTTCAACTGACTTTGCTTCATAAAGGTAAAAAAACTTATCAAGTTAAAGAAGAGTTGATTGTTATTCAAGAAATTGACTTGAAGTCCGCAATGAAACAAGTTTGTTTTTTAGACAACAGTGTTGAAACAAAAGACGCTCTAGCTTCTTTGCAAGGTTCGGAAAACATTATTTTTACAGCTAATTTAAGCTCTTGGAACGACGAGATTTTAGAAAAAATTGTCGATGCGACTAAGAATAAAGGTAAAACACTTTTACTTTCAGATATGACTAGTGAAGATGTAGAAACATTCAATG
>JAAYJH010000060.1 GCA_012523035.1 Fibrobacter sp.
GAGCGTGACGCGAAAATCATGCCAGAAATGCGGGGATGAGTGCTTGAAAATTGAGAGGAGCGTGATGCGAAAATCATGCCAGAAATGCGGGGATGCGTGCTTGAAAATTGAGAAGTTAGAAGTGGTTAGTGTTAGAGATGTTATGCAAATTCAGAGGGAGACGGTGCGAAAAGTGCTACATTGAACCTGTCGAAATGTGCTACACTGAGCCTGTCGAAGTGCGTGCCAGAATTTGGTGTTTATCTCTAAACACTAAGAAGTTCCCATTGAAAAACAGCCAGGCGTGTGTGAGACTTCATTAAAAAAACTTTGGAGTGATGAAAGTCCAAGGTTTTAATTCAAATTCAAAAGGAGAAAAACAGAGTTTTAATGCTTCAAGGTTTTTAGATCCTTTTCATTGCTTCTTTTTTTATGTTTTTAAAATCCCATTTTCCAGTACCCAATTTGGGGATTTCTTTTAATTGTATTGCTTTTCTTGGGATCATCAAAGGAGGCATCCCTGATTTTTTAAGTGCAAGGCTCACTTGGTATGGGTCTAAATCTCCACTATAAAGCACCACTATGACTTCACCTTTGGCAATGTCTGGCACCGCTACCGAGACAAATTCAGCTCCATCTAAAATTTTAGTTTCTTGAATACGGAGGTCTACCGCCCCCAAGCTCACAGCTTCACCGCCTAGTTTTGCAAAACGGCTATATCTATCCACGATAGTTAAAAAACCATCACGATTTATAAAGCCTTTATCTCCAGTTCTATACCAACGGTGAGAATTCATTTCTATCACAGCTTCCTTTGTTTTTTCGGGTTCGTTATAATAGCCTTGCATGACTTGTGGACCAGCCACAAGCACCATTCCCTCTTCTTCGAGTTCTAGTTCTTGATGAGAATCGGGGTCTACAATCTTAATTTGAGTTCCAGGTATAGGCATACCCACAGTACCATATTGATTGCACTTTTCCATTGTCAAAAAGTCATCCAAAAGTACATTTGCTCCATTTAAGGTCGCCAAAGGAGAAGTTTCTGTGCACCCATAAGCTTCAAAAATTTCTTTTCCAAATTTAATCTTAAAAGCTTCTCTGAGTTCGGGGCGTACCTTTTCTGCACCAGAGAGCACAATCCTCACATGTTCTAAACACATGGGGTGCACCCAACGACTCAAATTAAAAGCCCTCACAAAAGTAGGTGTGGCCATAAACACGGTAGCCTTAAATTCTGCACAAACACGTGCTACTGTTTTAATATCAGTAGTATCGGGGCATGGAATACTGGGTGTGCCATTGATTAAACTCAATAAAATATTAGCTGTCAAACCAAAAGAGTGAAACATAGGGACTTGAGACAATACGACATCACTTTCTCTAAGTCGAACCACCGAATCTACTTGTAAGATATTGCTTAATATATTGTGTTGACTCAACATAATGCCCTTGGGTACACCTTCGGACCCAGAACTAAAAAGAATGGTCGCTGTATTTTTTAGTTTTTGTTTTTTTAAATAAGCCTGTTGAAGTAAAAAAGCAGGGGAAAAAACAGCTAGAGAGTAATAATAAACTTTACTTATGAAACTTCTATCTTGCAATAAATCATCTACAAAAATCAAGCGAACATCTAAACTAAGGTTTTTAAATTTTGCGTCTTTTTGACACAATTTGTCATAAAAAAACCTGGTGGTCATCACCGTTTTAAGTTCTAATTTTTGAATACAACTATAAACTATTTCTGCTGCATGACTGTAGTTTAAATTCACACTGATTTTAGCTCTGGCTACAATAGAAATAAAAGTAGAATAGCCTTCTAATCCGGGAGGAAACATAAAGCCTATTTTTGATTGTGACCCAGTTTCTCTTTGAGTTTTCTTTATCATATACAAAGTTTTAGCCACAAAATCATATCCAGAGCTATGCTCCCCTAGCACACTATACACGGCCACATTGAAGCGTTTCTTTTGAATGGCTCGAAGCACTAAATCGGGAATAGATTTGTAATGTCTAATGCTTTGTTCCCACACCCGAACCGACAGATCACGAATAGCCTCTCGAATTTGATTTTCAGAAACACTTGCCTCTAATTGAGGAGCAAAACCCACCGAAACTAATCGTGCTGTTTTATTTGGAAGCATAAGTGCCTGCGAGTCATGACTGTACGCTGAACCCCACAAACCATAGATGTAAAAAGGGATGATTTGTGCGTGTGTCCCTTGAATAGCACTGGTATAATCAATAGAAAATCGACTAATAAAAGGAGATTTAGAAACTTCTCCTTCTGGAAAAATAACCACCGCTTTATTTTCTAAAAGGGCTTCTTTGATCTCTTCCATGGCAGAGCTTGGGTTTCTTCTATCAATGAAAATAATCCCTAATCGTTTTTTGAGAGGACTTAAAAACCAAAAATCATAACGACTACGATTACTGGCAATCACCAAAGGGCGTGGAGAGGCCATTTGTAAGACCGCCCAGTCTATAAAACTATAATGAGAGCCTACCAACAATACAGGCCCCGTTTTGGGGATGTTTTTGACTCCAATTGGTTTTAATTTATATCTAAACACAAAAAAAGCCCGCAACATCGCTCTCAAAAGGGCTTGCGGTGCTTGATAAAGCAAATAAATAAAACCTATAAAACTAATCAGAGCTAGTGGTATAAAAAAATACTCTAAAGAGACAGGGACCAAAGATAATGCCAAAAATTGTAATATTAAAAAAGCAAACAAAAACAGCATTTGAATCATATTGGCCACCGCCATAATGCGACCAGCCGTTGCTGGTTTTGTGCTCAATAACAACAAAGATTTGACCAAGACAAAAAACAGCCCCGCATTAAATCCCACCACTCCATAAAGCAAAGCTTGGAGCACTTCGTTAGTCACAAATGCAGCCAAAAACATAGTGAGAGCAGTGACTAAGGCAGAAGTTGGGATCAACCCGGTTTCTATAAAGTTTCTAGAAGCCCTAGCAGCAGCAAAAAAACCAAAAATCAAACCAATCGCAGAAAACACCAGAGTATTACGAAGCATATTAGAGAAGTGTACTGCTGAAAAACCTTGAGAGAGTAGCACAAAAACCTGAGCCAAACCCCAATAAATAGCAAGTCCAATAATACAGAACCTTAAAAAAGAATTAGACCAAGTGGCCTTCACAATCCTAGAGCCAGATCTCCATTGGACCTTTCTGGAAGTCACTTGCTTCAAAGGAATATTGTACGCCGAAATGGTAGCGAAAACACCCAGCAACACAAAAATCCATGGCAACAAATCATAAGCAAAAAAAGAAGATTCCGAAGGTGACAAAGCCATAGTAAAATATGATACAGCCACCACACCCAAAATCGAAAAAGCAGACTGGTATGCATTAGAAAGAGCAATTAAGTCTTCTCCAAAGAGTTCTTTTTGGATAGCGAGTTTTGCAGGGCTTTCGATAGCAGCAAAAATCGAAAATAAAAAAACTAAAGAATAAGAAACCCATACAAAACCCAAAGAAAAACTCCAGGCTATTAAACTAAGCACCACAGTCATCCACAGGGCTGTATTTGCCATCACCTTATTTTTTGGAAAGCGAGAAGAATAATAACTGGCACCAGATACCACCAAAATGTATGGAGAAAAAAGCAAGACCTGGAGCAAAACACTACGCCACAAAAGCTCATTTCCTGAAAAAGAAAAAGAGAGCCACCTTTGGAAAAAAATAAAAAGCCCCATTTGTAAAAAAGAAATGGCAAAAACAGAAAAAAAGTAAGGTATTGCGGCTTTCGCTTTCAAAATCACTCCAAAGTATGAACTAAAGTCATCGAATAAAATAAAAAGATAACAAAACCAAAGCAAAAAAGAAAAGCATTAAAAACTTAGGGAGTCCCTAGCTTTAATTCAAAAAATAAAATTCTCACATAATTTTATAGACTTTTTCTATATTTCACACAAAACTTCCTCATTTAAGGACATTCAGCATGAAACGAACTCACAATTGTGGTGCATTAGGCCTCAACGATATTGGTAACACCGTCTCTCTTTCTGGTTGGGTGGATCGTCGTCGTGATTTAGGCGGAGTTATATTCGTAGATTTAAGAGATAAACATGGAAAAACCCAAGTGGTATTTAACCCCGAACACAACACCAAAGTTCACCAAATTGCCGATCAACTTAGAAATGAATATGTGATTAGTATCAAAGGGGTGGTTCAAAAACGCCCAGAAGGGATGGAAAATCCAAAATTAAAAACAGGAATGATTGATGTTCGAGTGGATGAATTAGAAATATTGAACGAATCCGAAAACCCACCATTGGCTATCAACGACCCCAAAGAACTTGCTCGAGAAAACGATGAATTGCGGTTAAAGTATCGATATTTAGACCTCAGAAGGCCTTGGATTCAAAAGAACTTGTTCTTAAAAAGCCGTTTTTTAAAAGAAGTGCATCACTTTTTTAATAAAAATGAGTTCGAAGAGATAGAAACTCCTGTACTTTGTAAAAGCACACCCGAAGGAGCCAGAGACTACTTGGTCCCTTCTAGAGTCCATCCGGGTAAATTTTATGCTTTACCTCAAAGTCCACAACAATACAAGCAACTTTTAATGATTGCTGGTGTGGATCGTTATTATCAAATAGCAAAATGCTTTAGAGACGAAGACCTTAGAGCCGATCGACAGCCTGAATTTACTCAAATCGATGTAGAAATGTCTTTTGTAGATCAAAATGCTGTGATAGAACTTTTTGACTCTTTTGTAACAGAAGTTATTGGTAAAGTGTGGGATTTTGAGCCACCAACTACTATCCGACGCATGCCTTATACAGAGGCCATGCTCAAATATGGATCAGACAAGCCGGACCTTCGCTTTGATTTAGAAATCAAAGATGTGACCGAGCTTGCCGGTCACACTGATTTTGGCGTATTTAACAATGTGTATAAGTCTGGAGGCAAAATCAGAGGTCTCGCCGCCAAAGGCTGTGTGGATTTCACCCGTAAACAAATCGATGAACTCACAGAATATGTGGGTCGATATGGAGCCAAAGGCTTAGTTTGGATGCGCGTCAAAGAAGGTGGCGAAGTAGAAACTCAAGTGGCCAAATTTTTCACCCTCGAGCAACTCCATTCATTTAAAGAAGCCTTAGAAGCAGAAGCTTCTGATATGATGTTCTTTATCGCTGGTCCAGAAAAAATAGCGGCCACAGCCATGGGGCAACTCCGTTTAGAAATCGCTAGGATCAAAGGACTCCTCGACCCTAAAAAGAGAGAGTTTGTATGGATCACCGAATTCCCCATGTTTGAATACAGCGAATCAGAAGATCGTTATGTGAGCATGCACCATCCTTTTACAAGCCCCATGCCCGAACACCTAGAAGCTATGCTCAACGGAGATCTCAAAAACTGCAAAGCAGAAGCCTACGACTTGGTCCTCAATGGTGTCGAAATAGGCGGAGGCTCTATCCGTATTCACAAACCAGAAATACAAGAAAAAGTGTTTCGATTGCTAGGTCTCACAGCCGAACAAGTCCAAGAAAACTTTGGCTTTTTTGTAGATGCCTTTAAATATGGTGCCCCTCCGCATGGCGGTTTGGCCTTTGGTTTAGACCGAATCATTGCAAGCTTAGAAGGCCAAGAATCCATTAGAGATTTTATAGCTTTCCCCAAAAACACCAGTGCCTCTAGTCCCATGGATCACAGTCCCAGTGCTATAGACATTAGTCAATTGCAAGATTTGCACATCTCGATCAACGCTCCGTCTAAAAATTAAATAAAAAATTAAACAAAAACTTGCCTCTAAGGGTATAATTTCATATTTTGCGCATATGAAAACAAAGTTTATAGACTATTTAAAAAGTTTAAACTGGAAAATGCTCATCATTTTGGGCGTTTTCAGTTTTTTTCTAGCTGTAATCAACAATATCTTCACAGATAATTCTAAATCAGTGGAGTGGATTGGTTCTCAACCTGTTTTAGACGCCTCGGAACAACAATGATGATACTACCAGGAATTTTATTTTTTGTAGCCATACTTCTCACTGCATTTGGAATTGCAGAAATTTCATTTCCAGAAACTTTTTTAACTTTAACAGACAAAGAATTCTTCTTAAATATTTTTCCAAATGCATGGAAATACGGCATGCATATTGGGATTGTAGCCATTGTCATCGCCGCTATATTAATCATTCCTGCATGGAAACTCCACAAAACATTTTCTCAAAAAATGCTAGAAACTTTGCTTCGACTAGGCCTTGGTGGAATGTTCATTGCAGCAAGTATATTTAAAATTCAGGATCCACACGAATTTGCCACTTTAGTAGCTCAATACCAATTTTTACCAAGTTTTATCAATAACTTTTTTGCTCTTATCTATCCACAATTTGAATTATGGTTTGGCTTGGCTCTCATTTTCACCCCATACACAAGAGAAGCAGGTTTGGCCATCTTCTTAATGTTCATCTCTTTTATAATTGCACTCTCATGGGCATTATTTCACGACCTAGACATTGTTTGTGGCTGTTTTCAAATCGAAGGATCCCAAAACAAAAACGAAGCTTGGACCTCTCTGATCCGAGATCTAGTATTGATTGGCCCTAACTTTTGGCTCATGCTCAGGCCCAACAAAAGCCTCATTGGATTATGGAAGCCTAGCACAAAAAATAAAATTTAATTTTACACTAGATAAGATAGAAATTATAAACCATTTGAATGATGATAAATTCTTTTTATCAATATCTGCTTAACAAGATTTCCAAAATTCTTTTATTAAAGCTTCACCCTTGTTACAGATTTTAAGCAAATAGAAAATTTTATAAAAAAAAGACCCATGAGCAGATCTTACGGGATGCAACATAGGTTCCGTTATCCATAATATACATTCAATTTCGTATAATAAAACACTTTAAGTTAAGAAAAACATTTTTTATTTTATAAGAAAATGCAATTGCATTGGCAAAATGAACTCGTAACTTATTCATAAAAAAAGAAGCTTTTTGTGAAAAATGTTTAGAAATTTAAATGAAAATTCTAGCCACTCGCCAAATAAGATCCGCTTTTTCTTTAAAGTTTTTCATTGAAATTCCTTCTTGAGTACAATTTGGGTGGAAGTTAAAAGGTCTCCCCTCCCCTTTTTATTTGGTTTTGTGACTTGAGGAGGGGTTTTGCTTGTCGGGGTTTTTGGAGCTGGTATCGGCTTCTGGTTTTGAGGTGTTTTTATCCAAAGGATCGAGTGTGGAGGGGCTTTGTTCCATTGGAATGCTGTCTTTTTCTGTTGGACTGACTTTGATTTTTGGTGTTTTAGTTTCGGGAGTTTTTTTTGGTTTTTCTATGCTGTTGATGAACTTTTTTTCTTTGACAGAATACACATTGGGTATTTTATTTTTGTCTACTTCTATTGGTTTTTCTCCCCACAAGTCTATATAAGAGTTAAGCAGGGCGAGCCAGCCTTTGAGCCATTCTTTTCTAGATTCTCGTTCAAAGATCCATCTATGGGCTCTAAAAGTATAGTGCTGGATATCTACAGTGATAAAGACGGGAGTTTTTCCACTGAGTTTAGAAAATATTCTGTGCACTCGCTGGGTAGCAGGTGTACTGGTGACGAGTAATACGGTATCTATGTTTTTTTGTTGGAGCCATGGAATCAAAGACCTAGCTTCTTCTATGGTAGATGGGTCATTGTGATGAAATAAAAATACACGACCGCTATCGATTTTTCCATCACTTAAAAACTCTTCGGCATAAAAATCAGCATTATTTTTGTTTTTGAAAACCCTTCTGCCTAAAAAAACGACTGAATCGACTTTGTGCTGGAGCATTTGTTCTTTTATATAGTCCGAGCGTTCTAAAGCAACCCCTTGACCATCTAAAACCACTGCCCAAGATACTTTTTCAAATGTGTCATTTTTCACTAGGATAAAAGCACTTTTAGAGATAAACCAATAAAAAAAGAGTATCAAAAAGACAAGCAGTACTGCTAGTAATGTATAGATTAACCTTTGGCGGCGTTGTTGTGTTTTTTTTAGATGTTTTAAGTTGTCAAAAATTCGACTCATGTGAATTCCTTTTCGCACGGTTTCTTTACAATTTAGAATTTCAAAATTTGAATTGCATCACTATTGCGTTTTCTTGGTTAGAATAATAGTTTTTCCGTTCGTAAATCTCTAAGAAACCATTTTTTTTGTAAAAAGATTGTGCTATTTTATTGGAAGCTCTAACTTCTAAATACACTTTTTGAATTTTTAAGTTTTCTAAATATTCTAAAGTTTTTTTCCATAATAAAGAGGCTATCCCCTGTTTTTGATAGTCTTTTTTAACAGCTATTGATAAAAGTTCGGCTTCATCTTGTATTGGCATTAAAAAAGCATAGGCAAGGACGCTTTCTTTTTCTATTAAAAAACCTAAGCCAGATTTTATGCTGGATTCTAGCTGCGAAAGGCTCCAAGTTTGAAATTTCAATTCCTCTTGAATCTCAAAAATTGCTTCTATATCGATTATTTGTATTTTTCTAAATAGCATACAGATGTAAAACTACAAAACTTTTTGAAATGCAGTCCAAAAAAGGAATTTCTTATAGAAAAAAATCAAAATTAAGCTTCTAAACGCTTCTTTTGGCTAGGCGCTTCTGGAACTTCATACAAAACCAGTGGAAACTTTGAAACAGCGAAGGCTTTTTTTTTAGAAGGATTTTAAGAATATGAATTTTCAAAAAGCAGAGTTTTTCCGATGGAAACAGGTTTAAAAAAGATGATTTTTTCGATGGAAATTCGTTCTAAAAACAGAACTTTTATTTTTTAATGCTTCATAAATGTGTTTTTCAATGATGTGCTGGTTTTCAGTTTTGAATTTGTTTTGATGAAGGTTTCGATAGATTTTTTTGTTTTTGAAGTCTCACACACGCCTGGCTATTAAATTTGGGCATAAGAAGCTTGTATGTAGTTGGCTTCTTGCACCAATGAAGGGACTAAAGTGTCAAAAAAGACTCTGAATTTGGAGATGTTTTTGTCTTCGATGAGTTCAAAATGCTGTTGCTGTTGTGATATTTTGTTTTGGATTTCTGTTTGTGTTTGAGCGTGAAGGTCTCCCAAAATAGTCGTGCTTTGTGGGGCTTCGCTAAGTTTTTTTAAAAGTTCTGTGGTGGATAAAAAAGATTCTTCGCCCTGCTTTCGTAGGTACCAATGCTCTGGTCTGGCTTTGATTATCACAAGGCTTTCTGCTGGATTTTTTGCTTGAGCCGAGAGGGCCTGGAGTGTGGAGACTCCATATAGTTCGCGTTTTCCAGAGAAGCACAAGCCCTGGGCATAGGCGATGCCATTCCTTAGTCCCGTAAATGAACCTGGCCCCAGAGTGACCATGACCCTATGGATGTTTTCTAAGGAGGTGCTGGCTTGCAAAAGGAGCGTATCTAGTAGGCGATTCACAGACTCTCCCCGTGCTTCGTGGTCATAGATTTCGTAGTTTTCTGCGTTTGAATATAGTCCCATTGCTATTCCAAGCCGAGAAGAATCTAAAATTAAATCGTATGTTTCGGCCATCAGCGAGTCACCTTGAGGCTTTTCTGGATGATAATATCTATGAGTTCGCTATAAGAAATACCGTTATGAGCTGCTTGTTGTGGCAATATAGAAGTTGGGGTGAATCCAGGCAATGTATTGGTTTCTATAGCCCAAATTTTTTCACTAGAGTCCATTAAAAAATCGGTGCGACTGTAAACACTGGCCGATAAAGATTCGTGAGCCTTTTGAGTGAGTTTTTGAATTTGTTCAGTGAGCTCCGTTGTTAATGGAGCAGGAGTAATTTCTTCGCATTCGCCATTGTATTTGGCTTCGAAATCAAAAAACTTTCGAGTGGTCATGCGTAATTCTGTGGGAAACAAGGGTTTTTCACCTTCTATGTAGGCACAGCTAAATTCTCTTCCTTGAATATATTGTTCGCACAGCAAGGTGTTTGAGTTTTGGAATAATTCAGAAATGATCTTTTCGCTTTCTTCTAGGTCATTAGCGATACCCATGCCCAGACTAGAGCCGCCAGTTGGGTCTTTGATCACCAAAGGGAATTTTAATTCATCTGCTATAGAGACTAATTGATCACCACTAAAAGAATTTCTATGTAAAACTCGGTGGGCTGGTGTGGCAATCTTGTTGAAAGCATAAATTTCTTTGCTTTTGATTTTGTCCATAGCAAGTGCAGAGGCCAAAACTCCACAGCCAGTGTAGGGGATTTTCCAGTTTTCTAAGAGTGCTTGGACGCGTCCGTCTTCTCCCCATTTGCCGTGCAAAGCCAAAAACGCAATGTCAGAATCGGGAAGTTCCGAAAGTGCAGGGTTCTTTTTTTTGCAGGCCGACTTCCCTTCTAATGCCAGAAAGTAATTTAAAGAAAAATTTTCTTTTTGATAAGGAGTGAGTTCTCTTGAAGACCAAATCCAAGTGCCATCTTTTTGTATTAAAACAGGGTGTACATTGTATTTTTTGGGGTGAATGGCTCGAATAATTCCTGTGCCACTGACTACAGAAACATCGTGTTCAGAAGAAAATCCACCCATCAACACCAAAACTCTTAAACGAGACATTTTACCACCTATTCAATTGATTAAAACCCAATTTACAAATACAAGTATAGATATTTGCAAGATAATCTGCTAGAATCACATGAAAACAATGTTGAATTTTATAACTTAAAAAAAAACACTGTCCTTTAGATGTAAAAAATACTATTTTAATGATGAGTGTTTCGACTTTTGTTGGATTGGTCTGTTCCTCTATCAGTACAAAAGTTTATGGTTTAATATATTCATAGGTTTTATTATGCGAGTATTCTTAACTGGCGGTACAGGTTTTATTGGCCACTATGTGGCAAAAGAACTCTTAGATAAAGGGCACGAATTAGTGATAGCCACTAGACACCCCGATAAAATCCCCTCTCTAAAAGAACACGATAAAGTCACTATGATAGAATCATCGCTTTTGGACTTTGAATCTTTGGCCAAAGGTTTAGAAGGAGCAGATGCTTGTATACACATTGCTCTTGGTTGGGGTGAGACTCCTTTGTCGATGCTCGAAAATGACACTCGTGCTACCGTAAAACTTTTAGAACTCGCAGCTCTTGCTGGTTGTCAAAAATTCATCTATACTTCGAGTACCGCCGCTATGGGCAAAATGCGTTCTGTGATGAATGAAACCATTGCGAATTTACCTATCGATCTTTATGGAGCCACCAAATCGGCTGGTGAGGCTTTTGTTTTGGGCTTTAAACAAGGTTATGGTAAACACTTCCCTCAAGTCCAAATGACTAGAAATGTGATTCGACCAGGTTATACTTTTGGCAATCCTGCTTTTGAAGATGGCTGCACTCAACCTGACCGCCGTTTTTTGAATATAGCAAGGGCTTTTAAAGAAAATAAAGATATCGAAATCATTAAAAACGACGGCACTCAATTTATACACGCTTCTCAACAAGCAAAATTGTATTTGAGTATTTTAGAATCCGATTTAAACGAAGAAGTGTTTTTGGGCTTGAGTACCGAGTGGGTGGGTTGGAAACAAATTGCAGAAAAAATGCGTGAATATTATCCCAATTCTACTTCTAAAATTATAGAAACTGACTTGGGTTGGTCCGATAAGCCCATGCTCTATTCTGTAGAAAAAATAGCTCGAATTTTTAACTTGAGTTTTGATAACTCTTCTTTTATAAACGAGCACATCCGTTACTGGACCGAAATTATTTAAATTTCACTTAAAAGAAACACCGGTACTTCTGCAACTGACTTCCAGGCGGAGTGCATGCTTAGGACTGTGTCGGCAGCACTCACATAAGCCGAGGCTAATTGTAAAGAGTCTTGAATTTTAAGACCGTACTTAGATCTAAACTCTGCACTTTTAAAAGCGACTTCGGCATCTATATTTTGAATGTGGAAGTTTTTGGAGTGAGTGAAAAAAGCTTTGTATTGCCTGGCTAAAATCTCTTGCCCTTGAGAAAAAGCACTTTTGGCTAATTCTTCTAGGCTGAGTGTAGAGGCATAAATTTGAATCTTTTTTTGATAAGCAAAATCCAGAGCTTGTGAAATCTTTGGATAATCAGAGTGATTCAAATCTAAAAGGATTTCTATGACTGATAAATCCAGATACAATATTTTACATGTTTCTAAAACTTTCAACATTATTCAAATACTTCGGTGTAAGCTGCATCGGGCCTGGTCCCAGCTCGTACCATTTTAAATCGTTTGGCTTTGGGGTAATAAGACCAAATCATCCATTCACTAGACATATCGGTTCGCTTAGTTTTGAGCATGATGGGTTTTTCGCCTTTATAAAACTCGGATTTATTGGGGATAATTCGTTCGTAAGGTCTGTAAACATGGCTGTGCTTTCCGGCTTTTCTTTCGATAAAGCCATTTCCATCTAAACTCCAAGTGATAGTGACTTTGCCATTTTCATCTTTGGTGTGTTCGCAAGAGTCAGGTCCTTCTGGACACCAAAAAAACTTTTTATAGGTGAATTTTATTTCTGGAAATTGAAAAACCTCTGCTTCTCTTAAGGTCTCGGTATAAGTAAAATATTCTCCTGCTAAACTAAAATTAGGAGTACTGTAATCTTTACAGCCTTTTTCTACAACCTTTAATTGCCAGTTGAATAAATCTATGTTTAATTGACACCCTGGCTCTTGAAAAGTAAAACGATGATGACCTTTCATGCGTTTGACACTTAAATCACTCGCCTCAAACTCTGCCCTATCCAATTCTGGCCCATTTAAAATAATGATTGTAAACAACCCGGGATTATTAGGTGATTTTTTTAAAACCACAGAGCCCGTACTAGAAGAATATGTGCCACTAATATCTGCTTTTCTTTCTAAATATCGAGCTAAATCGGCCCGTTTAGCATAGTTTGAACCAAATTTTGATTTAATAGGTACAAATTGAGGCGGTTCTTTGGGGACTAGAGTCTCGTATTTTACTCTTTTTACTCTTTTTCCCTTTTTATCTTTCACAAAATATGTTTTTTTGACTTTTTTTTCTGGAATAGGCATCTCGGTCAACCAGTCAGAATGATTGAGTTCTCCTAGAATGGGAGATTGAGGATCGGGTTTTTTATATACACTTAAAACTTGTGAATGTGAAAAAAAGCACAATAAAAGAACAAATATGAGGTTATTTTTGAAAAACATGGTTAGAACATAATATTTTTATAAAATTTGATACTTAATATTATAATTTTTTACTAAAATTTACAATAGTATGTGGTTTAAACTCTATAACGAAGTTTAAATACAAGTGGATCAAAATTCAGGAGACTCTTTATGAACCGTTTATTATTCATTTTACTTTTGACTGCTAGTTTTATTTTTGCAGCCGAAACAGTAAAAACAACAGACGCTTCTGCTCAAAAAAACACCGAATCTAAAACAGAGGTAAAAGTAGAGGCAAAAGAAGCCAAAGCCGAAGCCCCTAAAACAGAGGTGAAAGCAGAAGCAAAAGAAGCCAAAGCCGAAGCCCCTAAAACTGAGGTGAAAGCAGAAGCAAAAGAAGCCAAAGCCGAAGCCCCTAAAAAAGAGGTGAAAGCAGAAGCAAAAGAAGCCAAAGCCGATGCCCCTAAAAAAGAGGTGAAAGCAGAAGCAAAAGAAACCAAAGCCGAAGCAGAGCTAGAAGACACTCAAGATGTTCTCGATAGCGAGCTAGCAAGCTCTGAAGCTAGTGCTTCTACTACAAAAGAAAAAAAAGAAAAAATCCAAGTTAAATTTGGTTCTAATTTTGAAATCCAAGCTGGTAAAGTTTTTTGGTCTTCCGAAGACGATTTAAATGGTCATAACTTGGAAGAGTGGTTTGGACGCGCCAACTTGTCTTTATTGACTAAAACAGATCGTTTTATTGGTAAATTATTTTTCTCTGTTTACCCAGGTGATTTGGTAGTGAACCCTACTTATGTTTACACAGAAGATAAAAACACCGAATTAGAGTACCGAGATATTTTAGAACTAAGAGAAGCTTCTGCTTTACAACGCACCAAATACTTTAACTTTAAATTGGGTCGTTGGGAAAACACCGACAAACACGGAGACTATTTTGGTGGCTACATAGACGGGTATAAGATTGGTTTCAAGTCCACTCAAAAAGCCGAAAACATGATGCAATTTGGATTCACTCCAAGCGAAAATCTAGCCCTTGAGTTTGCTTTCATTAGCACAGGTCCATACTTAAATACCGGTGACTTCCGTGGTTTGGCTCAATTTAGAGACCTTCCTTCTTTAGAAGCGATAGAGGTTGATTTGGCTTTTAGAACCAATATTTTTGACAAAGTCTATTCCAGTAAATCCGATGTAAAAACAAATGTTTCTTTAAAGGCAAAACTCAATTTAATCGATGATAAACTTGCTCTTTTTGGAGAAGTAGCCATGTTAGACTTAGGCTCTGATTCTACAGAGACATATATCGATGAAAAAGGTTACAAACATTCAAGGACTGTGGTTGTAGATTGGAAAATGCCTTTGACCGGCGGGATCCTTTTCACTCCTGGTGTCATTGACAAAATCGTACTTGAAGCAGAATACCTTGCCGACAGACACGAGACTGTGTATAAAACCAATAGTAAAAAGATCAAAGATGTCTTAGGTGCATTCTATATTGAAAAATCTTTAACCGATCGTTTCACTTTGTCTGCTGGTTTCCATAGTTATGGCAGTTCCAGAGACTTTGTATTGAACGGCAACCTCATTGGTCGAATTTACTAAGTCATAGTTTAGAATAAATAAAATTAGAACCTCTAAAACATTTAGGGGTTCTTTTTTTTTGAAATTATTTTTATAAATTTAGTGAATGAAAAACTTTTATATCACAACTCCCATTTACTATGTGAACGACGCTCCTCATATTGGTCACGCTTATACCACTGTACTTGCCGACATCCTCACTCGATACCACCAACTTTTTGGATACGAAAGCTTTTTTTTAACAGGCACCGACGAACACGGGCAAAAAGTCCAACAAGCGGCACAAAAACGAGGCGTTGATCCTCAAGCACATGTGGACGAGTACAATTTACATTTTAAAGAACTCTGGAATAAAATGGATATCCAATACGACCATTTTATACGCACCACGGATAGTGATCATAAAAAATTCGTTTCGGATTCTCTTCAAAAGCTTTGGGACAAGGGTGAAATTTATGCCAAAGAATACGAAGGCTGGTACTCTGTTGGCGAAGAACGATTTTTTGCAGAAGAAGAACTGGTGGATCAAAAAGACCCAATTGGGAATCGCCCTGTAGAGTGGATCAAAGAAAAAAACTACTTCTTTAAAATGGGAAAATACCAAGAAAAACTCATCCAGTATATCGAAGAAAATCCAAATTGGATCCTCCCAGATTTTAGAAAAAACGAAGTCTTGGGCTTTTTAAAACAAGAACTCACCGATTTATGCATCAGCAGACCCAAATCTCGATTAAGCTGGGGAATTCCCCTCCCTTTTGACACTGACTATGTGACCTATGTGTGGTTTGACGCCCTTATCAATTATGTGAGTGCGGTACAAAACAAAAACTTCAAAAACGGTGCTCCCCTTTGGCCAGCCTCGTACCATTTGATTGGAAAAGATATTTTAACTACACATGCTATTTATTGGCCCACTATGCTCATGGCTTTAGAGATTCCACTCCCCACTCATATTTTAGCCCATGGATGGTGGCTTATCGATGGAAGCAAAATGAGCAAATCTAGCGGCACTGGAGTCAACCCCATTGACTATATGGATCAATACGGAGTGGATAGCTTTCGATACTTTTTAGCCCGAGAAATGGTGGTCGGTTTAGACAGCACCTTCAGTGACGACGCTTTCAAAAGACGCATCAACAGTGATTTAGCCAATGATTTAGGCAACCTTGCCAACAGAGTTTATAAATTAGTCGAGACACACTTTAATGGTGTATTGCCTGCTGCCACCCAAATAGATTCAGAAGCCCAAAAACTCATCGAATATTCTAAAGAATTGAAAAAGAAAGTTTATACAAACATAGAACAAGTGAAACTTTCTACACTCATAGAAGACATTATGAGTTTAGTACGCATGGTCAATCGTTATTTAGAAATTAAAGCCCCATGGAAACTAGCCAAAGACACCAATCTACGCGAAGAACTGGGCACAGTACTTTTTATTTCGGCCGAAGCCCTTCGAATATCTCTTTGCTTTTTATCTCCAATTATCCCTAGTAAAGCTCAAGAAGCACTGCATATGCTTGGGAGCAAACTAGAATCTTTAGATGATTTAAACTGGGGAAAACTAAAAGGTGGAGAAGTTTTTGGAAAAGCGTCTGTATTGTTTCCAAGAATAGAAATCACAAACACCTCAAAAACCCAAAACAGTACACAAAAACCCCTCTTCGCCAAAGATGTTGCAGCGGCACTAGACCTTAGAGTAGCCAAAATATTGAGCGTCACCAACCACCCCAACGCAGACTCACTATATGTACTAAACATAGATGCTGGCGAAGCAGAGCCTCGAATCGTATGTTCGGGCATCAAATCCAGTTACAGCCCTCAAGAACTCGAAGGCCGTCTTGTCTTACTATTTGCAAACCTCAAAGCCGCCCCCTTACGCGGTGTCATGAGCTCGGGCATGATTTTAGCAGGCGAAACAGAAAACAAAAAAACTTCTTTAGTCAGCGTACCCCCTGAATCTAAAATCGGAGAACGGGCATTCTTTCAAAACATAGAAGCATCAGAAAATCGAGAGCTCAAAATCAAAGATTTTCAAAAAATCCAACTAGAAGTTCAAAACAAAAGCATCTTTTACCTTGATAACCGATTAGAAATCAACCAAAAACCCCTCACTTGCGAAGCCCCCGACGGATCCACCATCCATTAAACAAAAAATTAAATCACTATTTATTGATGGAAGTTTCACACACGCCTGGCTTTTTGAAGTAGAAAGTGAGAAGTGAGAAGTATTTAAAGATTAACAGCTAATTTGGAAATTCAATTCGTTTTCTGGCACGATTTTCGCACAGTACCTCTGTCGCGCATCCCAGCATTTCTGGCATGCACTTCGACAGGCTCAGTGTAGCACTTTTCGCAGCATATCACATCCTACTTTTCGCACCGTCCCCTCTGATTTCCGCAAAACATCTCTAACACTAACCACTAATCTGGCACAATTTTCGCAAAGCAATCACCCTTCATTTCTGGCACAATTTTCGCAGAATATCGCATCCCAATTTCCAGATACGTATCCCAGCGTTTCTGGCACGATTTTCGCACAGTACCTCTGTCACGCATCCCAGTATTTCTGGCACAATTTTCGCAGAGTATCGCATCCCAATTTCCAGACACGCATCCCAGCGTTTCTGGCACGATTTTCGCACAGTACCTCTGTCGCGCATCCCAGCGTTTCTGGCATGCACTTCGACAGGCTCAATGTAGCACTTTTCGCAGCATATCACATCCTACTTTTCGCACCGTCCCCTCTGATTTCCGCAAAACATCTCTAACACTAACCACTAATCTGGCACAAATTTCGCAAAGCAATCACCCTTCATTTCTGGCACAATTTTCGCAGAATATCGCATCCCAATTTCCAGACACGCATCCCAGC
Source organism: Fibrobacter sp. (assembly GCA_012523035.1). GTDB lineage: Bacteria > Fibrobacterota > Fibrobacteria > Fibrobacterales > Fibrobacteraceae > JAAYJH01. The sequence goes on from JAAYJH010000060.1 coordinate 17,528, forward strand.
TTTTATGGCACGCTTTTCAGAAGCCAGGCGTGTGTGAGACTTTATTCTCTATCGTTAGAGTGTTAAACTGTATTAGTTCATTAAAACATTGAAATTTTATAGGCTTTTTTATCGACTTCTATAATATAATGGCCAGGTTTAGAGATTTGGATTTGATTTTGAGCTTTATTCAATAAGCCACGAGATAACAAGTTCCCTTGGAGGTCAAAAAGCTTGTAGCTGTGGTGGAGATTGTTTTCAATCCATATGGAGCGGCCCACAATATGCATTTGTAGTTGATTTATTTGGAGTGGAGATAGTGCACCTTTTTTCTGAAAAGAAAGTGAGGAGTCATCTAAAGGGATTTGACTGGAAGACGACCAATTGTTGCCCCAAGGGTTTTGACTCGAAGATGACCAATTGTTGCCCCAAGGATTTTGACTCGATGAAGAAGAATTGCCCCATGGATTCTGACTGGAAGAGGAAAATACAGAACTAGAAGAGGGTGTTTCAGCGGAGCTAATGGGTCTTAGTTTTAAATAAGCTTCTGCATAGCGTTTCCCCATCTCTCGGTAAGAGGGTGTGTCAAAATGATATTGATCCTTCATCCCTGTTAAACCGTTGGCAGAAACTACGGCCGAATTTGGAATTTTACTTGGAATTTGTGCGATCACATTGTTATGGAGTTTGCAACATCCATTGTAAGGCAATTCTCCTGCTAAAAAAGGCACATCTTCGTTTAGATTCAAATCATTTTTTAAGTCCGAAACTATTTTTGACACTCGAGTGACCCATGTATTGCTTCCATTGTCAGATTCTCCTTGATGCAACAATATGCCTTGGAGTTTTCCTTTTTTTAGTGCATTTTGTAAGCGTTCTAAAACCCATGGGTATAAATTTCGGCTAGGATAATTGCCCACCGCCGATGGAGGGTTGTATTGAAATGACTGCATGTTGTAATAAGAACCTTTTACAAATATATCGATGCTTGCACCAGCTATGGCCACAGGCACAAGAGCAATGGTGTCTTTGTAGCCTTTTTCAATGAGAGTTTTTGCAAACCAATCACCTGGACCCACACCTTCGTTACAGTCATGAAGAGGTGGAACCGCTGTGTACCACTGCCCATCTTTTCTATTTAAGTTATTGCAATCCCTAAAAGCCATCACCTTCACTTGTTCGTTCGAAGCACGATCTTCGCTTTGGATAGAGCCTTGTCCAGACATATTGGATTGTCCAATGAGCAAAAACACACTCCAATCTGCAAAGCTTAAAGAAGAGAAAAAGATGAGAAATAAGCAAATACGCTTTAAATTGCCGCTATTCATAAAGACTCCTTTCGACTATGGCTTAAAATTTCTTCTAAAAACTTAAAAAAGAGGAAACAAAATTTTTAGAAGATTTATATCCATAATTTAAATAGAAAGATCGTCTTTTTATGTGCTTATATATATTTCTGTTGTAGGATAAAACAACACTTAAACCATAGCTGCCGTTAAAGAAGCACTGGAAACCATTTCTTCGCCTTTGTATATTTCTCCATCAAAAAACAAAATCCCTCTTCTAAAGTTTTTTAATACCACCTTAATAGTCAAGACATCTCCAGGAACTACCGGTTTTTTGAAACGACATTTATCTACACCCATAAAAGCGGGTCTTTTTCCTTCAACTTCGGCTTCGTGTCTTAGAATGCCTAAAATACAGCCTGCTTGTGCCATGGCTTCTACTTGAAGCACTCCAGGCATGATAGGCTCCGAAGGAAAATGTCCTTTAAAGTAATATTCATCGGCGTGCACTTCTTTAACAGCAATAATTTCTGGAAATTCTGCCTCTAGGTTCATTTCTTTTACATAACTAATAAATCTAAAAGGGTCTCTTTGTGGTAAAATATCCATCACTACAGACTCATCGTATAAAACACCTGGAGTAGAAGATTTTGGAAGTGTATCTAATAAAGACATAGTAACCTCTGTAAAATTTGATGATGGCTGGTATGGCCACCATTGTGAATTTGAATCTTTAATTTAGGTAAAAATGTGGTATGGAGACAAATATCTCCTATTAAATCTAAGATTTTATGGTAAAGAATCTCTTGAGGGTGTCGCAAAGGAGCTCCATGAAGTAGATTTATGGGCTCTAAAAGGCTAGACTCTAATAAAAGACCGTTTTGGTGAGTGCTACCTTTTAATAAACCAGCTTTTTTTGCTTTTTGATAGTCTTCTAAGAAAATAAAACTCCTAGCCTGTAAAATAGGGTATAAATCTTCGGGACCATATATAGAAACCAGTGAAGAGTCTTTAAAATAATAATTGTCTAATGAATACTCTACTTCAAAAGTATCATTTTCTCTGATTTTGACAAAACCACCAGGAATTTCCCACTCTTCGTGTAGAGGGACATCGTAAAAACCAAGTGCTTGAGGAGTTTTAGCCATGGATCGAATGGCGTGAAACCACGCTAATGCACTGCCATCTAACATGGGGACTTCATCTTGCTCCAAATGAATATCAAAAGAATATTGATTCCAAAGAGCAAAGACAGGGGCCAAATGCTCGGGAGAAGCGATGCTTGTGGTTTTAGAAGATAAAATAGTGGTCCTTTTAACGGAGCTATGAAGTTTTTTAAATGCGTCTACATTGCCCGTTTGCCACAAAAGTTCACCTTGATGATACCAAGAAACCATGGCTCGGTGCCTTTTCACAAGCTCTACACTTGCTTTTGCAAGAGGATAAGACAAAGAAGCTGATTCCATTGAAATCTTCACAAAGAAGCTCCTAAATTTCGAAGGGCAATCATCTGTTTTCGCCATTTTTTAATTTCTATGGCTGGGAAACCCGCCACCATTGCATGGCTTGCGATATTCTTTGTGACCCCTGCTTTGGCTGCTATGATTGCATTTTTGCCTATGCTCAAATGCCCTGCCACTTGTGCACCCCCAGCAATTTTCACTCCAGAACCCACTATAGTCGAACCCCCTAAGCCCGATTGAGAGGCCATAAAAATATGATCGCTTAGCCAACAATTATGAGCAATTTGCACAAAAGAATCAAAATGACAGTGATCCCCGATAAAAGTAGGTGATAAAAATCCAGAAGCAATCACCGAATTGGCTCCAATTTCACAGTTTTTACCTATACGCACCCCGGCACAATGAGGTACCTTGTACGATTTCCCTTGATTTTCATAAAAGCCAAAACCTCTGCTCCCTAGTACAGCCCCTGCTTGCAAAACCGTGTTCTCACCAATTTCTACATCTGAATAAACCGTGTTGTTCGCTTCCAAGACGCATCGCTCCCCTATCACAGAACCTGGAGCTACAAAGCAATGAGGCCCAATAGTAGCATGGCCTTTGACTTCTCCTTCTACCACTGCGGTGGGGTGTATTTTTGCTGTGGATGCAATTTTAGGGGCTGCGTATTTTCTTTTAGCTATGTAAAAATGTTCTAAAAACTGCACCATTGCATGATAAGGGTTTTCACAATGGATCCAGGCCCTGATTTTATGAGAGGAGGGTATAAAATCTAGGGGAACCAATAAAAGGCCAAAATCTATGTGATGGTATTGTTTGGGCAATTTGGACTCGGTCCAAAATGAAATAGCACTTGCATTGGCATGTGCTATGGCCGAAAAACCATCGACATAAAGGTCCTTCTCTTGTTTTTTGGCTTCTAACAAAAAAAAAGCTTCTATTTCAGAGAGGTGGATAGGATTTATCTTAGAGACTAAGGATTTGTGCTTGACTTCCATATTCAATAATGATTTTTTCACCTAATTTTTGACTCATATCTTCGCCATCTAACTGATGAAACTCACTGGGTTCGAGTTCCAATTCAATAGCACTGGCTTTGATACTCTTTAAAAAATATTTTTTGTATAAAACGCCCAAAAATGGAATGTTGCCTAATAAAATAGCCCCTACAAAAGAAAATAAATTGGGAACCATCACCACTTCTAAAACTTTGTCTGATTTATTGGATTTATAAAACGGATTAGAGCCACTTGCAAAACTAGGGATATTTCCAATGATAATAGTCCTATAACCTTTTAGAGGGTAAGATTTTTTCAATTGAGTGCATGGATTGGTGATAGTCACCTTGCCTTCTTTTAAAAAATAGTGTCTGTCTTTAATAAATCTTTTTACATAATGCATTTTATTGGCCACAATAGAAGTCGAATTGATGAGTCCTAATTTTCTTGCTTTATTAAAATCATGAGCAATCCTTGCATCAATTCCACTCGAAAAATAGTTCACCAAAGCGTATTGACCATTGACTTTCCAAATATCCAAAGGGCTTGTATTTGCAGAAACCAAATTTCTAAATAAAAACAACAAACCTTTATTTAAAAAGTTCTTGTATAAATTTAAGACTCGGGCTAAATCATTGCCTGTACCCAAGGGCACGAGCCCTATTTTAAGCTTAGGAGACGAATTAGCTTCTAAAAATTTTGAAAAAATATGCGAAATGGTACCATCTCCACCCACTGCAATCAAAGTTTCAGTAGAATCTAAAGCCTTTTGAATTTGATTGTCTAAATCTTCTACCTGAGTAAACTCAGCGTGCCATTCATTTTCTTTAAAATGCATGGAACTCATAATCTCTGGTATAAAATCGTATATGAATTTTCCTTGTCCACCCCCGCTAATTGGATTGATTAAGAAAAAAAAATGATACATTATTCAAACCCTTCAATATATTTGTTTTTTAAATCCACATAAGCATAGTTATTACGAGCTGTGATTTGCATCTCTTCGACAGTCAAAGATCGAAGTACTCTAGCAGGGACACCCACAATCAGTGAAGCTTCGGGGTATTCTTTTCCCGCAGGGACCAATGCCCCCGCCGCCACAATAGAGTTTTTTCGAATATGAGCCCCATCCATGATGATAGAACCCATGCCAATCAGACAAAAATCTTCAATAGTGCAAGCGTGCAAAATAGCATTGTGCCCCACAGTCACATTGTCACCCACACTAACCCCTAAGTCATGAGATAAATGCACCGACACATTGTCTTGAATATTAGTTTGTTTTCCAATCGATATCGAAGCAATGTCTGCCCTTAAAACAGAATTAAAAAAAACAGAAGAATCATCTCCTATTTTAACATCACCAATCAAACGAGCACCATCTGCAATGAACACTCGCTCACCTATTTGAGGCTTTTTAGAAGCTATACTTATAATCGATTTATTCATAGTTTAAAACTACATAAATAAAAAAAAATAGCACTATTTTGTGCTATTTAATTGAAATTTTAAGGGCATCCAGTCTCATTACAGACTTGAGTTTCTAGCTCTCCGCCTTTATAAGTGGACCAATCATCTTGGTATTTAAAGTCATTGTGGCGAGTGAGATTGATGGTGGTAAGGTATTTGTCTAACAAATACTGAGGGCACTCCACTTCTTCCCAATTGTAGGTGGGGTTATCTGCAGCCATGTACCAATCGGCAAACCACATACAACCATTGAGTAAATTATCAAAACCAGTAAAAGCATCGGTGCATTTATTTCGAATACAAGTTTGAAAAGAAGACAAACTGGCATCATAACCCAAAGAATTTTGGCAAGCAGTTAAAAAACCACCATATTGTTCCCCCCAATCGATATCACTTCGAGAAACCATGATGGAGAGAGCATCAAAAATTCCTACCCCACCCCCAGGAACCATCACATCGAACTGCCCATCTTTGACATCGTGGCCGATATTAGAGGACATTAAAATCAAATGCTTTCCTTTTAAAGCTTTGTGCGTGGCTTTGGGAGCATTGCTAGGGCCTACATCTTTAAAAGAACCATCATATTGCATATGGTAACATTTACCACACACAGTCCCTGCTGGTCCAGCCCCAAAAGCATATGCCAAAGTATCATTCACAGCCACGGGAACCATATCAGTGCAAGTGAATGCACCCTTTTTACCAATTTCACAAGCACTAGGTACTCCCTCCCAACCAATCCAATATTGTTGGACTGCCTTGCTCAATGTAAAAGTGGGGATTTCAACATCATTGATATTACAATTTCTAACAGTAGTCATCGTCGCTTGGTAAGATTCTTCGGAGGTGGTATCTGCTCGGCCTTGATCTCCATTTCCAATCCAAGAGCAGTGTGGTTTACAAGCATCCCAATATCGAGTGTTCCAGCCTTTATTTGGATTAGAACTAATATCAGGGTAAGAAGCAACTGGATAAGACTCTAAAGGTTTAGTAGGATCTGGTATGATCTCTTCGCTCGAAGATGAACTTTGGATTTCGGGCTCAAAATCACTAGATGAACTCAAATGGGTGTTTGAATCTACAGGAAAAACTTCTGAAGAACTCCAAGGAATACTTGAACTACTACTTGGATCTACTGGAGGTAGCACTGGAAATACAGAATCTAATGGATTTGTAGGAGTAGAATCTGTTGGAACTTCGATATGAGTAGAATCAGAAGGGAGTGTAGGCTCTATAATAGGAGCAGTAGATAAATCCACAGCTTCTAGTATAATATTTCCATCTAAATCTCGAATCACTTGCTCTTCAAACGAATAGTTTCCAATCCATTGGTGGTCTAAATCGGTCACTCGCCCGTCGGCATAAATTAAATAGTCTTTGTAATGCCAAGCAGGCTCGGTCACAACAATATTTTGATTTTGATCTTTTGGGGACTTTGTGTCATCTCCACATGCCCAAAAAAGCAAAAAACTACTCAATAGAACAATGAATGTGATACGGATACGCATAATACCTCCTATGATCGAGCTATATTTTTAAACAACCATAACTCAAGATCTTCGATAGCCACTCGTTCTTGTTTCATAGAATCTCTTTCACGAACGGTTACCGTACCTTTTAACTCAGGATTCACATCGTCTCCTTCGCCAATAGTATCAAAATCTACAGTAATACAGTAAGGAGTACCCAATTCATCTTGACGACGGTATCTTTTACCAATAGATTGAGTCTCATCGTATTCTACATAAAAATGATTCAAAAGTTTTTTGTAAATATTTTGGGCTTCTTCTTTGACCTTCCCTTTTTTGACTAATGGAAGGATAGCCGCCTTGACTGGAGCCACAGCAGGGTGGAAACGAAGCACCACGCGGGTATCATCGGGTTTAGAAGGGTCTTCACTTTTTAAAGTTTCTACCTCATAAGCATCGGCAAGCAAGACCAACAACAAACGATCCACGCCCAAAGAAGGCTCTACTACATAAGGAATATATCGTTTATTTTGTGCAGCATCGAAATACTCTTGTTTCACTTTAGATTCATTTTGGTGTTGAGTCAAATCATAATCTGTACGGCTTGCTATCCCCCACAGCTCTCCCCAACCAAAAGGAAAAGCATATTCAATATCAGAAGTCCCGTTGGAATAGTGAGACAACTCTTCGGCAGTATGTTCTCTAAGGCGTAACTTTTCTTTAGTAACACCTAAATCATCGACCAACCAGTCCATACAAAACTGTTTCCAGTATTTATACCATTCGGCTTCGGTCCCTGGTTCGCAGAAAAACTCCACTTCCATTTGCTCAAACTCTCGAGTTCTAAAAATAAAGTTACCCGGAGTGATTTCGTTTCTAAAAGACTTTCCAATTTGGCCCACACCAAAAGGAATTTTAGGACGCACATTGTCCATAATATTTTTGAAATTAATAAAAATCCCTTGAGCAGTCTCTGGTCTTAGGTACACCATATTACCAGCACCCTCTACAGCCCCCATCTCGGTCTTGAACATCAAGTTAAAAGCTCTGGGCTCTGTAAAATCCTTGGCCTTACACTTTGGACACTCAATCTCATTCTCGACAATCATTTCTGCAATTTCTTTGAAATTTTTGCCCATAGTGCAGCCTTCGCCTAGCTTTTCCTCTAAAAGGTGATCGGCTCTAAAGCGTTCTCTACAAGACTTACAATCCACCAAAGGATCCGAAAAATTACCCACATGACCAGAAGCTTGCCATACCTTTGGATTCAACAAAATAGAACTATCCAAACCCAACACATCAGAACGACTTGTCACAAACTTTTTCCACCAAAGGTCTTTAATATTCCTTTTAAGCTCGCAACCGTATGGACCATAATCCCAAGTATTCGCTAAACCATCGTAGATTTCTGAACCAGGAAAAATAAAACCTCGTCTTTTACACAAAGAAACCAAATCTTTCAAAGCATCTTGCACTTTTTTTGCCATCGTAAATCCTTTAATTAGAATCGTCTAAATCAACATTAAATATAGAAAAAATAAAGCAAATAAAAGGTCAAAATTAAAAGACCCTCAAAAATACAAGCTCTTTTAAGGAAGTCTCACACACGCCTGGCTTTTAAAGTAGGAAGTTGGAAGTGGGAAGTGGGAAGTATTTAAAGATTCAGAGCTAATTTGGAGATGAACAGCGTTTTCTGGCACACATTTCGCATGGATAACCGCATAATGAAGACTTGGGCGGTTCGTGGTTAGTACTTAAAGATAAACTGCGTTTTCTGGCACAAATTTCGCATAAACTCCGTGACACCCTGCATCTTTGGCACAATTTTCGCAGGGATTCCCTCGCAATGACGGTACATTCTTGGAATGCTTTTTGCAGACAGCTACATTTCACTTTTCAAGCACGCATCCTATGATTTTCACAGATTTTGATAAAATGAACAAACAAAGAATTTTTCTTTAGTTTTAATAGTGCAAGAAGGCGAAATAGAATGGTGATTTTTAGATTGCATCTTCTAATAATCTTTCAGTTTTACCATCAAATACTTTTTATAAGTCCTTTTAATTCATAGATTTATAAAGATTTGCTCATAAATAATTTTACTAAATTTTAGCCTTAGATAAACCACAAAGAAAAGCTTCAGCAGAAATAAAAATCTTCATGTAGCTTTTAAGTTTTAAGAACCTACTCACTCCAAAAGAATAGAATCACTTAACCCCTCTAAAAACTTGTTAAGCATTTTCTTTAAGCTCATAATTTACAAGGACTTACAAATAATTTCTTACAAGATTGAACCAAAAATTTTAGTTGAATTTTAGGGCTTTTATTCAATCAAATCCCCCTTTCTCTGGGGTGGTGCAAGCGATGGGCTTCACGGATGAATTCTCTGTCGATATGGGTGTAAATCTGCGTTGTTGCAATGTCGGCATGCCCTAAAAGTTCTTGTAAAACTCGCAAATCCATGCCCGCTTCTATACAATGCGTGGCAAAAGAGTGTCTAAAAGTGTGTGGAGAAACATTTTTGGTCAGGTGCTGGGTGAAAGATTTTAGGATTTTCCATGCCCCCATTCGAGAAAGTTTTTGCCCTCGCCTGTTGAGAATCACAGTGTTGTGTTTTGGCTGGAGTAGGGGTCGTTCTTCTTGGATCCAGACTTTAAGTGTAGCTTTTGCTTTACTTCCCAAAGGGACTAACCTTTGTTTGTTGCCTTTTCCAATGGGCGTTATCCATTCATTGTCTAAATCCAGATCTTCTAACCTTAGCTGCAAAGCCTCTGAAATTCGAAGCCCTGCACTATAGAGCAACTCTAATAAAGCTGTGTCTCGTATTGGACTTTTGGAGTGGCTTTGAATTTCTTCAAAGACACTATCCACCTCTTCTACCGACAAATAATCGGGCAAATAAGAGGCAATTTTGGGCACCGCCAAAATGGATTCAGTAGAATGAGGATAATAAGACTCTTGTTGCATATACCTTAAAAAACCCTTTAAACTCGAAAAATGCCTAGCAATCGAAGTCGGGCTATAGTCTCGTTCGGCAGACAAACTATTTAAAAACACATCTAAATCAGAAAGCTCTAAATCTTTTAACGCTGTATCTTTTTGATCTAGCCAAGCAATAAAATGTCGCAAATCCTCTTGATAACTCTGGATAGTTGCCGACGACAAATTGCGTTCTATCGCCAAATGGGATAAATAATATTCTAAAAGTTCAATATTGGTCATAAAGTATATACAAAGGACTAAGCTATTTTAAAATAATTAAAAAACAGCTTGAAAAATTCCCTAAGATGTTTTAATTTTGTCTTTATCGTTTAAAAGTCCTATTATGGATGATTAGCTCAGTTGGTAGAGCAGCTGACTCTTAATCAGCGGGTCGCAGGTTCAATCCCTGCATCATCTATTGAAAACCGATTTTCTTTGAATTTCGGTTTTTTTTATTTCTTGAACTCAAGCGACAAATCCAAGTTAAAACTCTAAATTCAATACACTAGGAAATTTCATAGCTTTTAAAAATGAAGTCTCACACACGCCTGGCTGTTTTTCAATAGGAACTTCTTAGTGTTTAGAGATAAACACCAAATTCTAGCACAAATTTCGCATAAACTCCGTGATTCCCTACATCTTTGGCACGATTTTCGCAGCACAGTCCAGTCAAAGTGATTCGCACAGTTTCACCCACATTTCAAGCACGCATCCCTGTTTTCTGGCACGATTTTCGCAGGGATTCCCTCGCAATGACGATAAAGACTTAGCATTCCTAAAAAAAAAGAAGTTTTCACCTCATCTTTGGCACGATTTTCGCAGCACAGTCCAGTCAAAGTGATTCGCACAGCCTCATCCCACTTTTATAGCACAAATTTCGCATAAACTCCGTGATTCCATACATCTTTGACACGCACTTTGACTGGCTCAGTGTAGCAATTTTCGCACAGTATCTTTGTCGCCATCCCGAAATTGCATAAAATCTCTAACACTAACCACTTCCCACTAATCTGGCACGATTTTCGCACAATATTCTCTCATATTAAAAAAAAACCGCGTTTTGCACAGCTTCACCCACATTTCAAACTCGCATCCCTGTTTTCTGGCTCAATTTTCGCAGGGATTCCCTCGAAATGGCGAGGAGGAGACTATTTAGAGATGAACGGCTGCTTTTTTGGGGGGGATTCGGGTTAAGGAAGCTGTGCGAAATGTATGCCAGATTTGTGGGTATTTTTGATTGGGCTAAAGTTTTGGTATTCTGATTTTTATAGTGCTAAAGGCGCTTCTAACTACCCAAATCCTACGATTTAAGCTAAATTGCGTTTATGAATCCTTTTGAATTGTTAAAAACTTCTGCGTCGTCAAAGGCAAGGCTCGGGCGATTGACTACGGCACACGGCGAGATTTCGACTCCTATTTTTATGCCTGTGGGTACTGCGGCAAGCGTGAAGGGGCTGAGCCCTCGAGACCTTAAAGAGATAGACGCTAAGATTATTTTGGCGAACACTTATCATTTGTATTTGCGTCCCGGTACTCCTTTGATTGCAAATGCTGGCGGGATTCACCGCTTTATGGCTTGGGATAGGCCTGTTTTGACGGATAGTGGGGGTTTTCAGGTGTGGAGTCTCAAGGAGCTTCGTAAAATTAGAGAAAATGGGGTCGAGTTTAGGAGTCATATCGATGGTTCTAAGCATTTTTTTAGTCCGCAAAGTGTGATGCAAGCTCAACGAGAGATTGGAGCCGATATTATTATGGCTTTTGATGAGTGTACGCCTTATCCTAGTACTGTTCAAGAGGCTAAGCATTCTTTGAAATTTACTAAGCGATGGACCCAAGAGGCTATGGATTATTTGAGGGAGCACCCTCCCCTGCATGGTTATCCCCAGTATTTTTTTGGGATTGCACAAGGTGGCATGCACCGAGATCTTAGAAAAGAGGCTATTGAGCAATTGATCGATTTGAATCCCGATGCTTATGCTTTGGGTGGGCTTTCGGTGGGAGAGCCTACTGATATTATGTATGAAATTGCAGATTATAGTACCGATTTTTTGCCCAAAGATCGTGCTCGTTATGTGATGGGCGTTGGGACTCCTTGGAATTTGTTAGAGTTGATTTTGAAAGGCGTTGATATGTTTGATTGCGTGATGCCCACTAGAAATGCAAGGAACGGGATGCTTTTTACAAGTCAAGGGGTGCTTCACTACAAGGCAGCCCGATATGCTCAAATGATCGAGGAAGCCATTGACCCTCATTGTGATTGTTATACTTGCCGCCATTTTAGTAAGGCTTATTTAAGGCACTTATTCAATGCCAAAGAGATTTTAGCCTTGTCTTTGTCGAGTATCCACAATTTGCATTTTTATTTGAGACTTATGGAACAAGCTCGAGAAAAGATTGAAAATGACTCTTTTGAAAGCTGGGCTCACGAACAAATACAAGTTTTACAGCAAAAAGCACCTTAAAATTACTATATTAAGACTCAAATTCACACCTTTTTGAATCTGTAAACCATAGCATTGTATTAAATACACCAATGCACAAAAACCAAGCCTTTTAGGCTTTTTAATTTTGAGGAATATATGTCTCCTAAATTAAATTTAGAATTTGTGGACCCCAGCCCTTTGCGTTACGGCGAAAACGCCCACCAAAACGCCACATTTTACAAAGAAGCTCACTGTGACGAAGCCAACTTAGGCTCTGCCAAACAACTCCACGGCAAAGCACTCTCATTCAACAACATTGTCGATGGCGATGCCGCTCTAGAAATGGCCAAAGAATTTCACCAAGACACCGCCGTCGTTATTGTAAAACACATGAATCCATGTGGTCTAGCTACCGGTAAAACCTTAAAAGACGCCTTTGAAGCCGCGTGGGAAGGTGACCCTGTTTCTGCTTTTGGCTCTGTGATCGCCGTCACTCAAAATGTCGATTTAGAAGCAGCTCAATTTTTAAAAGGCCGTTTTGTAGAAATCTTAATAGCCCCTTCTTTTGACCCCGATGCCCTTGAGTTTTTACAAAACAAATCTAAAGATATTCGCTTATTAGAGGTAGGGAAATTAGAAGCGCCTATGCCGCGAAAAGTCTATAAGCATGTCATTGGCGGGCTTTTAGTCCAAGATCGCGATGCTAGCACCTGGGAAAAATTTGAATGTGTGACTCAAGCCCAATTCCCTCCTAACAAAGAAGCTCTCGCTCGTTTCACATGGATAGTCACCAAACACACCAAATCCAATGCCATTGTCATGGGATACGAATACGAACCCGGATACTTTCAAATCTTGGGGCTTGGCCCAGGACAACCCAATCGTATCGATTCTAACCTAAGGCTTTGCCAGCCTCGAGTGCGAGACAATGTCGCTAGGATGCCCCTACCCCAAGGTGAAACTCTAGAATCTCTAGAAAAAAAGATCTTTTCAGAAGTCGTCATGGGCTCCGATGCGTTTTTTCCATTCCCAGACAATATAGACGCTTGTGCACAAGCAGGGGTTCGATACATAGTACAACCCGGTGGCTCTGTCAAAGACCCCGAAGTGATCCAAGCTTGTGACCAACAAAATATAGCCATGGTGTTCACAGGGATGAGGCATTTTAGGCATTAAACTATGGAAAAACTATCTACCGACCAACAACTATACAATACGGTGCTTCAATTTTTAAAAAACGCCCACAAAAAAAAGGGGGCAAACACCAAAGATTGGAACGAGCTCAAAAAAAAACTAAAACAAATCGCACCGCATTCTAATCATTTATTGGCAATACACCTGTGGATCATGGAAAACATAGAACTTCACAACCCCTTAGAAATAGCCCCTAGGATACTCCACGAGTTCGAAAGTTTTTTTATATCCCCAAAATCTCATGGACTCTTTCTCGAAGCCCTTCACTACGGCATGATAAGCTCCAGACAAGGCGAATCTATCATCGACGAGTTTATCAATCCCGAAGAGCTTGGTAAACTTCCAGAAATAGTGCAAAAGTCCATCACTCAAACTTGGAAAGGCAACACCCTTATCTATAGACAAGCACGACTCAACTAAACTTTGAACTCCTCACAGGTTCTTTATGCTACAAAAAGTTAAAATCATAGGTGCAGGCTTGGCTGGCTCTGAGGCCGCCCTTCAGCTTGCCAATCAAGGCTTTTCGGTGCAACTCTACGAGATGCGTCCTCACCAAAGCACGGTGGCACACACCGGAGACAAGATAGCACAGCTTGTGTGTTCTAATAGCTTCAAAGGCCTAGGCAAAACCACCGCTCACGGCCTACTCAAAAACGAACTGGAACTCTTAGGTTCTTTTTTACTCTCCATAGCTCAAAAAGCCCGAGTCCCCGCAGGAGAATCCCTCACTGTCGATAGAGATTTATTTAGTGACTTGGTCGAAAAGAAAATCACTAGCACCCAGAACATTACACTGCACCGCGAAGAAGTTGTAGATTTTTCAGAAAACATCCCCACACTGGTAGCAGCAGGCCCTCTAGCTAGCGAAGCCCTAAGCCAAAGTATATTCAAAAGTTTAGGCTCAGAAAAGCTACACTTCTTTGATGCCATTGCTCCTGTCGTCGAAGCAGACAGCATCGATTTTAACCACGCTTATTACAAAAACCGTTGGGAAAGAGGCGAAACCGCTGATTTTATTAACTGTCCGCTAGATAAAGACACATACGAAAAAATCATAGACAAACTAGTCGAAGCAGACTCAGTAGAACCCAAACCCTTTGAAAAAAATGAACTTTTTGAAGGCTGTTTGCCTATCGAAGAAATGGCCAGGCGTGGCAGAGAAACACTTCGATATGGCCCCATGCGACCTGTAGGGCTTTATGACCCAGAGGGCAAACGCTGGCACGCGGTAGTACAACTCAGAGCCGAAAACGCTCAAAAAACACTCTTTAATATGGTTGGGTTTCAAACTAGACTCAAATGGGGCACTCAAAAAGAAGTATTCTCCATGATACCTGCCCTTAAAAACGCTCAATTTGTACGACTAGGCTGCATGCACCGCAACACCTTTATCGAAAGCCCCAAACTTTTGGACCCTTCACTACAGCTCAAAAGAGACATACAAACTCAAAGCAAACTCCCTCCCCTATGGTTTGCAGGACAAATCACCGGAGCCGAAGGTTACACCGAAGCCATAGCCACCGGCTGGTACGCCGCTTGGAATATGGCCAATATGCTCAAACACGGCAAAAACAACCTGCTCCCCCACCCCTCTTGCATACGCTCATTGGTCGATCACTTGGTAGCCCCCAACCCCGACTTTCAACCCATGAATTTTAACTTTGGCTTAGTCCCCAACTTAGAAGGATTCAAAAAGAAAGAGAAAAAAGAACGACAAGCCCAACTTGCCGAAGAATCGGTGCTAGAATGGATCCGAGAATCCAAAATTCACCAATAAAAAATACCCCCACCGCGATTCGAACGCAGGTTTCGCCCTTAGGAGGGGCGCGCTCTATCCAGCTGAGCTATGGGGGCATTTAAAATGCGAAGATAGCATTATTTCAAAAACATGGCAACACAAAGTCAAACAAAAAAACAAAACGATACAATGCCGAGATGCGTGCCCGTGGCAATCCATACGATAGAAAAGTAGGAAGCGGGA
>JAAYJH010000061.1 GCA_012523035.1 Fibrobacter sp.
AAAACCCAAGCAAGAAGCTTAGGTTTCTGAGTTAAAATCTATGTTGTTGATTTTTATTTGATTTGTAAGTTCATAGTTTGCTGATAAGTGTCTGTTTTTGCAAATAAAATGTAGTTTCCAGAGCTTAAGTTTTGAAGCGAAATACGGTGTTCTAAGCCAGAATGAATAGAAGTATAGACTTGGTGCCCTAGCATATCAAAAATGGTGATATGGACATTTTGGCTCTGGTGATTATGAAGCACTATTGTTGAAGCTGTTTTTGCTAGACTAAAATCTTTTACTTTAATTCTGGGTGTAGCTATAGATTGAGATTCTTTGTCTTCACATGCTTTGTAAGCACTTGGATTGCTTGCTAAAATATTTTTGATATAGTTTCCAGAGTCCGTGTATCTCCAGCTACCTTCAGCGCTAGTTCCAGGAACAAAAATAGAAGCACCTTCACTTTTATTGGAAACAGACCAATTGGCCCAAGAAAGTTTGTGTTCATTCATCCAATTTTGCCACTCGTCATTTCGATTCGCAACGGCACCATCTCCATCAGCATTCACTGTTCCCCACTCACTAATAAAAACAGAAAGCCCCGCATTAATGGCCTTTAAAGCATACTCTCCTTCACAAGGGCTCTCCCAGGAAGTAGTACCAGAAACACAATGGCTACCTGCATAAAAATGGTGAACATAGGCGACATTAGGGTCATTCAAAGGATTGTTGATCGCAGCATCTGTTCTTTGGTCCCACTCAGGAGTGCCCACGATGACCAAATTATCAGAATGTTCTCGAATCACAGAAATCACCTCTTCGGCATAGCTACGAATGGTCGCCCAAGTAATATTTAAAGGTTCATTATACAGTTCAAAAATCACATTGTCGTATTTTCCATATTTTTGGGCCATTTCTCTAAAAAAAGTTTTTGCTTCATTAGTATAATTTTCTGCACTGTGACTATGCCAGTCAATAATCACATAGATATCGTTTTTAATAGCAGATTCAACCACATTTTCGACCATTGCTTTTTGGATTTCGGGCTTTAAAACATAGCCTTTGGCTGAATCCGTTTCACCCCAATCCACTTCGACTCCCATCGCAGCTCGAATCAATTCTATATTGAGTTCTGAAACAAGTCTAGAAACTGCCCGATCATTATAAAAAATATTACCTTCTCCCCCAGTACTCCAAAATAAACTCATTCCCTTGACCTGAACCTCTTTACCAGTGGAGATACTGTCACAAGAACCATAAATTCGGCCTTTACCAGCACTATTTTTACCAGTTAACAGCTTGCCGTATTGACTCACTGGACCCACTCGTTCTGCACTCCACTGTGCAAAACTCAACACCACACTCCATAAAACAACAAAAATAAAATGTCTCATAAAACCTCTTTTATTAACTTCTTATCTTAACATATATTGTTTTTTATAAAATAGTTTTAATAAAGACTTTTTTCTTGTTTACTAGTGTATAAAACACAAGATTTTGACTAAAATTAAATTAAAAATAGAAATTTTCATTGAAAAACACAAAATTTGAATCCATGCAAGACAAACTCGAATTGAACCCGACAAAACAACAAAAAAAAACAGTGTTATATATTATAAAAGGCAAAACCCGCAACTCCAAGTAAATTCCACAAACCCAGTGTTATATATTAGAAAAGGTAAAACCTCGCAACTCCAAGTAAACTCCACAAAACCAGTGTTATATATTAAACCCGCCAAAATCATTCAAAACTTAGCTTCAAATTTGTTTTGAAGTTTCAGAAACGCCTGGCTTCTAAATCAAAAACCAAAAAACCAAGTGTTATATATTATAAAAGGCAAAACCCGCAACTCCAAGTAAATTCCAAAAACCCAGTGTTATATATTCAAATCGTCAAAAATCACAAAAAAATCATCTTTGTAAACCAAAGTCCAATCAGGAGAACTTAATAAATAACGGATCAGTGTTGACCATTTTGTATCATATTGTATAGGTAAAACGACTCGATCTATAGAAAACACAGAAGCATCTAAAGCAAAAAGCTCTGGATTTTGAGTGTAAGCTAAATATCTCCGAAAAAAACTTTCTGATTTTAGTATAAAACGACCATCTATAAAAGTTTTTTCTTTTTCTAAAGCCCAAGAAATATAACCACCCGCTCGGTCATCGTTCAATAAGTTCTTAGAATGGGGATTTTCTTTCATCCATTGAACCGCATTCACAGGCACTCTTTCTTTAGAAATCATGGACACATCATAGTGTTGCAAGCTTTGAATCCAAAATCCTACTAAAAAGGCTATTAACATCGAAAAAATTATAGAAGGGATTGGATATTTATCTAAAATTTTTGCTTCATAAATCTTTTTAATTTTAAGACTAAAGGGATATTCTTTTAGATGGATCCTTAAAATCAAAGGGATCAAAATAGGTAAAAACAACACTATGTTTCGCTCTGCTAAACAAGATAAAACAAAACAAAAGAAAAACCAAAGAGAAAAAGGGGAGGCTAAAAGCTTATGGAAATTTAAAGACTTTTTCTTCTCTTTTTTGAATAGATTAAAAAGTTGTAGACATAAAAAACTCAGAATAATTATAGCTATTAGTGTAAAAATCCCTCTTGAAAAATTAAAATCTTCCCATAATAAATAAAAGGGACTACGATTCTCCACAATCATCTTTGAGAATACAAATGCACTTGAAGAAATACCCAAAAGCCTATCTACCAAAGCAAAAGGGTAAAAAAACAGAGAAAAAGTTTCTTGGTGTAAAAAAGGCGTCAGAAAAAGCAGTGTAATAAACACATACAATATTCCTTTCTTTTTCCTGTTTAAAGAGGGAGTAAAACTCATAAAAAGCAATGGACCTAATAAAAACAAGCCCTGAGTTTTATTCCAAATAAACTGAATCCATAAAATCAACAAAAAAAAGATCATTACTTTTAATTTTAAAGGATTTTCTTTATAGTAATGTAAAAAGTTCCAGTAAACACCTAAATAGAGGAGGCTATAGAGTACGGGTCGAATTTCAAAATGAAAGCGGAAAATAAAAAGCAAAATAAACGCCAAGGCAATTTGAAAAGGAGAAGCGTTTTTAATTTCTTTGCGAAAGGGGTATAAAAATAAAAAAAAGACTATTCCCCATAAAAAGGCTTTAAAAGCCACTAAAAAAGGTGCTGCCCCTCTATTAAAAATAAAATACACTGTGTTTTGAAAATAAGCATGGATATTCAGCCACGGTATTTTAGAAGGAGTCCACATCAATAAATCAATAGGACTCGAGACTCCCTCTCTTGCACAGGATAAATGCCACCATATATCGGTGTCTGTCAATGGAAACACCGAAAATAAGGCTGCTCCTAAAGCAATCCATAAAGGAAGGCTCATGGCAAACTTTGAATCAAAGCATTGATTCGCTCTGTCATTTGTTGAGCTCCATAATAATTCAAATGATCCACATCCGATGCCATATCATCTGCATAGTCATGGTCTCCCATTTTATTTTCATCCATAAAATAAAAATTAGAGTGTGTGTTTTCTAAATTTCGTATTTCTTCTATCAAAGGTGCGGCAACACTTCGACGAAACCCATAGCGTCCCAATGACCCCGTTTCTTTATAACGAGGATTTTGAGGGAAAATCACCCCGATCACTCTTATATTATAATTAGCTGCCATATTAATAATATCTTTTAGACACTGGAAGCTCTTTTGGTAGTTTTCAAAATAAACATCGATCCAATTACTGTCTGCATCCACTGGTGCTATTTCTCCCCAAGTACCAGAATTCATTCTTAAAATACCTCTATTATAAGCATAAGTGTTTCTATTTTCATCATTACCTCCATAAGAAGACTCTACTAATTCTAAAAGTTTTTCTGGCACTCCATCTTTCCAAAAATTATGATTTTTATCGTAAGGAACACCTGGTAAAGGCCAATAATGTGCATCCCACTCCGGGGCTTCTTCTTTATTCCAAAAATCAATATCCAAGGAGAGTACAATATTTTTAAGTTGATGGGCATGATTCAACAAGTAATTTTGAATGATGTATCGACTCAAGTAAATGTTGTTAGGTGTATGTGCCATGTTGATAGTAAAATTACTCGAATCAAAAGCAAAGGGGTCCACTCCTGACATTGGTCTTGAAGAGCCAACCACCACTGTTTTCACAGAATCGTAATGACGCCAGAAGAGTTCCATTTTATATCGAAATGTAAGCATCACAAGATCCGAAGAGGGTAACAAATAAACACCCGCACTATCTGCGTCTAATTCACTTTCCATCTGTGTGTTTTCTGGATAAACCCAAAAAGATGGATGCCAAAGTTCTGCTCCTTCTACTAGGTCTATCATTCTAGAATCTTTGATAGAAAGTAAAGAAATTATAGGGTGTGCTCCCTTTGTATTGGTAAGGCTAGTGACTGCAAAGTCTTTTTTATTAGTCCATTCTGTATGGTCAAAAGCATAATTTGACGGAGCAGCAATACTTTGAATCAATTGACCGGTACTGTCTGCAATAAAGAGTCGTTCGTGTACAGCGTATTTAGAGCCCACAAAATCTTCTCCTGTTTTAGAAGCAAAATCCAGGAATAGACTCCTTTTTGTAGAATCTTTGGCCAAAGATACATTGCAAGCCTGCTCTTGATTGTACCAAATTTGATTTTCGCCGTTTACATTGGCTCGTAATAATGAGGATCCACTCACTGCCAAACGAGCATCTTCTGAGATGCCTCCATGAAAGCTACCTTCATAGAGTCGAGTGGGGCTTTCAAAGGCTCCATTTTTAAATACCACCTGCCATGTGCTTTTTTGTTTCCATTCGGATTCTCCTTTATTATTGCCTGCATCACTCACATAGACTATGGCTGTATCTCCATTTTCTAAAAGTCTCCAACGAGGGATAGCGGCATTTTCAACCGGAAGCTCTACAATAGCAGGGTCCACAAGACTTAAATTTCGAACATAAACCTTAGAAGCACTAGACACTCCTTCTAAACCAGTGCAAAAGGCAACTCTTTTTCCATCGGGAGAAATTTCGGGATGGTAAACGGCCATGGTGTCTACCAATTCACTAACCATTAGTGGGACAGCAGAAAAATCTACAAAGGATAAATTTTTTGTCTCATCATTGACAAAAGCCAATTTGGCTCGATAAGTCCCTAAAAAATCTTTTAATTGAAAGCTGTTGACAGGTATTTGAACGATTGATGAAACAGGATTCCCTTCTATTCCCATGCTTGGAGAAGGAATGGCTCCAAAAGCCAAACGATACCCCACATAATCTGATTTCATAGACGAAGTCACCATATAAACATCGCCACGAGAAGACAATTGAATCGTGTTAGGGTCTTTATTATAAGCTCCTCCCTTTAAAATACGCTGTCCCAAAGCCCCAACATCTGAAGCCCCCACATAATTTGTTAAAGTAGTGTCGGCAAAAGGTTCATACCAGTCATTCACCCACTCCATTACATTTCCAGCCATATCACATAATTTATATGAGTTTACATCTGCTGAACACACATCTCTAGCGACGAAATCAGAATTTGCATTGCTCCATGCTTTATAGGGATTCCAATCTTTTTGAGCTGCAAAAACCCACTCCGCCTCTGTTGGCAAACGATAAGCCTCTTTTGAAGGGTCAAAGCGAAGCCCCCCTAAATAAGTACAATTACCAGCTTCGTTATAAATAACAGAAATATAGGTATATGCAGTATCGTAAGCTTCTGCTTTTGACCTAGCGTTGGCTAGTAAAACTGCATCAAAATAAGTCACATTGGTTCGAGGCACATTGGGAGCCAGAGAAGGGTGCAAGGGGTGCTGCCATATATCGGCGTGTTCCTGGTTAGTCAATTCTGTTTTTGAGATTGAATAATTATAGGTGAATGTCACCTTCATTTGTGGTCTATCAATGGTTGCTGCCGAAGGGTCATTAGTACCCAATAGGACCGAGTGACCCTTAGCACCAATTTTCATCATCCCTTCATGTTCGATATCATTTTCAAATAAAACACCTGTAGGGCGACTTGTATCATCTAAAGCACACGAAGCTAAAAAAGAAAGTACTAGTAAAAAAATAAAGGGCATACAAAACTCCTAAAAGACTTTCAAAATATAATCAATAATTCAAAGGTTTTCTAATAAATTCTAAAATTCACTATTCTTTTGGCGTATTTTGTAAGATCCAATTTCTATTGATCGAGATGCCTGGGTATGCAGGGAACAAAGACTTAGCCATTTTATACCAAACCAAGGCTTGTTTAGAGTCAGAATACATAAAATGATTTCCAATGTTAAATGCCACTAAGCCTAAAAACTCTTTTTTACTCAATGCTTTCCATTCCAATCCAGTCCAGGGCCCTTCTTTGTATTTTTCTTGATATTCTCTGTCCGAATAGGTGTGGGCTTTACGATTAGGTTCTAAATTGATTCCATTGTATCTTAAAAACACATGAGCAGGAAGCATCACTACTTCTAGTGAAAACCCAAACTCTTCGGCGAGCATCAGAGACAGCCACGCGAAGCCCATGCACCCAGCTTTTTGAGTTTTTAAAACTTCAAGAGGGTAAAGACTGCTCAATGCATTCGAAGAGTCAAAATCGATATTCCAAGTTTCGTACAAGACTTTAATTAATGCGTTTAGTGTGTCTTTGTTGGTTTGGAGTTCATTATAAAAAACAGAACGGCCCTCTTGCCACTCTTTAGACTCTAACAAACAATTGGTGGATTCTTGATTGTAAAAGCAAGCTGCATTTTGATAGGTATAAGAAGCACCATAAAAGAGCATCCAAAGCATAGCCACTAGACTAAGTAAGATGAATAAAAAGAATATGAATTTTTTTTTATTACAAGGCATCCCACTCCATCGGAGACTGCCAAAAATCTCTAGCGGTCATCATATAAATCACCAAGTGCTTAGAATCTAATTCGTTTTTTAAGCGTTTCAAGCGATGCCTCACACTAGGGCCTCCTCCCCAACTTGTTAAAACTTGTACATCTAAACCGATCGCATAAGCCAATAAAGAAGCTGGCCCACCTGATTTTTGGTCTATGGATTCAAAAACACCTGTGAAAGAATCGCCCATTAACAATATGGGAGCATTTTTAGGGGCTACATAGGCCTTATCGTTTTGATAAATTTTATGGACTGCAAGCGTGTCTGCTTTATATTGAATTTGTTCTATACTTGGCAAATGAGCGATTAAATCTCCTTCTCTGGTGATGAGGGTGTCTTTGATTTGCAAGTGCCCTACCTGAGGGTTTAATCTGGGATACCAATCATATTCTGTGATTCTTGCCGCTAGGTGTTCTAAAGAGGCTAGTAGGCCCGTAGTCTCAAAATGTGTGTCATAGCGTTGGTATAAATAATGAGGAGGACGATCTCCAGATTTTGCAAGCATAAGTGCAGGATAAAGGTCAAGGACATCTAGTCCAGCTTCTAAAAGGTTCTTGGTAAAGTCTCTGCCATTAGGATTCACACAAAGATTGGCTGGAGTTTGTGGAATCAAAAACTCTGGATAAATCTCTTCTTTTACAGGAATTGGCACCACTAATAGCTGTATATTGAGAGAGTCCAAATAAGCTTTGAGTTCTAAAAGTCTGGGAAGAGGATTGTGTAAAGAATCTTGAGCGCTAATAGTATCCGACAAAACATATTGAAGATTTCGCTTGAACCAAAGCATTCCCCCTCGTTCAAATGCATTTTGTTCTTTGGGTAAACTGTCTAATATTTTTTTGACTTGAATTTGAAAGTTTTGAACTTCTGGAGAAAAATCACACTGCCCTAGCATTGCTAAGCTTTGATTTCTATGACGAGAACTTGTGTCTATTGCTTTTAATAAGTTGCTTTGAGATGCAGGTGCATCTGGGAGTTCTTCTTTGACCTCATCCTTTATATTTTGTATTTCAAAAGCAAAATAGATGGCTTTGCCCATTGGATTTCCTTTAATAATAAAATAAGGGTGATAAGAATTCCATGGAGCCTTAGGGGTGTGCATTTCTAAGTCGGTGTTTAGAGTTGGATACCAGTAAGAGCTTAAAGTTTTAGCCCAAATCAATACATCTTCTGCTTCGAGTACAGTGTTTTGATATTTTTTTAAGGAATCTGCATCTCTTGCATCCATTTTGAATTGGAGGCGAGCCCAAAAAGTAGGTCTTTGGACCCAAGCTGCAGACTGGACTTCTATCCACCATTCTAAGGCATCTTTATTTTGGATTCCCCACAATTTAGTGACCTTTTGTAAAGGCCTAAAAACAGCCTCTTCACCCCATTTTTTGGCTTCAATCCCTTTTAAGATTTTATACAAAGAATCCCCTTTTTCCTTTTCTAGGTGCTTATAAAAAGGCTCATAAGCTACAGGTTGTGTGTTTTCTAAAAAATCAGGTGCATCAAGACAGAGGCTATCCAAAGCATCGAAAGCTTCTGCATTCAAAGCGTGATCTTCTTGTAATCCTTGATATTCTGCAGGTTTTTCTATGTCTTCTTGTAATTGTATGGGGTTTTGGTAATAAGCGGCTAAATCTAAAAGAGCCAGGCTAGGGCTTGCTATGTGACGCACTTGTATAGAATCTGAAGGATTATGAATTTGAAATGGCAAAGAAAGTGGTGTATTTTTTGATGGGTTTTCTAAAAGTGTTTTAGAGCTGCAAGAAAGTAAAAACAGAGATGATAAAAGAAATAATTTATGTTTCATAGGTTAAAAATAGATTTTTTCACTAAAAAGACATATTTGTATTGAATAAAAACAGAAATATCTTTAGATTTTTTGAATGATTCCCTTTTCACCTATGATGCTCACGCCATCCTTGCTTTTTATAAAAGGCCTTTTCTTTATATTTCTGATGAAAGTTTATTTTTCATCTAAAATGAATATCCAAAAATTGAATACCTCAAAAATGGGGATTTTTTTTTATAATTAGTGTATGACAAAAAGAAATATTGCGATGCTCCAAGGCAAATGGGAAGGCGATCTAGTCCAAACAAACGACTGGTATCAAAACGAGGCTTTAAAGTTAAAAGATAAAAACATAGATCTTTTAGTTTTGCCCGAACTTTTTCACACTCCATATTTTCCATTTGAAGAAAATCCAGATTTTTTTAAGATGGCTATACAAAAAGAGGACCCTTTAGTCGCCGAGTGGCAAAAAATAGCCAAAACGCTAAACTGTGTGCTTGTTTTTCCGTTTTTTGAGAAACGCTCTACCGGAATCTATCATAACAGTGCTTTTGTATTCGAAAGAGACGGTTCTATTGCAGGCCTTTACCGAAAGAGTCACATTCCAGATGACCCTGCTTTTTATGAGAAGTATTATTTTATCCCTGGAGACACAGGCTTTGAGCCCATACACACTTCAGCAGGCTGTTTAGGTGTTTTAATTTGTTGGGATCAATGGTTTCCAGAAGCAGCGCGTATCATGAGCTTAAATGGAGCCGAAATACTGATTTATCCAACAGCCATTGGATGGGCCGCCAATGAACCCACCGAAATTTATGAAAGGCAAAAAAATAGCTGGATGATTTCCATGCAAGGGCATGCCATCGCTAATCGTGTTTTTTCCATGGCAGTGAACCGTATTGGAATAGAAGGCGAACTCACATTTTGGGGGCACTCCTTTGTGGCTGCACCAGATGGCTTCTTAATTGAAGATTTAAGCCCTAAGCATCATGGCTTTCAAATTACTAGCATAGACTTGTCAGAAATTGAAGAAAACCGTCACTGGTGGCCTCATTTCAGAGATAGACGAATTGATCAATATCAAGACATATTAAAAATATGGGGCACACCATAATGACAATGCTTAGATACCCTGCTGAATGGGAAAATCAAGCGGCCACCTGGCTCGCCTACCCTCATCACCCTCTAAACTGGAGTGGAGAGAGAAAATTAAAAATTCAAAGTTTTTACCATCAACTGATCCTACAAATTTTAGAATTTCAACCGGTCAAGCTAATTGTCCCACCCTCACTCTCTTTAGATAACCAGTTTCTTGAACTCACTCAAAAATCTAAACACCCTCTTTTTATCTATCCTATAGAAAATAACGATATCTGGATTCGAGATTATGGTCCATTTTTTGTGAAAATAAACGATGAAACTCAAATCATTAAAACAGAGTTCAATGCCTGGGGAGAAAAGTTCCCTCCTTGGGATTTAGACAATCTGGTCCCGTATAAAATCTCTAAATTAGAATCTTTGAAAATCCATGCAGAACTCCCCTCTATTTTTGAAGGTGGAGCCATTGAGTTTAATGGAGATGGGCTGGCCATGACTACACTCGAATGCATCACTGGAAAACACAGAAACCTAAACTCAAAAGAAGTGCTTGATTCTTTAAAAAGCCACTTTAATCTTAAAGATATATTGGTTTTGCCGAATGGTCTATATGGAGACCATACCGATGGCCATATCGATAATGTGGCTCGATTTGTTGCAAAATCCAGAGTAGTCGTTGCTTCTGAAGGCAATCCCAAGTCCCCTCAATATGAAAGGCTAAAAAAAGCGAAGACCATTATAAATGATTGGCTAAAAACACACTACCCAGACGATGCAAAAATAGATTCACTCCCCATGCCCCCTTCGATAAAAACCCATGATGAAGAAATTCCAGCTTCTTATGTGAATTTTATCTATGTGAACAATGCACTGATCTTCCCCTTTTATCACAAAGCTACAGATAAAATAGTTCTAAATTATTTTGAAACACTGTACCCTCATAAAAAAATCATAGGCATTGACTGCAGCATGGTCATTGAAGAGGGCGGCAGTTTACATTGCATGAGCAAGCAAGAACCAATTTAGACATCAAATAAATTGAGTTGACCTTCTTTTAATACTTCAACAGGAGGAGGAGGATTCTTTTTTGCTTTTTCGATAGCTTCTTTGGCTAATAGATCCACTAAATCATTCCACTTGTGTCCAGTATGTGCATCTACTTTTTTAAAAATATTTCGCTTTAATATTGGACGCGATTTTCTGATGTAATCTATAGAAATAGGAGTTTTTGCCTTCCATTCTCCTGTAGCAAAATGCGCCACTCCAAGATAATCATGACAAATAACCCCTGTTTTATCATTGGAGTTTAACCATTCTAAAGCCTTTATAGAAGCAGTGAGTTCACCATCAATGTTTCTACTTTTAGCAGGAATTTCAGTGATACCGCTATCTCGATGCATTTCTTTTCCATTAAAAACAACCACAAAGGCCCAACCAGCGTAATTGAAGTCCTCAAAAAAAGAACCATCCACATAAACAAACAAGCCATCATCTTCTTTTGGACTTATCCCTTTTATCCACGCCTCGGCTTCTTCTTTTGTTTTAAAAGATTTGTGCAAAACACCTTTGACTCCCTTTATAAG
>JAAYJH010000062.1 GCA_012523035.1 Fibrobacter sp.
CTCCAGAACCGTTATCGCCAGTGAGTTTCATATTGACTGAACCCGCACCGTTTTGATTCCAAAGCTCATAGTCGTAACCATTGTAAGGTTCTATTTTATTAGAAGTCCATGTGGGGCCTTGAGCTATGACCAAAGAGCTTAATAAAACAATTGCAAGTGATGTTTTTAAGAACGGATTCATACCGCCTCCTCATTTTAAAAGATTTGCCCAAACCATCTTTTTCAACATACAGAATCCAACTGCCTCTATAAAAGATAATCTTTTTTGTGACCGAGTGTTTGGATTGCATATGAAAAATAAAGTTTACACATGTGTTTTTATTTTATCGCAAAGCGAATACTGGGAGAATGTTTAGTTTTTGCATAATAAACACCTTTTGGGACTTGTATCGTTAAAATTTGCTCTCCTTGGATCAAATTCACTTGAAGGATTTTTGTTCCTGATAGACTGTAAATTTCTAATGGCCCTACTTCGTCACTGTTTATTAAAATTTTGTTCTGACTTAGAGATTTTATTTTAATCTGAGCTAAATGGACTGCAGGTGCAATTTTATTTGGGTCACAAGCAGGAATAACTCTCACCCCTTTGACAATACCTTTCCACCCATTGGCATCACTGGCCCCCGATGGCGTGTAAGAGTTTATGCTTCCTTTTTCTACATAAACATAATAACCACCATCTATTTTTTGGCTGGGTTTGTCCACAGGACCACAGTCTCCTGTGCCATCGGCAAGCCAACCTTTAGTACACACTTTTTTATTGCTCCCATTGATCACTACTGTAGAGTTTTCGCTAGGTTCTATTTGTGTGAAGTCCTTGATAAATACGCAAGAACCCGAACCAGGCATCTCATTGGTGTTGTCTGCTATATCGCCAAAAGCAGCCCCTCCACATAAATTTGGGGTGTATTCAGGACAACCATCTATTTTAAAGAGAGCGGTCACCACTTTGTTTTTGTCTATGTTCAGTACTGTGCTAAGTTCTGATCCACTAGCATCACCTTTCCAGCCATCAAAAATCCAGCCTTCATTGGTTTTGACGGTGAGCGTGACTTTGTCCCCTGATTGATGACAATTATCGCTTGGATTCATAGTCACAACACCACCAGCTACAGGAGAAACATCCACTTTTACATTGAATCCATCACAGCCTCCAGCTCCATAAGTGCCAGTCAATTTTGGAAGTGGTGCCCATGCCCAACTAGTGTCTATTTGGAATGTTTGTTTCCCATTGCCTTTGGGAGGATTTGCTGAAATTTTGGTGTCGTCGTTTCCACCTTTCAAAAATTTATTCACAAACTTTGTTACATTGGTGTTTTGTGTGCTAGAGACTACACAATGGCTATGCCCTCCAGCAAAATCGTAGCCTATTCTATCGACAAAACCAAAAGCATCCCACACTTTTCGAGCGGCAATAGTCGAGATAAAGCCCGATTCATCGCCCAACCAAATTTGCTCTGGATTGCCAAGCACTATCACGGCTCTTGGAGCGATTAACGCCAAAAGTTGATGATGGTCATGGGGAAGTGCGTCTGGATTCAAAGAACGCATGCTAGGTAAAAACCAAGAGTAATTGGTGTTGTCTATTTTTTCAATGTTTTCTCCTGTCCTAGCGGTAAAGGCTTTGGACAAACGCCACGCATTCACTCCTCCGCCTCCAGATTCTTGTACAATGGTTAAAGTGACTCTTTCGTCTAATGCTCCACCAAATAAAGCCATCTTTCCAGCATAAGAACACCCTTGAATCCCTATCTTAGTAGGGTCTATCCCTAGTTGATCTTTAAGCAGCACAATACCGTCGATCAATCGGCTAATCCCCCAAGACCAAGCAGCATAATTACTCACCTTTCCCCAAAGGTCTGGATACACTTTGTAAAATGGGTCACTTTGATTTCGAGTGTCATTCGTGGCATATCTGACCACTTGATCATGTGCAAAAGCAAAAGATTTACAACCAGAAATATTCGATGCATTGCCATTCATCCCTATAGAGACACAAGATCCAGAGCCACTCACATTGGAAGTTAAGTCGATGCTCCCGCTAGAAGTTTTGACGGTAACGGTCAATTTGTTGCCGCTGTAAGTAGCGGTCACGGTGGAAGTTTCTGGGCTTGGTTTGGGGCCTATTTCGTATTTTGCAAGATTGGCAATGACCTCGTTTCTTTTGCACGCCCATTCTGATTGGTCTGCAATTCGAGTGCCACTGTGTTTTAAAAAAGGATCTGGTAACTTTGAATCTGTGGGACTCAGTAAGTTTTTTGCAGATACATTACAGGCTAGCCCTTGGTTTTCAACATCACTATTGACTTGTTGTGCTAGCGCCACCCCTGCTAGGAGAAAAATAGATACGGTAATCAAACACACCCTTTGAATCATAATAACCTCTAAGTTGAACTTTTTCAAAAATAAGGTCAAAACCTAGCTTTTGAAGTCGATTTACAACGAAATCAACATTTGAGGCAGTATTTTACAACGAAAAAGACCGAAAAAAGAATAATTCCTTGAAAAATAAAAAGCCAGGCGCTTCTGAAACTTCAATGAAAAATTTCTAAAAGATCTTTTATATTTCCATTAAAAAAGTAAAAGATGGATTAGATTTCACGGGATCTTTTTGTTAAGAATCCTTAGTATGTTGAACCTAAAATCCAACGCTTAGCTCAATATAAAAGCTCAAAATAGA
>JAAYJH010000063.1 GCA_012523035.1 Fibrobacter sp.
TCCCATGGTAAGCTCTGCAACACCAACTTGCACAAAGGCTCCACTAAAATCTTTGGGTTTAAAGATACCAGTTTTATCTAAAAATGCTTGGGTATTATCACTGTTAGACAAATCGGCTGAGCTACATATTATATTCTTATAATGAGTGGCCAAATAAGCCAAGACAGAGCCCGAAGAAACTCGTGTGGCCACCCCTTCTTGAATAGGAAGTTCAGACAAATTAAGCTGAACACCTTGACCTTTATTCCAATCATTTAAGGTTTTAGATAGTTCAGGGTTTTCTAAATCCCACTTTTCTTTTTTGATTTTCCATTTTTTAACATTTTCACGAAGCTCTTGGAGCCTAAGATCAAAAGCCTCTTCTACTTCTGGAAAAATTTGAAAAGCATTATTGGGATCACCCCCTAAATTTTTGATAGTGGCATCAGTGGAGGCTCCAGCAGCGTTTAAAGGCTGTCCATGGGTGCTCACCTTCCCTTCAAAAGAGGAACCGTCTTCTGCTATAGCCCCTTTAGCCATAACAGTACGACCTATAATCAAGACGGGTTTTTCTGTTTCTGCATAAGCTTTTTGAAAAACCTTACGAAGAGCATCTATATCGGAACCATCCACATCATATACTTCAAAACCCCATGCCTGGTATTGTTTTGCCACATCAAAAGCCATGACATCTTTGGTTTTACAAGAAAGTTGTACCTCATTAGCGTCGTAAAATAAAATCAAATTAGAGACTTGCAAATGACCTGCTACACGCCCCACCCCATAAGCGATCTCTTCTTGCACACTACCATCAGAAATTAATACCACTGTTTTGTGTTCTACAATATCTCCAAAACGCTCGACCATAAATCGCTCTGCAATTGCAGAACCCAAAGCCATTCCATGTCCCAAACCTAGAGGACCAGATGAGTTTTCGATACCTTGGTGAACTGCTAGCTCTGGATGCCCCGGAGTCTCACTCCCTAACTGCCTAAAATTCTCTAACTCTTTCAAATTCATCTGCCGTACAAAAGCAAGCTCCGAATAAAGTAAAGCAGACATATGTCCTGGGTCCATAAAAAAGCGGTCTCGCCCCATCCAATGAGGATTATCTGGATCAAAGCGTAAAAACTCTGCAAATAAAAGCGTCACAGCATCTGCAGCACCCATAGCCCCACCAGGATGCCCTGATTTTGCTTTTTGAACCATGGCAGCAGAAAGAATTCTTGCATTATTTGCGGCTTTTAATATTAACTCATTTTGCACTAAAACAACCTCATTTAAAATAAATAGACTTGGCGTGCCAAATTTAATTTTTCTTTTCAAATTTCACAAGCACTTTTATCTAAATAACCTATATTCAGTGCTAAAGAGCCTCATAAAGCTCTTTTCTAAGAACGATTTATGCTCTAGTATTATTTCAAATGCTAATATTTACTAAAAACAACCTTATCCATTCTGTTTTATGATTCAAAAAGCACATACATTATTCAAAAACTTATTGCATCCATTTGGGATTTTTGGAACGCTTCTAGCACTTGTGATTCCTTTTATAATTTATCTACTCCCCAATATAGGACAAAAAGAAGCGATTCGTTTGGCGGATTTAAACCTGCCCTTGTGGTTGTTTGTGATTCAATTTTCTATTGGAATCTTTATTTTTTATTTTTTATCCTCAGACTTTAAGGCTTGGATTAAAAAAAACTTCCCTTCAAAAAAACTTATATTAGGGATCACTTTTTTTGCCATTACCAGCACTTTTTTTGCAGCCACACAAATCGAAGCTAGACACCGTGTTCAAAGCGATGAAAGCGTCTTTTTATCTATGGCTCAAAATTTTTATCACAATCACTCGTCGGGCACTTGCATTCAAGGAGAGTTCAAGGATCAAACACTTCACTGTCATGCAAGCTCTAATAGTTTTAAAACAAAAGGTCAATCTTTTTTGTACACCATTGGAATGTTTCTTTTTGGAAGTGATTTGAAATGGATTTTTAATGCACAGCTTTTACTGCTATTTGCCACCGCAATTCTTTTTTTTATAGCCCTTTTTGTATGGACTAAAGATCCACTCCTTTCTTTTATTTCTACCTCTTTTTTAATTTCTCAACCCACTGTTTTATTTCAATTTCGCTCGGTTTCTGTAGAGCCTCTTTATATATTTTTATCAGCTTTAGCTCTTTTAGT
This sequence comes from Fibrobacter sp., assembly GCA_012523035.1. Taxonomy (GTDB): domain Bacteria; phylum Fibrobacterota; class Fibrobacteria; order Fibrobacterales; family Fibrobacteraceae; genus JAAYJH01. Next base: position 2,167 of record JAAYJH010000063.1, read on the forward strand.
TTTTAAATGGGCTTATCAAAAAAACACTGTATTGCATTGGATTTTTTTGGCTTTAGTGCTTGCCTTTTTTGCCCAAACTAGACAAGAAACTATGTTTTGTCTTTTTGCTTTTATTGTGTTTGCCATACCCAAAATTTTAGATAAAAAAAGACTTAAAGCTCCTGCATTCTTCTTGACTCTATCGGTTTTTATTAGCCCTGTTTTATTTACTATTAGTTATTACCAAGGTTTTGATTTTCAAGGCGGAAACTTCAAGGCTCACGGGCATTTTTTTGAACACATACATAAAAACTGGCAGGTGATGACTTCTCCATTATTAGAGAATGGTTTTTTATCCAATCCTTTTTTCACTTATTTTAATTATTTGTTTGTTCTTGGATTTTTTGTACTTTTAATTTCTGCCGTTTTAGAACTTAAAAACAAGAAACCTGCATTCTCATTTTATAGTCTTTTGTTTTTAATTTTATACCATCTCCAAAGCTATGCCATTTTAGAAAATGTTTCAGGAGATTTTTCTATAGAAATTAACCAACGATATAGTTTAGTTATGTTTCCTTCGATGGCTTTTGTAGCAGCTTTTGGTCTTGTGACTTCTATTCGTTTAATACTCAGTTCTTGGATAACTAAAAAGCACCTTCAAAGCCCAAAAACAACCGCCATTTTAATTATAATCATTAGCAGCATCACTTTTTCTTATACTTTTTCGCACAAAAAGAGCTTCAACGCTAATATCATGTACAATAGAAACCATTTAACCACAGAAGAAAAGCACCTTTTAGACTGGTTAAAAACATTGCCCTCCAAAAACAGACTTTTTGTGTATGCAAGGCCTTGGCATTTTATTGGTTATGGCTATTCTGCAGTTCACTACGATTTTTTCACACAAAGAGGCGAAAAAGCTCTCCATCAATGGTTCAATCACTATGATGAAGAAATTTATTATGTAAGGGGATTAGATTGTTGGGATAGTAAAACTTACCATCAAAAAGCGGTTGAAAATAGAATCCCTACCACTTGCGACTTATTTGAAGAAAAAATGGACTTGAGTCCTATTCATCGTGTTTTAATCACCAACAATTATTGGCTGGAGATCTACAAAATCAAAGGAGAAAAGCAAGCCTTAAATGACGCTTTGTTGCAGGTTCAAAGCATCGATTTAGATTCCTCACTCTCAGTTTCTTATACGACTCCAGCCTCTAAACATAGCACTTGGCTCACTCGTATTTATATAAACCAAAACTTAGTTATAGAAGAGCCTTACTTGACAGACTCAGCTCATCAAATTTTTGAAACACAACTTTTAAAACCTGGCTACAATCAAATGGACTTTATAGTCCAAGATTCCATTCAAAACAAGCCCCTTTATCAAAGTTCAAAAATTGTCTTTAACCCTAAAAATGCCACCAAACTCATCGATTTACCTATCTTATCTCACAGACAAGATTGGGGCAGTCTTCAAAAAAACACTTCTGTAGAAAACAACAAACTGACTGTGAATAAAAAAGAATACGAGGAAGGTTTTGGAATGCACGCTGCTTCTGCAACAAGTTTTTTACTAGACAAGCCCTATCAAAAACTTTCTTTTTATGCTGGTTTAGATGACGAAAGTCTTTGTGGTGACGGCATTTCGGTTGAAGTATTAGGAGACGAGCAAGTCTTGTATAAAAGTGCTGAAATAAACCCTTATGAGCTTCTTTATATCGAGGTTCCCATGAATAACATCAAAAAACTTAGTATTATCTCTAAATCACTAAGTTCAATCGATTGTGATCATTTTAACTTAATTTATCCAACTTTATACTAAGTTTCTGGAGTATTTATGCTTTTATCTGTCATTGTTCCAATTTATAATGAAGAAGAAATCATAGCAAGTACCTTTTCAACTTTAGAAAAAGAACTCGCAGACATAGAACACGAACTCATTTTTGTAAATGATGGCTCTACCGATAATACTCGATCTATTTTAGAAGCTCTTTTAGAGCATACTCCACAAAATAAACTCATCAATTTCAGTCGAAATTTTGGACATCAAGCGGCTTTTAGCGCTGGAATGCAACATGCTATAGGCAAGGCCATAGTGATTATAGATGGAGACCTTCAAGATCCACCTAGTCTAATCCATGAAATGCTTCAAAAATGGAAAGAGGGCTACCAAGTAGTTTATGCACAACGAAAGAAAAGGCGAGGAGAATCCTTATTCAAAAAAACTTCTGCTTTTTTATTTTATCGTATTATACATTTTTTAACCAACATCGAAATTCCGCCAGACACCGGTGATTTTAGACTGATGGATAGAGTGGTTGTGGATCAGTTGAATAAACTTCCAGAACGGAGTCGTTTTTTAAGAGGCCTTGTGTGTTGGATAGGGTTCAAAAAAACAGGTGTTTTATACGAGCGTGCAGAACGGAAAGCAGGAGTTTCAAAATATCCATTCAGGAAAATGTTTCGTCTGGCTATCGATGGAATCACAAGTTTTAGTACTACTCCACTAAAAATCAGCTTTTTGATAGGGCTTTTTACCACCATGGTTTCTTTTGTAGTTTTGGTTTGGAGTATTTATGAAAAATTCACCCACCCCGAAACTACTGTTCCAGGATGGGCTTCATTAATGACTACCATTATATTTTTTGGAGGTGTTCAGCTCATTTCTATTGGAATTCTAGGAGAATATATCGGTCGAATTTACGATGAAGTCAAACAAAGGCCACTTTATATTGAGGATAAAACATGAATAAAAAACTTTTTGTATTGAGTGCAGCCAGCGGAGCAGGAAAAACAACCTTAAAAGATTTAGTAATTCCTCAAATCCCTAACATTTGCTATTCAATTTCGGCCACCACCAGAATGCCAAGAGAAGGAGAAATAGAGGGAGTCCACTACTTTTTTAAAAGTAAAAAAGATTTTATAGAAATGATAAAAAACAATGAGCTAGTGGAATGGAATGAGGTGCATGGAAATTACTACGGCACTCCTAAAGATTTTGTTCAAAAAAAATTGGCGGAAGGTAAAAAAATACTGTTTGACTTAGATGTATTTGGAAAAATCAACTTTGATAAAGAATATCCGGAAGCCGTTGGAATCCTCATACTTCCCCCTTCTATGGAAGTGTTAAAAAAACGCCTTAAAGATAGAGCAACTGATAACGATGACACCATTTCATTGCGTTTAAGAAACGCTCTTAAAGAAATTGATTTTGCCCAAAAACACGGTAAATATGAATACACCATCATTAATGATGACTTACAAAAAGCAACAATAGAATTAAAAAACATTTTATTGAATGAAGTCAAATAAAATCAAAACAACTAAAGCTTAATTTATCTCTAATTTGATTATCACCGATGAAGCTATTTTTAAACTTTTAGGATTTTCTATTGCTATTTTTAAAGCTTTTCTAAAAAGAGAAACTGAAGCCGCTTTTAATATAAAGCGTTGCCAATAAATTTTGTTCACTCTAGGCACAAAGGCTTCTACAGGGCCTAAAACTTCTATTTGAGTGTGTTTTTTTAACAAGGCCTCGAGTTTATGAACAGCATCCATCAATACTTCAAAACTTTTTGCTCCCAATTCTACAGTCAAGAGCTTCACAAAAGGAGGATAATGAGCCATTTCTCTCATTTTCAACTCCAAATTAGCAAAATCGATATAATCGTGCTGCAAAGCAAAACGCATAATAGGATCGGAAGGATTCATGGTTTGCACCAACACCAAAGCCCCTTCTCGACTCCTTCCAGCCCTACCTGCTGTCTGACTTAAAAGCTGAAATAAGCGCTCACTCATTCTAAAATCAGGAATACCTGCCCCTGTGTCTGCCCCTACAATTCCAACCAATTGAACACCAGGAAAGTCATGCCCTTTAGTCACCATTTGAGTGCCCAATAAAACATTATACTCTTCACTTCTAAAAGCCTTTAAAATTTTTTCTATGGAACCTACATTTTGTGTGGTGTCCCTATCCATTCGGATGAGTTTAGCACTAGGAATCCAATTTATTATTTCTTCTTCTAGCTTTTCGATAGCTCCGCCTTGAAACTCGTATGTTTCTGAGCCACAAGTAAAACAAGGGCTATGGACAGGATACAAAGAAGCACAGTAGTGGCAAAGCAAGGATTGAAACTGTTTATGATACACCAGAGGGATATTGCAGTTTTTACAAAAAAGTGTGGCACCACAAGAAGAGCAAAGTCGGGTTTTGGCATAACCTCTTCTATTCATTAAAATAATAGCTTGATTGCCAGCAGCTAAACAATCTGTGATAGCCTCTCTTAGCTTAGAGGACAGCAAAACACCTTTTTGCTGTAAAACACCTTCTTTTTGCATATCGATCAGCTGAACTTCTGGAAGACTAACCTCTGTTGCCCGTTCACTCAAACTCAAATAGAGCAACTTATTTTGCATGGCATAATAATAGGATTCTAATGAAGGGGTTGCACTCCCAAGAACAACCATAGCCCCGTGCTTGTAAGCCAAATGAAAGGCTACTTCTTTACAATGATAACGAGGAGCAGGATCGTGTTGTTTATAAGAAGCATCGTGTTCTTCGTCTAAAATAACCACATCAAAATCAAAAGGAGCCAAAATAGCACTCCTTGTACCTATAAGCACCCGTGCTTTTTTTTGAAGCAGTTGCAACCAAGTTTCTCTTTTTTGTTTTACAGATAAAGCTGAATGATACACATAAATAGGCTCCTCTAAAAAAGCAGAGAAACGATCCACTGTTTGCGGTGTCAAAGCTATTTCTGGGACCAAAATCAATACCCGTTTATCCACTTTAATGCTTTCTTTCACCAATTCTTGATAAACCCTTGTCTTTCCAGAACCAGTAATCCCATGCAATAAAACACCTCTAAAACCCTGTTTATTCAAGCTTTCTTTTAATTGATGACACACCTTTTTTTGAGCTAATGTCAGTGGAGGGGGCAATTTTTTATGGATCTCTAAGAGGACCTCTTCTTCTATTTTGCCATGAGAATTTTCTTTTAACTTGTCTTTTTCTTTGGATAATAAATCCAAATAATTTGTAAAAGCTGCTGGGATAAAGGCGGCTAAAGAGGCTCCAATAGGGCACAAATAATAATGAGAAATCCACAAAAGTAAAGCCATAAAACGGGGTGAAAAAGAATAAGCACTTGAATCTGGAACAGCAAGCTTTACTTTAAAAGAGGGTCTTTCTTTAATAATCCGTAATACCACTCCTAACTCTGGCTTCCTTTGACCAAACTGTACCCACACTACACTCCCCTCTTTCACATTTTTTGAATCTTTTAGACCGTAGGTGTATGCTTGAGGTACTTTTGGAATCACTATTTCACAAAAAACTTCAAAGTCTTTGGAATCGTGACTTTGCTTTAAAAAAGAAAAATCTTCACCTTTTTTTTGTTTTTTTGTCATAATCTATGAAAAAAGTACATTAATTTGAAATAAAAAAGAAGATAATCAGAATTTTACGAGTTGTTTTATTTAGATTATAAGAGTTGGTTTTCATAACTTGGCAAAATTTTAAAAAGTTATTAGTCTTTTAACTTCCTTATTTGTTTTGTATAAAAACCAAAAACTACAATTTCTTTTCATAGAAATGCCTTCTTATATGGAGATCCTCATGAGTATATTAAATTTTTTTAACCCTAAATGGAAAAACTCTGACCCTGAAATACGCCTTAGTGCCATAGAAAAACTAAGCAAAGAAGACCAAGACATCTTTGAAGAACTTGCACTCCACGACATTGACATGGATGTTCGTATTTCGGCCATTCGAAAACTCACCAAAATTGAAACTCTTCTAAAAATCAATACCACTGACGGTGAACCTGTGATTCAAAAAGCAGCTGAAAACACCTTAATAGAAGAAATTTCCAAATACCTAAGAGATTTTCGTGGTGTAGCCTCACCACAAGAATTCGAGTATATCGATTTAATTGCTAACACAAAAGTCGCAGAAGAACTTCTAAAAAGAATGCCTTCTTCTGAGTTGCGTTTAGCTCTTGTCAATAAATGTTCAAAACCAAGTTTTTTATCGCCGGTTGCACTCAAAGATCCTAAAGAAAGCATCGCCATCACGGCAGTCAATTTCATTGAAAGTAAATCGATCCTTTCGGACATTTCTGAAAAATCAATACACAATTCGGTGAGGCAAAAAGCCATAGAAAAGCTAAAGTCATTAAACACTGAAGACGAGTCAGAAAATGAAAAAAAGATTTTACTCATTAAACAACGAGAAGTTTTAATACAACAAGCAAAACGACTGAATGAAAACAAAAATTGTTTCTCTGTGCTCACCGAGTTTAATAATTTAATGGAAGAAGCGAATAAACTAGGCATGGGACTAGCCCAAAATGATTTAGACGCACTCTATCTCGATTTTAAAAATCGCTGTGCTATAGAAACTGAACGACTAGAAGAAGAAGAAAAAAAAGCCCAGGAGTTAAAGCAAAAAGAAGCAGAACTCACCTCTCTTTTAGATGAACTGGACCATTTATTGAGTCATGAAAAAATCAGCGACCACCAGTTTCGAATAGAAGAGATTATAGACATTTGGAACTCACAAAAAACCAGCGTTTCTACTTTGTTACTCAAACGATTTGAATTGACTGCCGCACGCTACAATAAAACTCTTTTAAAAGAAGCACCTAATGACTCCGAAGAGATAAATTTAGACATTTCTTTTTCTTTACACCAAGACTTAATAGATCAATTAGAACTATTAACTAAAAATCAAGTCAATGCCAACACATCGAATGCATTAAACGCTTTGATTGAAAACTGGGAATCTTTACCCCAAGCCCCCCATGAAGAAGATTTAACTGCATACCAAAACGCATTGATACAGATAAAAGGTAAAATAAATGACTATGAGCTTGAAAAAAAATCACATTTTAATGAAAACATAGTCAAATTAAAAGAAATCATTGAGAATATAAAGAAAATAGACGAAGCTCAAGATTTTAACCATATATCTAAGCTTTTACGAGATTCTTATAGTCAATGGGTCTCCATTGTTGGAGAAGACAAATTTGCATACAAAGAGATTTGGCAAGAATACAAGGAAGCTACCTCTAGATTTCAGGAAATGAAAGAATGGGAAGCTTGGCATAACGAACGAGACAAAGAAGCCCTAATCGAAGAGATTGAAAAACTTAGCAAAGAAGAAGAGTGTACAAAAGAAACTTTAATAAAACTCCGTTCTTTACACTCTCAATGGCGTAATATAGGTTTAGTCTCTCCCGATCGAGTTTCAGAACTCAAAGAAAAATTTCAAAATTTCACTCAAGAAGTTTTAGAGCATTGTGCTCCTTTGCTCGAAGAGCAAAAAGTTGAAAAAGAGAAGAACTTAAAACTCAAAGAAGATATTTTAGACAATATTGAACAACTTTTTAATGACGAGTCTATCGCTTGGCGTGAACGATTCAAGTCATTCTTAATGGCTCAAAGCGAATGGAAAGCTATTGGACATGTTCCCAAAGATAAAAATCAAGGCCAATGGGATCGCTTCCAAAGTCTCGCCGATTTGTTTTATAACAAACACAAAGAAGAGCAAAAGAAAGAAGATCTTGTGCGTCAAAAAAATTACGAAGAAAAACAAGCACTTTGTGAAAAAGCAGAAGCCCTTCAAAACTCTGAAGAATGGAATGAAACTTCCAATCAACTCATTGAATTACAAGAAGAATGGAAAAGAATAGGCCCTGTGCCCAAAGTCAAATCGGAAGAAATTTGGACTCGATTTAGACTGGCTTGTGATGTGTTTTTTCAAAACAAAAGAAAACATTTTGAAGGTTTAGATTCAAAAAAAGCGGACAATCTCAAAGCCAAAGAAGATTTGTGTGAAAAATTAGAATCTTTGGAACTAGACTACACCAATATAGAATCTCTAACGATACTCAAAGAAATAGAAGCCCAGTGGAATTCAATAGGGCATGTGCCCAAAGAAGAAGTGGACTCTATTTACAAAAGATATTCTATGATTGCTAATCAAATTGTAGAAAACTTTGCTCTGGCTCATCCTGAATTTAGAGAGCGTTTAGAAAAAATCAAAGTCCAAAAAGAAGCCATGATAGAGCAAATCAAGGAGTTATTAGAAGACTCTGGTTCTAATCATAGTGCTAACTTAATTCGAGAACTCCAAAAAGAATGGAAAAAATTAGGTTCTATTGGCATCCAAGATTCAGAGCTTCAAAAAGAATGGAAAAACATCAACGACGACTTTTTCACTCGTCGCAGAGATCAATTAGAAATTCAAGAACAGGCTCGAAAAAACAACCTTCAAAAAAAGATTTTACTTTGTGAAGAAGCGGAACGACTGATTGAAAACTTAAACGATGAAAATCGTGAAGAAGCAAAAAATCATGTGAAACATTTACGAAGACTTTGGAAAGAAATAGGGGCTGTTCCACGGAGACACTCCGATAAGATATGGAAGCGTTTCAACAAAGCCTGTGACACCATTTTCGAAAATCACCAAAGTAATGCAACCGACATGGACTAGTATAAAAGAAGCTGTTCGCTTACTCCAGTCAAAAGAAATTGTAGCAATCCCTACGGAGACTGTTTACGGCCTTGCTGGAAACGCACTAGAAACTTTGGCTCTTGCTAAAATCTTTGAAGCCAAAGGACGGCCTACTTTTGATCCATTGATAGTGCATATCGCTGAACACTCTACATTGAACGAAATCGCTCAAAACATCCCTCCGCAGGCTCACACCTTAGCCCAAGCATTTTGGCCTGGGCCCCTCACTATGGTTTTGCCCAAAAAACCTTGCATTCCAGACCTTGCCACCAGTGGGCTTCCTAGTGTAGCCATTCGCTTCCCTGCACACCCCATAGCCCAAGAAATCATTCGACTCTGCGGCTTCCCTCTAGCGGCTCCCAGTGCAAACTTATTCAAGCGGCTGAGTCCCACCCGCCCCGAACATATCTTAGAACAACTAGGCCATAAAATCAGTGGGATTGTAGATGGTGGCACTTGCAGTGTGGGTGTAGAAAGCACCATTGTAAGTTTTAAAAATGAAACTGTTCAAATTTTACGACCAGGTGCTATCACCCCTTCAATGATCCAAGCTTTAGTCCAAAAAGTAACCATTCAGCCCTCTAATTCTGCCCCCGGCAAAGCCATGGCTTCTCCTGGAAGCATGGACACACACTACCAACCACGCACGCCGCTTCATTACAACACCAAAGCTTATCCAAAGCCACTCCCGCCCAACACCGTACGCCTCGCTTTTGCAGACACGCAACACCCTCTACAAGCCACACTCAACTTGTCAAAAAGCGGAAACTTGCTAGAGGCCACCGCAAATTTATACGACTATTTACACCGATTAGACAGAGTCCCTCACGAGCTTATTCTGGTAGACCCTATTCCCAACGAAGGCCTTGGTATTGCTCTAAACGACAGGCTTACAAGGGCCTCTTTAAAATGATTGAAGTTTCAGAAGCGCCTGGCTTTTGTTTACAAAGGTACTTTTTTATAATTTTCTCGCACTACTTTTGAAGGGTATGCATTAAAATGCCACCACTCACTTGGTAAAGGAATAAAACCCGCCCGAATCATAAGGCTCCTCAACAATTCACGGTGCTCCACCTGTATTTCTTGTAACTTTCCAGACAACAGTGCTGCAGCCTCTCCGGACTTTCCTGCAGAAGCTTCAAAAGAGTCAAAATCGGTCCCCATATCCAAAGGATTTCCTAAAGGATCTACAATGGACAAATCCACCGCTAAACCAAAATTATGCACACTTCCAGATCCAGGATTGGACACAAAATGAGAAAACGGAGTCCCTCGAACCAGCTTTTTTAACTCTTCCTGAGCATATAAAGGTCGAAGTGCATCAAAAATCAAAAAAGAATGGCCCGGTTTTTCTTTTTCAAGTAATTTCATGGCTTTTTTTAACTTGTGTGCTGCTTCTCGGTGCAAAAAGACTCTGGAGCTACCGCAATACAGATCATGCCCTGTCACATTATTAAAACTGGCGTATCGAAGATCAAAACGAAGCCCTTTCCAATGAGTGATTTCTACATAGTTAGAATCTAATTGGGTGTGGTCTAAAAAAAGCTGAAAGGCCTTGCAAAATCGAAGAGGTTTTGCGGGACTTTTGGGTTCAAAAACAACCTCATTAGCAAATATAAAAGAGATCGCACTCCATAAGAATAGAACCCTAAATGCCAAACCGCCCCTCCACTCCAAATTGGATAAACAAACCCATGCCTTTGCTCATCAAAGGGACTAAATCATAAGTGTATTTAGAATTTTCATCTTGTTTTTGAGTGACTAAAGAACGATTACGATCGTTTTCTCCTCCCAAAAATCTAAAATGTTTAGCCTTCAAATGAGCAAAAATATTATTAGCTTCTAAATAAAAACGAACTTGCTTGAAGATGGACTTTTGACCCGGTAAATCTAAGTTCACTCGCAAATCTGTCCTGAATAAATCGCTATACAAATGATATGATTTGATTTCTCGAGTTCCCCAGACCTCTTCTCCAGATTCCATACGAGAGGCCTTGACTTTATAATAATATAAAGGACGATGCCATGCAGCTTGATGAGAAAGTATAAAAGAAACTAAAGAGTCCTTTCTAGGATAAAAACGAAAATGGTGGAGCAAATCTAAGCGAGCATTAGACTCCCAAGGCAGAGACTTTTTGTTTTCAAGTTCGTATTCTCCATACACAGAACTTGCGTTAGAAAGCACTGAAAAATGATGCGAAGATTTCCATTCTATTTTATTTTGAAGGCCAAGCACCCATGCGTAATTTGCTTTATTTAACTCTGAATAATGTGCGTGGGCTTGGAGTTCTGGAAGTTTAGGGTTTAGATAATATCGTGCAAAAGTTTGGGGTTCTATACTTAAATATTTAGAAACATAGGCACCTCCTAGTTTGGTAGAAGCTGCTTTTTCTATAAAAGGGTGAATTTCTTTTTGAATATAACGGTACTCAAAGTCACCACGCCAAGCCGAGCCCCAAAACAACCGAAAATAATCTTGATCATTTTTAAAAAACTTTTGTTCTATATCCAAAGAAGCCAAAGGACTAGATGAACCGTCCAAACTGGTGACCGCTCCGATGGCTAAATCCGTTTTTCTATTTATAGAGTGCCATCGCATTTGAGACAAAGCATTGAACACATATGCCTGGAGTTTTGATTTTTGAAGGGCAGAAAAATCTGGAAATTGTCGCTCTAGCCCATATCGATCAATCACTAAATTAAAAGCAAGATCAGCCCCCAAAATATGACCACTGAATTGTTTTTCTAGCCCGGCACTCCACTTTGTTTTTTCCATTTCATAGCCGTCTATAAAAGAAGCTTCTTCGCCAACCAAGCCTGTTCTAAAACCAGTGGTGTCTCTCAGCGTATCTGAATCCAGTTCCCGCACATAACCTAAATGAAAACTTGTCCCTAAAAAAGCATTATATTCAAATCCCAAAACAAAAAAGCTCTGGGTACCTTTGATAATATCAATGGAGTTGACTTCGCTCATTGCATTGGTGGTGTCTTGTCGAATCACATACTCGTCATCACTATAAAGCAAATTCAAAGACCAGTTGTTTCCCATAGAATCTAAGCCATAAATGGTACTGGTTATATCAAATGCACTGAGGTTGAAAGGATTGGCTGTTTTAATAGGCTCGTCACTGTAAGGGTCTGATTTTTTCATTTCTAAAAAAAACTTTTCTCCTAAGTTTTTAAGCATGGCCTCGTCGAGTCTACGAAATGAAAAGCGAAAAGAATTGCCAATAAAAAAAGGACTTTCTATGACCAACTCTTGAAGCGTCACTCCTAAAGAAAAAGAGGCAGAAAAACTATCTCTGGGAGCTTGCGGCTGGTATTGAATGGAAGCTGCTAAACCTTGGTCTGCAGGGCCCGCACCATAGTGATCGTGGGTTTCAATTTGACTCAAAGTGCGAGGATTGATCACAGATAAATTGCCAGGGAAGCCTAAGTCTAGGTGACGCATATTAGGGACTCTTAAACGCCCCAAATGATAAGACACATCTTTGGCTCTGGAACCATTGTAATACAAGTCGCTAGAAAAATCCTTTTGACCTGATATTCCAGACATTTGAGTCAAGTGTTCTGCCAAATCTAGACGCATCCCGGCGGCATCTTCGAGTTCACTCAATTCTACTTGATGCGCGCTTTGCCATTGAATTTCTGCTTCACCCGCTACTATCGTGGATTGCCCAAGGTCTCTGAGTTCTGCAGATAGCACAAAAACCAAATCTAATAAATCGGGATAGTCCGAAAGTTCTACCCAAAGACTGTCATAGCCTTTTTTTAATACCAGCAGACTGGCATTTTGAGATTCTACCTCTGTTTCAAAACGACCAAAAGAGTTGCTTTGAACCAGAGTTTTCCCTGATTTGTAAAGGAGTTCGACATCTGCTATAGGGCGATCCGTTGCCCCGTCTAAAACCACACCCACAATACGAACAGGAGCAGCCCAAGCAGAATAAGCTAAAAGGAAAAAATATAAAATTCTTCGAAACATTTGTGTATAAAATAGAAAAACAATAAAACAAAAAACACGAAAAACTTAAAATCCTTGTATTTATCCTTTAAAATAAGATGATATTTAAAATGGAGCAGCATATCTTCAACAAAAAATTTTAAAACTAGAAAGCTAAAAATATGCTTTTATATTTCAACCAGGCGCTTCTGAAACTTCATTATCTATACTTGTATTTCAAAAAAGCATAATATTTCTATCTTTAGAACATGGAAATCGTGCTTGAAATTGAACCCCAAAAAGCGACTCAATTTGTAAAACGACATGCTGTTATCAGTCAATGTTTTCAAGACGGGACTTTGGTCTTAGAAGCCAGAGATGCCTTGAAACCAGCCCAAGTTCTTTTAAAAAAGCACGATGTTTTTCCTTGGATTTCATTTTTTAAGCGCCTCAAAGTGGCTTGGTGGCTTTCAAATTCTACAGCAATTCCATATGCTTTTAGACTTCAAAAACGATTGCCCGAAGACTTGCTTTTAAAAATGGATAAACTGAGTCCAAAAGATTTACTGCGCGTTTTTGCGACTTTGCGACAAGAGGGATTTTTTCCACCGCTCCCTAAAAGCTACATTGGGGAATAAATGCATTCTAATTATGAATAAGGACTGTTTTTACTGATGACCGCACATGAACTCGAAAAAATAATCATTCAAGAAGCTCTAGACTTAAAAAAAGAAGAGGCTTTTTCGATTTGTATTTTAGATGAACAAATCCTTTCTAAAAAAAGTTTTCCAGAAATGCTCGCTACCATTTTAGCACAGCAATTAGGCGGTGACTTGGTGAGTAAAGTCGATTTAGAGAAGTTATTTTTGAATCAATTCAACTTGTTCCCTTCGATTATAGACGACGCTATTTGCGACTTGCTCGCTACTAAAGATAGAGACCCCGCCTGTTCTTTTTATTTGGAACCTCTACTGTTTTTTAAAGGCTATCAAGGGATTCAAGCCTTTAGGACCGCCCACTCTCTTTGGAATACCAATAAAATATTTTCGGCCAAAGTGCTCCAAAGTATTGTGAATCAAAAATTTAGCATGGATATTCATCCAGCAGCAAAAATCGGCTGTGGGATTTTGCTCGACCATGCCACCAATATTGTGATCGGAGAAACTGCAGAAATTGATTGTAATGTTTCGATATTCCATGGTGTGACTTTGGGAGGCTCTGGAAATGAAACTGGAGATAGACACCCTAAAGTGGAGAGTGGAGTCATGATTGGAGCCCACGCTCAATTGCTTGGGAATATTCGTATCGGTAAAGGGGCTAAAATTGGAGCAGGTGCAGTGGTTTTGACCCATGTTCCTGCACACACCACCTATGCTGGAGTCCCCGCTGTACCTATGGGTAGGCCCGAACACGAGATGCCTAGTCTAAAAATGCAACAAGATTTCACTCGAGATGCTAAACTTTAAGAGATTTTATGAAGTCTTCTCAAAAAATCCAATTTATCTCTCAAATTTTAGATGATTTGTACCCCGATCCACCTATCCCTTTGAATCACACTAGCGATTACACCCTTTTGATTGCTGTCCTTTTGAGTGCACAATGCACCGACGATCGTGTGAACTTGATCACACCTGCTCTTTTTAAAAAGGCCGACACTCCTCAAAAAATGTCCAAGCTATCCCTCCAAGAAATCACCCATTTTATTAAAAGCTGCACTTATTTTAATACCAAGGCGGCTAATATTTTGGCTTTGTCTCAGATTTTAGTGGATGAACACCAGGGGCAAGTCCCTAATACTTTTGAAGCTTTAGAAGCACTCCCTGGAGTGGGGCATAAAACAGCGAGTGTGGTGATGAGCCAAGCTTTTCACATTCCCGCCTTTCCTGTGGACACCCATATCCATCGACTCGCGGCTCGTTTTGGACTCAGTGACGGCTCTACAGTAGAACAAACCGAAAAAGACTTAAAAAAAGTATTCCCCAAAAACACATGGAACAAAAGACACTTGCAAATTATTTATTTTGGACGAAATTATTGTAAAGCAAGAGGACACCAAATAGAAAAATGCCCTATCTGCAAAGAATTGTATCGTTATTCTTGAACTAATAAGCGATCAAAATAGGCTATGGTCTGACAAAGCCCTTCTTCCAAGTTTATTTCTGGACTCCAATTCAAAAGCTTTTTGGCTTGACTGATATCGGGTTGCCTTTGTTTGGGATCGTCTCCTGGAAGTGCTTGGTAAATGATTTTACTTTTGCTCCCTGTCAAACGAATCACTTCATTAGCCAACTCTTGAATAGTAAACTCTGTGGGATTCCCAATATTGATAGGACCAATGCACTGCTCTTGCTCCATCATGGCTGTCATGGCCGTGATCAAATCACTCACAAAACAAAAACTTCTTGTTTGTTGCCCATCTCCGTATATGGTAATGTCTTTGCCTTTTAAAGCTTGGACAATAAAGTTGCTCACCACTCGCCCATCTTTAGAAAGCATACGAGGCCCATAAGTATTAAAAATTCGAACAATACGAATATCCACCTGACTTTGTCGATGATAATCCATAAACAATGTTTCTGCAACCCGTTTCCCCTCGTCGTAACAACTGCGAATCCCGATGGGATTGACATTGCCCCAATACGATTCTTTTTGAGGATGCTCGATAGGATCTCCATACACTTCGCTAGTGCTGGCTTGCATGACCCTTGCTTTGATTCTTTTGGCTAAACCAAGCATATTAATAGAACCCATCACACTTGTTTTTATGGTTTTTACTGGATTGTGCTGGTAATGAACGGGACTTGCTGGACAAGCTAAGTTGTATATTCTGTCAACTTCTAATAATATTGGTTCTGTCACATCGTGTCGAATGAGTTCAAAACGATCTATGTCTCGTAAAGCCGCTATATTTGCTTTTCTGCCAGTAAAAAAATTGTCTAAACATAAAACTTCGTGCCCATCGGCAAGCAATCGTTCGCATAAATGAGAGCCTAAAAACCCAGCTCCACCTGTCACTAAAACTCTCATTCTTCGTCTCCTTCTTCGTCTATTTCGGCGGCATCTTCTCCATGAATAGCGACTAAACGGATACCATGAAGAGTTAAATAAGGATCATAAGTGTCTATGCAATGTGTCCTTTTGGCAATAGTTTTACCCCACCCACCTGTTGCAAAAACAGGAATATCGTCTTTATTGAACTCTTTTTTGATTAAAGAGACCAAGGATTCAAGCTCGGCCTTGAATCCAAATAAAAGTCCCGAACGAATAGCATCATCGGTATTATTAGCTATTAAATTGTCTGGCCACTCTATGGTCACAGGCAAAAGTCTAGCCGCTTTTTCTGTCAAAACATCTAAACTAGCGTTGATCCCTGGTATAATAAGGCCCCCTGCAAAAGTCTCATCTTTCATCACATCAAAGGTAGTGGCTGTGCCCATATCAATGATAATGGCATCTTTATAACCCCGCTCCCTAAGTGCAATAACATTAGAAAGACGATCTGAACCTGCCGTGGCAGGGTTCAAATAAGCAATGGGTAAATTCAAACAATTTTTAGAGGTGATCACTTGGATGGGTTTATTAAATAAATAAGTCAAAGCTTTGATCCATGGTCTTTCGTGAGAAGGAACCACTGTACTCAAACCAATATGAGTGATTTGATCGGTGCTGATTTCAGAAAAACGAAGCAAACCACTCACTCGATTTAAAACCTCGTCCGAAGTCGTGTGAGGACGAGTGGTCAAACGCCAATGGTTCACAATTTTCTTTTTTATAAAAATGCCCACCACTGTATGAGAGTTTCCAACATCCACTACAAGGACGCCACCTGTTACTGATTTGCTCATTAAAGCCTCATGGAAATATCGAGAGCTTTTACACTATGAGTTAAAGCCCCTACAGAAATATAATCTAATCCTATAGTCGCTAATTCTTTTAAACGCTCCAGCGACATATTCCCACTTGCTTCTAATTTCACTTGGTCTTTGCTTTCTTGGACTATTTTTACCGCTTCGGTCATAGTCGCTGTATCCATATTGTCTAGCATGATCACATCGACGCCCTGGTGCAATAAAAGTCTTAAGTCATCCAGAGACTCCACTTCCACTTCTATTTTGACGCCATGTATGTTTTGTTTTTTGACTACAGCCAACGCCTCTAAAACTCCACCCGAAGCAGTAATATGATTGTCTTTGATTAAAACCATATCAAAAAGCCCCATCCGGTGATTTTTGCCCCCACCTGCACGCACAGCATATTTTTGAAGGGTTCTAAAACCCGGGATGGTTTTACGAGTGTCTAAAACTTGAGTCCTTCCTTTTTCTAAAGCCTTCACACATGCACGAGTGCTAGTGGCCACTCCAGATAATTGTTGTATGAAATTTAAAATACAACGCTCTGCAGTCAATAGACTTTGCGTTTTCCCCTCTAATTCTGCAATAATCGTCCCTTTTTCTACCCAATCCCCATCTTTTAGAAGCATTTTGACTTGAAGCGAAGTCTCTTTTAGTTCTTGAAAAACTAAGTCAATAATAGGAAGCCCCGCTATAACGCCCGATTCTTTTGCAATCAAGCGAGCTTTTTGTTTTTGATCTTGAGGGATGGTCCAAATGCTGGTGATGTCTCCTGTGCGAACATCTTCGTGAAGAGCCAAACGAATCATTTGAAGGGCATCTTCTACAGGAAATTCTAAAACTTGTTTCATCATTGAGCTCCTTTGCCTGTGAGCACCACATAAATAGTTCTAAATAAAATTTGAATATCTAAAACCAAAGACATATTTTCATAATAATACATGTCGTATTGTAATTTCTTTTGAACATCTTCAATGCTGGTGTCGTAATGGTGGCGTACTTGTGCCCATCCAGTGAGGCCTGGCTTCATTTTTAACCGACTGATATAAAAAGGGACTTGTTCGCGTAATTGTTCTACAAAAAAAGCTCGTTCTGGTCTAGGCCCCACCATGCTCATATCACCTTTTAAAACACAAATCAACTGTGGCAACTCATCTATCCTGGCTCTTCGTAAAAAAACCCCGACTCTAGTTATGCGTGGATCTCCTTTAGTGGCCCATTGTGCTCCACTTGCCTCTGCATTCACTCCCATGGTTCTAAACTTATGGATCATAAAACGCCTTCCATAAAGACCCACCCTCTCTTGACTATAAAAAACTGGGCCTTTGGAATCCAATTTTATAGCAATGGTGGCTACAATAAACAAAGGAAAAGAAACAAGGAGTAAAATCATAGCTATCGCTATATCCATCGCTCGTTTCACACGCACCTGCCAATAAGGCATGTTAAATGGAAACAACTCTTGCAATTCAAAACCATGAACTAAATTGGCTTTAAAATGCCCACGAACCACATTGTATAGGTTGGGGATAATATAAATGTGTACAGGTAAATCACAAAGCCATACCAATATACGCATGATTTCTTGAACAGAGGTGCTATCATGAGAGATAATAATACCTCGTACACGATTTTCTTTGACTATGCGAGGTAAATCAGAGTACTTTCCTAAAAGAGGAATCCCCTCATATTCTTTATCTAAAACTTGGTAGCGTTCATCTACAAAGCCAATCACTTTTTGCCCTCGCTCTGGCGAATTCATAAAGCCTTGTGCTACACGAAGCCCCACTTTATTGGCTCCAAGCACCAGCATACGATTCGCTCCATAACCTTGCTTTAACAGGCGTCGCAAAAACAAATAAATCAACATCCTTAAACTTAGCACCAAAAAGAAAGCGGTCAATCCATAAAAAAGGATCCACACAAAACGAGAACCATAAACATAATCTTTATGAAGCGGACTAGATTCCATCACTTTTGCTATAAACTCTGAACCAAAAAGCCCTACTATTATAAACACTATACCAATGAAGATAATGCGTAAAATATGAATCACTTGAAAGGTTCTAGACTCTAATAACCAAGAACGGTAAAGGCCTGTTAAAAAGAAAAAACCTATCCAAATCAAATTCATCAATAAAGCCAATGATAAATAATCAACTAATTGTTTTGATGGATCAAATTTATCTGGAATCCAACCACTATAAAACTGCACCCAAAAAGCAAGTAAAAAACAAAGACTCAGTGCTATTAAATCGGAAAGCACAAGTAATGTTCGTTCTATAGTGGTCGCTCTAAACATAATTTTACATTAAGAAACGAATGACCTGGCTTTTGTCAGAGACACTTTCGAGTGCATCGATTTTCTCTATGGCGGCATTCACTCGACTTTCTATGGTTTTTTCTGTGATCACCACAATACTCACTTTGCCCGGGTCTTGAACCCCTTTTTGAATGATAGATTCTATAGATATTCGACTTTCAGCTAAAACTCGTGTGATGTTGGCCAGAACCCCATAAGAATCTTGAGTGGTGAATCTAAAATAATAACGGGTTTTGGTTTCGGAAATAGGCAACAAATTAGCTTTAGTTTCTTTTTGAAAGAAATCCATAGGGATAGGCGGAAGCTTAGAGGCATATCTAGACAATGCCACTAAATCTGCCACAACAGCACTAGCAGTAGGGAGTTTACCGGCCCCTGCTCCTGTTTGTAAAGTAGGCCCTAAATTATCACATTCCAAAAACACAGCGTTGAGCACTCCATTGACACTAGATAGCAAATGATCGTTGGGAACTAAACACGGGTGCACTCGTACATCGATTTGATCTTCGACTTTGTTATAGATACCTAATAATTTGATAGAGCAATCTAAATCTTTTGCAAAAGCAATATCCGCACTGGTTAAGCTAGAAATCCCACTCACATAAATCTTTTCAAAGTCCACATAAGTTCGACTGGATAAACTAGCTAAAAGGGCAGTTTTGTGTGCAGCATCTATTCCCTCTATGTCAAAAGTGGGGTCTGCTTCTGCATATCCTTTTTCTTGTGCTTCTTGAAGAGCTTCTTGAAAAGAAAGCCCTTCTTGAGACATGCGAGTTAAAATATAGTTTGCCGTGCCATTGATGATACAACTTAAACTTTGAACTTCATTGCCTACAAATGCTTCTTGTAAACTACGAATGATAGGGATTCCACCTCCAACCGCCGCTTCAAACAAAATGTGTACACCCTTTTCTTTGGCCAAAGGAAAAAGTTCGTGGCCATATTTAGCTAACAATGCTTTGTTTGCTGTCACCACATGTTTTCCTTGCTCTAAAGCCGCTTGGATCCATTTTTTGGGAAGCTCATAGCCGCCAGCCAACTCCACCAACACTTCTATAGATGGGTCTTGAATTAGAGCCATAGCATCTGTAGTGACTGGATAACCCTTTTCTTTAAAGGGAGCCAGCTCTTCGTCACTTCGAGCACAAACCAAAGCAAGCTCTATATTTAGTCCTAAGCTTTCTTTATAGAAATCCGACTTGGATTCTAAAATTTCTACCACACCACCACCCACAGTACCAACACCAATAAGCCCTATACGCATAAAATCTCCAATAAAATCAAGTCTAAATCTAAACGTGATTATAAAATTCAAAGAATCTAAACTCTAAAATAGCAAAAAAACAGATAAAACCAATAAAACTTCAAAAAAGAAACACTAAATGAATGAAATAGTGAAATAAAATGGATTAAAACATTAAATCTTACAAAGAAATTATATATTTAATGTGTGAGTGAAAACAATTCTATAAAACGATTAAACAGTCTGATTTCGGAACAAAATCTAGGA
>JAAYJH010000125.1 GCA_012523035.1 Fibrobacter sp.
AATCTAAGCTTAGCAAAAAAAACTAGAAAATAAATCTTATGGGTGCTTAGGTTTCTAACTTGCATTTTTGACTACATTTTTCTCTCTAAATCAAATTCAAAATTGAGATTTTATATTTTATATTTAACTACTATATTTTTTCGTATAGAATCCATCTATGGAATTTGACCTCATAAAAAAAATACCGAGAAGCTTAGAAATCATATTTCGATAACTTTAATACGGCACATATTGATAAATCAGAATTATTTAAAAAAAAATCTATGAATACAATGTAGCGAAACTATAATCTCAAAAATCACTTTTATAATTGTACTATATGTTTCATGTGAAACAATTTCTTTAGACAATCTTAATAGCAATTGGATTATGGCCATTGATACTCATAATTCTTACTTATACATATAATTGGTCTATTTTTAATTAAAATAAGGTTTTCAATTTTAAGTGAATGTTTCATGTGAAACAATGTTCTAGGTTCATATTTTTTATTTTAAATTTTGCTTTTAATGATTTAAGTCTAAAATCAATAAGTTTTTTGAAGAATATTTGTTTTTAAGTATGAAGTCTCACATACGCCTGGTTTTTAATCTTAAATTCTTTTTTACTATCAAGTGACCTAGCTTCCCTTTTCACTATAATTCGTTTTTCTATCATAACACTTGATTTTAGAGCCAAAAATAACACATATAATCCGCATTCACACATTATAGAGATTTTCTCGCCGTTATTTCGACAGATTCATTACACTGCATTCCATAAAAGGTGGATATTTAATACGAGGCAAGTACTTATGAATTAGTGCTTATTGTTCGGAGATGAACAGCTTTTTTCTGGAATGCGTTTGGAAAGGATTAGTGTATTACTTTTCTCAGTAAATTTCTCGAAATATCATCCTCCTTCTTATATGTAATTCGCAAAGCATTTCACATACGCATCCCACCGTTTTTTTTCTGTTATATCGACAGATTCATTGCACTGCATTCCATAAAAGGTGGATATTAAAAATGAGGCAAGTACTTAGGAATTAGTGCTTATTGTTCGGAGATAAACAGCTTTTTTCTGGAATGCATTTCGCATAAACCTCGTGCCTCCCCTCTTGTCAAAATGTATCCCAGTCTATGTAGCGTTCCTCTCCTTGTTATTGCGAGCACAGCCTGGTAATCCATATGAGGTGGATGGATGAAAAGTTGGAAGTGTTTAAAAATTAAAGGATTATTTATAGATAAACAGGCTTTTTTAGACAAGCATAGTTTTTCGACGCCAATGCGTTTTATATAGATTTCTTTGACTCACGCTTTCGCTATGACGAGAGCTGGTCACTCGTCAATGGTATATTAAGTCTATCAAAATGAAGATAAGAATAAATACAATATTTTGTAATTGACTGCTTTTCTTACATCCAATTCGTAGAATGCCTTCCTTTTTAATTAAATACCGTGTGTTCTTTGGTTTTAGTATGTATCATAAGCTAGGTAGTGTTTCCTTCTTCGTCATTGTAAACATAGTACAGCAATCCATACGAGAAGGAGCTTTGAAATGAAAAGCTTTTATAGATTAGTATTTTCTTCAAATTCTAGCAACTTTCAGGGCACGCGTTTCACATGGAATGCCACGAGCAAAGTACGAAACGAGCTCACACCCTTGTAATGATGTTGAGGTGCGTTTCGTTTTCATAGTATTCCCCAGTTATTTCACTTACAGATCCTAGCGGATTTCGAAAAGTACAATTCTTTATTTCTACACGAATTTGCACAATATTTTCGAACATGCATCTTATTTTTCTGGCATGCACTTCGACAGGCTCAGTGTAGCACATTTTGCACAGTATCGTCTCACATCTCAAGCAAGTATCCGAGCACATTTTTGGCCCGCATTTCACAGCTCTAATTTATCGCACTTCGATAATTCACCTCACGAAACAAGGCTCCCCACTCCTTAAGAATCTTTGGGAGTGGAGAATTTTTTGTAATAGATTTCGGGGAAAAGGCTATATTTTATTTATTGAAGCGATATGATTTCGTCTTCGCTAAGTCCAGAAATTTTGATAAAATCTTCTAATTTAACGCCACAATCGAGAAGTTTTTTTACGATTTTGCGTTTATTTTGAAGAACGCCTTGCTCCATACCTTTTTTAGAGTCTTCTTCTATCTGGCTTTTGTTATATTGTTCTTCGGCGTATTTTACCCAGTCGTATTTCATTTCTTTTAAGTATTGTTGATATTCTTCTTTACTATATTTAGATGTTTCTGCAAAAGAAAGTAAGCGAGTGAACTTGTCTTCTTGCAAAAAATCTGGCAAGGTATTTATTTGATTTAAGTACTTGAATAAGTAGCTCCATTTCCCTGTGTTGCCTGAAATGTTTTCTAAATCTTTTAGTTTTGGTAACTCTATAAAAGTGAAATTGAAGGGATTATTTATTTTCTCTTTTTTGTGTATATCATAAATAGTACTTCTATGAACAAGATCTGGATCTGGAAATATTTCAAAATCTAAAATGGAGATCATATAGATAGGTTTTAAGGCATAGTCCCAGTCTTCATCTAATTTTTTTGTTTTAGTGCATTTTGGCAAGAGTAATATATAACTTGATTGAAGAAGTTTTTTTGCCCTTTAATATGAATTTCTACAAAAAATATGTTATTATTGGAGTCTTGGCAAAAGAGATCGACAACAGAAGTTGTAGATAGAATGCCGCTTGTTTTATTTTTTTCTTTTTTTTGAGGAAAAACATCCACAATAGGGTTTTTTATTTGTAAGTCTAATATGTCGTTGATTAAGTTGATTAAGTTAATTTTTGTGTTTTCATTATCTGGGCTAAAGACTTTTTTGAAACTAAGGTTTGTCATTAAACTGGCGTAGGGGGTATTTTTTGTATGTTTTTCTATCATAAATCATCCTTTGTAGGTTTGAGAGTTGATTTAATGATATAGACGAACAAAGACAGAAATTTTTAAGTAAAAAATGAAAATAATTGAAATAAAAGTTCACAATGACAGTTTTATAAAAGTGCTTAGTGGTAGAGATCTTATGCAAACTCAGAGGAGCGTGCGAAAAGTGCTACATTGAGTTTGTCGAAATGCGTGTTTGAAATAAGGGATTTGTTTGCAAGAAAATAGTTCATCTGCGAAAACTTACAACTTTTAACTTTTCATTTTCTACTTTTATATCGTGTGGACTCCCATGGACAAAGCCTGTCAACGAGCTAAAGTCCTCGCAATAACGATGGGATCAGTGTCAGTAAAGCTATTTTTTTAGAGATATTTTGCGGAAATCAGAGCTGAGATGGTGCGAAAATTGTGCCAGAAAGGTAGGGATGCGAGTTAGAGATCTTATGTGAATTGTGCGTCAGAAAGAGGAGATACATTTCTGAAATGTAGAGGAAATCTGGGTTTCAATGTATTAAACAGCGGTTATTGAAATATTCTAAGCATAACATATTAAAAAGCTCTTCATTCTGTTTCAAATAGATGCTTACACGCAGAAACTTTTGTAACAAGGAGAATAGACTGTACTCTTTTAAAAAAGAATGTTTCTATGAAATCTTGCTACACTTTCGATATGAGCTAAGGTGTATTTGTGATGCTATAGTAGTATGGGCTGCTTCTGGAACTTCAAGCATTAAAAAAAAGAGTTGTTGCTGAATTTGATAATTTTGGTGTAGGTCTAAATTCAGAGAGTATAGAGCTCTGAAGTTTGAAGCGTGAGTATTTAAAAATCAATAAAATATCCATCAGGTATTGTAAACGATAAGGTTAAAATGCTTGTAAAACTACAAATAATTAAAATTATAAAGTATAGTTGTCTGGTGCTAATCATTGAATTGCAAAGTTTTCTATTCAATACCGTGACATTATAAGTGCTACTTTTTAGTGGATAAATGGATATTGATGCGAGATAGATTCTATATTGAATAAGATTAAGATTCAGGTTAAAATTTTAATATTAAATAAAAAACTTCTGAATAAGTAAAGGTTTCTATTTTTTAATAGTGTGGTCAAAGTGTGAGTATAATTCAAATACACCTGTTTATAAATTGTTGGTATTATGAAAGTGAAATTTATGATATTAATAAAAGTTCAAGAAAACACACTTTAAGCTTTAATAAATAAGAATATTTCTCAAAAATTTAACAAATAGAAAAACACAGTGATGCATGTATATGTGAATTGAGGAAAAAGAAATTGTGAATTAAATTATAATGTTTCATGTGAAACATTGTGAGAAAGGTTGGTAAAATGTGAGTATAAATTTTTTGAATATTTATGGCTTCAGCTGTATATTAG
>JAAYJH010000064.1 GCA_012523035.1 Fibrobacter sp.
ACTTGTAGTTGTTTCCAGAGACTTCGTTGGCAACAGTTGATTTGCCTTTATCGTTTTTGTCTGTAAAGATATACCAGTATTCTTTGGTGTTGGCTTGGTTGTTTTTGTCTGTAAAATCGTCTATGATAGCAAATATTGGAGCTTGACTAGAAGAAGAAGGAGGGGTTATCGAAGAGGAGGACTTAGTGACTGATGAAGAAGACTTAGCCACTGAAGAGGAGGACTTTGCTGTCGAAGAAGAGGATGAGGGACTTTTTTCTGTGAAGTGTTCAAATATATAGGCACCTGACTCTGTCATGAGTGAGAGCATAGACCAATTGGCTGCCACACTTTGATCGAAGTCAGGACTTTCTTTGATTCCATAAAAGGCAGAGGCTTTATAAGCATCGCTGAACTCAGAAACCACATAAGACAAGGAGTGTGCTTCTAACAAACTAAACCATTCGTTTGCATTTTCAGGATTATGGGTGTTGTAGTGGTTAGCAGATTGAAGTCCACCATCGGAGTGGACTGTGCTAAGTTTAGAGATAAATAAAGGGAGCCCTGCTTGCAAAAATGCAGTGATTTCGTCGCTGTAAGTGTTGAAATTGGGGCTAAGATCAGAAATACTTTCGGAGCCCGCACTAAATTGAAAGGTATAGGCAATGTTTACTGCATCGATGGGCTTATTTAAAGCAGATTCTAAATCCTTAGAAAAAGATGGAGTCCCTACTAAAATTAAAAAGTGTTCTGAGACACTACGAATAGCAGAGATTAAAGCTTCTTGACTGGACTTGAGGCTAGTCCATGAGCTTTCATTGGATTCTAAAAGCTCAAAAATCAAGTGAGGAGAGTCTTTGTATTCGTTTGCAAAGTATGTGAAAAATTCTGAAAGAGCGGTCACAGCATCTGGGTCTAGTGCAGCTCCAGTGGCTTTAACACTCAAAATTGCGTAAGTTTTTTTAGCTTTTGCCACTTTAATGGCTAGATCTGCATTGTCTTTATAAAAATCGAGATTGGATAAAAAGTCAGTTGTGTTTTTAAATAAAACAGAAGTTTTCACTACTTCGGCGTTCCAAATGTCTATCATCTTGGAGATAGCATTCGCGTTATAAAATTCATTGGCTCTGGAATCGGCTTCTAAAACACCTAAACTCAAGCCCTTCAACTGAACTGGTGTAGCAGATTCGCTTAAGATTTGATTGGCATTGGTGCTTAAAGCTCCATATTGAGTGACTGGTTGTGCCATAGTATAACTGATGCTGGTCATTGTGAATACGAATGCCCAAAAATAAATCTTATACATAATTTCTCCTTTTAAAATGAGAGACTCTAAAAACTGTTTGTCGAAAAAAAGCATTTCTTAAATGAATACTCAGTAAAAGTTTAGCCTTTTTAATTCTCGACATAGACTTTGTAAAGTTTTTGAAAAGCCTTACAAAACACGCTATTTATTATTTTGGAGAGACAAGACCCCCAAAACATTATAAATATATATAAAAAACTTGTCTTAGAGTTTAAATTTTAAAAAATATTGCCTATAATTGATTTTTGGATCTATTCTGAATTTACTCTTCAAGTACAAAATTCTGGTCTCTTTTTTTATATTATAGTTATGGCCAAAAGTAGAACTCGTAAATCCACAAGCAAAGACCCCTTTCAAAAATCATTTTTAAAAGAACTTTCCCCCGAGCAAAGTCGTCCTGGTTTACTCAAAGAGTTCATAAGCCCCACGCGTGCAGAATTTGATTTAGTGAGCGAGTATGCTCCAGCGGGGGATCAGCCAAAAGCAATTCAAGAGATTAGCAGGGCTTTTGGGGCTCAAGAACAATTCCAGTGTTTATTAGGAGTCACAGGTTCTGGAAAAACTTTTACTATGGCCAATGTGATCCAAAATGTAGGGAAACCCACTCTTGTTTTAACGCACAACAAAACTTTAGCGGCTCAACTTTATCAAGAATTTAAGACCTTTTTTCCAAACAATGCAGTGGAATATTTTGTGAGCTATTATGATTATTACCAACCCGAAGCATATATAGTTCAATCCGATACTTTTATAGAAAAAGACGCTAGTATTAACGATGAAATTGACAAATTAAGGCTAAGGGCTACGGCGAATTTGCTCACGCGTCGAGATGTGATTATAGTGGCTTCTGTGAGCTGTATTTATGGATTAGGGAGCCCCACAGAATATTTTGATTTAATGGTGCGTCTAAAAAAAGAGGATACAATAGATAGAGATACCATTTTAAAGCAGTTGGTGCACATTCAATACGAGAGAAATGATACTTCTTTAGATAGGGGAAAATTTAGAGTTCGAGGCGATGTGATTGAAGTTTATCCAAGTTATGATGATATTGGGCTTCGGATTGAATTGTGGGGAGATACTGTAGAACGATTGACTCGCTTCCATTTAGTAACAGGAGATGTTTTAGCTGAATTAGAGGAGTTGAGTATTGCTCCTGCTAAACATTTTGTGACTAGAGAAGATTCTAGATTGGGTATTGTGCAAAGGATTTCTCAAGAGTTAAACGAACGCTTGAGTGTTTTAGAAAAAGAGTCTAAGGTTTTAGAGGCGGCTCGTTTATCGAGTAGGACTCGTTACGATATGGAGATGATTCGAGAGACGGGTATTTGTTCTGGAATCGAAAACTATTCTAGAATTATAGAAAATCGAGCTCCAGGTACTAGGCCTTTTACTTTGATTGATTATTTTGGAGATGATTGGTTGATGATGATCGATGAGTCTCATGTGAGTTTACCACAAGTTCGAGGGATGTTCGAAGGGGATATGTCTAGGAAAAAGACTCTTGTAGAACATGGTTTTAGACTTCCATGTGCTATAGACAACCGACCCATGAATTTTAAGGAGTTTGAGCATATTTACCCTGAGTCAGTGCTTTTTGTGAGTGCCACTCCAGGTGATTATGAGTTAGAAAAAACCCAAGGCAATGTGGTTGAGCAAATCAATAGGCCCACTGGACTTTTGGACCCCAAAATAGAGATGTACCCAGTGAAAGGTCAAATGGATGTGCTTTTGAAGAGGATCTCAGAGGTGGTGGCTTTAGAAGAACGAGTCTTGATCACCACTTTGACCAAAAAAATGGCCCAAGATTTAACAGATTACTTAGAATCTATGGATTTCAGGGCTAGGTATTTACACAGTGAAATTAAAACATTGGAAAGAGCTCAAATTATTCGAAGCCTAAGGCAAGGCGATTTTGATATTTTAGTGGGGATTAATTTGTTAAGAGAGGGCTTAGATTTACCCGAAGTCTCTTTGGTTGCCATTTTAGATGCTGATAAAGAAGGTTTTTTGAGAAATTATCGAAGCTTAATTCAAACAATGGGTAGAGCCAGCCGACATTTGAATGGAACAGTGCTTTTATTTGCTGATCGTGAGACTGATAGCTTGAAGAAAGCTGTTTTTGAAACCAATAGACGCCGTCAAATGCAAGAAGAATTTAATAAGGCACAGGGTATCACTCCTCAATCGGTCAAAAGGAGTTTAGGAGAACAATTAGAAATTCAAGATCCATTGGCAGCCCTTTGGCAAAATAAAAAGGATACTATAGCTCCAGAAATAGAATTAGAGTCAGAAATGAGTATAGAAGACTTAGAAGCCCAGATGAAAGAGGCGGCATCTCTCCTGGATTTTGAAGAAGCCGCTCGTTTAAGGGACCTGATTCGAAATCGTAGTCTTTAAATCATAGCTTGTTTTTATGGAACGAACTTGTTTTTTTTATAGTTTTTGTGTTTTTTGGACTTGAAATGAGTGCTAAAACATTTTTTTTTAGGAAATTGAGCTTTTTTACTTTTTTTTGATTATTTTAATAATATGTGAATTGAGCCTAGAAATTATAAACAGCAAAAGCTTTGTAGTATTGAATGAAATGCTAGATTTTGTTGTATTATTGAGTTTAACGATTAAAAGAGGTTTTATATGAATACTTCTATTATGAACGCATCCAAGATGCTTTTATTGATGACACTGAGTTCTTTGTTCTTGATGGCTTGTGAATCTGGTAAAACAGTGGATCCTCCTGCTATTGGTTCTTCTTCTTCGCATACCCCAATGTCTTCTACTCCTGTGGCCACGAAAGAAACTCCTGTAAGGATTCATTCTTTTTCTGCCAATCAAAGTACTGCTACTAAAATAAATTTAGGTGGTTCTATTTTAATAGATTATACAGATACTTCTGTGACAGACATAGATTCTGTGAGCATTGGTAATATTGAATTTCAAGTGGGTTTACTCGAAAATGGCCAAGGCTATAATATTGGAGCCAATGTAGAGGTGCTTTTTCCACCTCAATTTCCAGTAGAAAGGGCTATCAACTTGACTGAACTTGGTGCAAGTGTTGATATATCCGCTTTTGATGTATGTGGAGAGATTTTTGTGGATATCGTTGTATATTCTGGTCCTGTTGAAAACACATCTAAATATAGGTCTGTAGAAAAGGTGACTTTTTTCAAAGATCCTAATGTTTATTGCAAAGAACCAGAATCGAGCAGTTCTTCGGTTGAGGCCCCTAAGATAGAGATGGAGTCTTACCAAGCGACCCTAACCACTTCTAAAACATCGGGGCATGTGGCGATTAGTTTTGAAACAGGCCAAGTCTTTACTTATTCTGAGCTTGCTACGGGTAAAGATTTGATCGATGCTGTTTTGGTGTGGGAAAACGGTTTTGGAATCTTAAAGAGTGCAAGGACTGCTGGTATGGATGGCTATACGGCCCTTACCGGTGGTCGAGATACCAAGTTTGGTGAAGAATACAATGCCAATGACAATTATTCTGGAAGCAATGTGCCTCCTCCTGTTTATGCCGATGTTTTCACTTATAAAAGTGTGGAGATGACAGAAGTTGATTATTTGAGTTTTGGGACTTACTATGTGGTGCAAACTGCAGATTATAATAGTGAGACTCAAAAAGGATTTTTTGCCTTTATGATTGCGGCTGAGCAAAAAGGTAGAAATGATTTGCAACTCATTTTGACAGTATATAAAGTGAAATAAGCTTTTAATATTTGGATACACTCCTTGGATTTATTCCAGGGAGTTTTTTTGTATTTGAAATTTGGGATGCGGTTTTGAATGTAGCCTTAGGGGGTGTAGCAGAAATCCTTTTTTTGTGAAAAGGTGTTTTTTTGTGTAAAATACTCTGTTGAAAATAAAAAAAAACAAATGAGAAGCCATAAAAAGATTGGAGCAAAACACCCGACCCGCCTTGGCGTGTTTTTAGCCAGTGTGAAAGGCGGGGAAGGCCCAAAATAAGAGTTTTTATTTTAAAAGTCTCACTTTATAAACCCAGAGTCTTTTGTTTTTTGTACATTTATTAGGAAAATTCTTTTTGGAGTTAATATGTTAAAAAAATCGAAACTTTTTAAAAAAATAAATGGCCCTGTGGTGACAATTGTGATGGATGGGTATGGAATCAGTTCTAGAGAAGAGGGGAATGCAATTACTGCTGCTCGAACTCCAACTTTGGATCGTTTGTTTGCGAATTATAGTCATGTGTTGCTCAAAGCCCACGGTACTTCTGTGGGGATGCCTTCTGATGAAGATATGGGAAATTCCGAGGTGGGGCACAATGCGATTGGTGCTGGCCAAGTTTATAGTCAAGGTGCTGCATTGGTGGCCAATTCCATTGAACAAGGTGAAATTTTTGAGAGAGAGGCTTGGAAAGAAGTGGTGCAAGGGGCTCAAAATTCGACTTTGCATTTTATAGGCCTGTTTAGCGATGGGAATGTGCATAGTAATGTGAACCATTTGAAGGCTATGCTTGTGCAAGCTAAAAAAGATGGAGTCCAAAAGGTGAGAGTGCATATCCTTTTGGATGGACGAGATGTGCCAGAAACTTCTGCTTTGGATTATGTGGAGCCTTTTGAAGCCTTTTTGGGGGATTTAAGGGGCGATGATTTTGATGTTTGTATTGCTAGCGGCGGTGGTCGTATGCAAATCACTATGGATAGGTACAATGCCAATTGGTCTATGGTAGAAAAAGGTTGGAAAACTCATATATTGGGAGAAGGCCGCTATTTTAACTCTGCCACTGAGGCTATTGAGACTCTTAGAAAAGAAACTAACGCTATAGATCAAGATCTGCCGGCTTTTGTGATTGCCAAAGATGCTAAAGCTGTGGGTACCATTGAAGACGGTGATAGTGTGGTTTTCTTTAATTTTAGGGGAGACCGAGCTTTGGAGTTGACTCGTGCTTTTGAAGATGAAAATTTTTCGGAGTTTGATCGAGTGAGAGTGCCAAAGGTGACTTATGCTGGAATGTTACAATATGACGGTGATCTTAAGCTCCCTACGCGTTTTTTGGTGCCACCTCCTTCTATTAGTAATACTAGTGGAGAATGGTTTAGTAAGTCTGGAGTCAAACAGTTTGCTTGTTCTGAAACTCAAAAGTTTGGACATGTGACTTATTTTTGGAATGGGAATCGAAGCCATAAATTTGAGGGAGAGACTTATTATGAGGTGCCTTCGGATGTGGTTCCTTTTGAACAAAGGCCCTGGATGAAATCTGCAGAAATTACCGATGCGATGATAGAAGCATTAAAGTCTGGAAATTTTGACTTTTTACGGTGCAACTTTCCTAATGGTGATATGGTGGGACACACTGGTAGTTTGAGAGCGGCGACTATGGCTATTGAGGCTGTGGATTTGGCTTTGGCTAGGCTGCTTCCTGTGATCGATGCTTTGGGAGGAGTGGCTATTATTACGGCAGATCATGGTAATGCAGATGAAATGTTTGAATTAGATAAGAACGGGAATCCTCAGAAAAATTCAAATGGTTCTTTTAAGGCGAAAACCGCTCATACTTTGAACGCTGTCCCTTGTATTTTATATGACAATGTGAGTGATAAGAAGTTGGCCCTTAAAAAAGGTGACTTTGGTTTGAGCAATTTAGCTGCTACTTATGCTCATCTTTTGGGTTTTGAAAAACACGAATCATGGGATGAGTCTATGCTAGAAGTGCTATAATCTTTTAAAAATATGTTCTAGTGTAATAAAAAAAACCTGCTGTAGGGCAGGTTTTTTTGTATTCATTTTTGTGTAGTTATATTAGTTACCGTAAACAATAACAGTGTAACTTGCATAAATGCCTAAAAATCCAGTGGATTCATAGTCAACATGATGAATTTCTGTGATGCCTGCTTCTTGACAAGCTTTTTGAATGCTAGCGTCTCCGGCTGCAAAAATACCTAGAATATTGGTCATTTTAGCGGTGCCTTTTTTGGTAGGTGCTGTGGTGGAGCCAGTCGCT
>JAAYJH010000065.1 GCA_012523035.1 Fibrobacter sp.
ACAGTTATATAGCTAGATTGGTTAGTGATATCAAGGTTGCCATCTTCGGCATTCCAAATATTTAAATGATGAATAAAAACATGATCGGATTTATTGATTGAAATCGCATCACTTGGACCTGGATTTGGATATGTCCCATTTATATTCAAATTGTAAACTATCACATTTGAAACTCCAGAGATAGAAAGACCGCCGTAAATTGTGGCACTACTATCGATGCCCATAATGGTTTTATTGGCTGCAATTTTTAGGCCATAGCCATCGCCATCTGTGGTTCTAATTGTTCCTTTGACCACTACTACTTTAGCTTCTTTGGCTTGTACAGCGGATTTGAAAGCAGCATAATTTGAAACAATAACGGTGTCACCCCCTTCTCCACCCGTGGTTTTTCCGTTTACCATCGCATATCCATCGGGAATACATGCATATGCAGTCGATGTTTGTGTTGATGGAATGACTGTAAATGTTCCTTTTCGTATGGCTGTGGTATAGCCTCCTACGCTTGTGAGTGTGTAAGGGTAAGTGCCAATGCTATCGCGAATGGTACCCGAAAAGTAGATGGATTTTGCTGTAGTATCTACAATGGCAGAAATACCTTGAGGCAAACCTTCAATAATGACATTTTGAGCGTTTTCGTAAACGAAAGAAAAACTGACAATATCACTTCCTTGTGCAACAGTTTGGCTAGAGCTTCCTGCACCTCGTTTGCCAAAGGCAGCTACTGGAACAGTATCGAGACTTGTATTTATTGTCGATTTAAAATCAGAAATAGGAATAGACTGTGGAATGTATCCATCTTTTTCGAAAAACAGAGTATCGTAAAATGTGCTGTTTGTTTTGTAAAGGAGAGGATTGGAATTGGTGTTTTCTTGAAAGTTTTTATGATTTACAGCTAGCAAACGCCCTTGCAGATCATAGTTTCGAACTTTAAAAAACATTGGATTGAGTGTTGCTCCTTTGTCTGTTACAGAAACTTGCAGCTTGGCTTCTTTTGTCATTAACTTTGGAGAGAAAAAAGAGGCCTGTTTGTCGAGAGTCGAGGCAGAATTAAAAAATAAATGGGTGGACTGTGTGGTATCTGAAGGACCAAAGTTTATGGAATACCATCCAGTTATATCTGTTTTTGTAGAAAGATTGGCTGTTTTAAGAGTGACATTCACTCCTTCTAAAGCGGTGTTGTATTCGTCATTGGCCGTAACACTTCCTTGAATAAGAATAGCTGATGAGTTTGCTAAAGCTGAAATAACAGATAAGATGACAATAGCTGCAATGTTTCTCAATGTGTTTTTTAAAGAGTTCATAGCTTCTCCTTTGATTTTAGTTTAATCTACACTTTCTTTTATCTTATTCAGCAAATACAGAAAATATTGGTTGTCTATAGACTATAGATTAATAGTTCAAAATACAGAATCTCCAAAGAATGGATTTATTTTTGATAAGACAAGTGTTTTTCATTTTTGTATAGGAGTGTTTATGAAATTGAAGTGGAATACAGTGAATGCGGGTCTAATGGGACTACTTTGTGTGAATCTAAGTATGGGATCTAGCATTAAAGCCTTTCCAGAAGCTTTGGGATTTGGAGCTTATGTCACCGGTGGCCGA
The DNA here is from genome assembly GCA_012523035.1 of Fibrobacter sp. Taxonomy (GTDB): domain Bacteria; phylum Fibrobacterota; class Fibrobacteria; order Fibrobacterales; family Fibrobacteraceae; genus JAAYJH01. The sequence continues at coordinate 1,603 of JAAYJH010000065.1, forward strand.
GGTGGTTCTGTGTATCATGTGACTAATTTGAATGATTCTGGTGTGGGTTCCTTTCGTGATGCAGTCAGTGCTCCCAATCGAATTGTGGTTTTTGATGTCTCTGGCATTATTAATATTAAGACAGCTGTATCTATCAAAAGTAATATCACCATTGCAGGTCAAACAGCACCAGGCGAGGGTATTGCTATTCATGGAGGAAAGTTAAGTACTGGTAAACAGCATAATATTATCATACGCTATTTAAGAATTCGGCCTGGTGAAAATACTGCTTCTAAAAAAGACAATGCATTGAATCTCTATAATTCTAGAGATGTGATTGTAGACCATTGTTCTGTGGAACTGGCTCCTTGGAATAATTTTGGAGGAAGTTCTGATGATGCTAATTATCGTATTACTGGTGTTACTGTGCAAAACTCCCTTATTGCAAATCCTATTGGTCAGCAGTTTGGAGCTCATATTGAATCTTTACAGGGCACTTGGGCGTGGTATTACAACGCATTTATAAACACTCACAATCGTAATCCTTTAGATAAAATCAATGATGTGTTTGTTAATAATATTTTATATAATTTCGAAGCAGGATATACCACCCATACATCTTCTCATTTTAAGCATGATATTGTGAATAATTATTTTGTGTATGGTCCTAAAGGAAAAAACCCTTGGTTTCAGGTCGATAAAAATCAAAGCATTTACGCTAGTGGAAATATGATTGATACAAACCGTGACGGTGTACTAAATGGTTCGAGTACTAATATCTATTATTATCAAGGTGAAGGGGAGATTTTGACTAAGCCTTGGAGTGAAGAGACCACTAAGAATCCTATTTATAGTGCTGCCACTGCTTGGCGATTGGTCAATTCTCAGTCAGGAGTATTGCCTTATGATGACATAGATTCACTTATTTGGTATCAAGCAAGTACTTTAGGTGCTGAAGGAGCTTTAGTGAAATCTGTAGCCGACATGGGAATCAAAGAAAACAATGGATGGGGCTATGTTCAAACAGGAAAGGCTCCTCAAGATACTGATAAAGATGGCATTCCTGATTATTTTGAAGAGGCTATGGGTTATGATAAAACAAAAGATGACGCTATGATTATAGAAAGTGACGGTTACGCTCGTATCGAAAAATACATCAACTGGTTGGGGTCTATGCACACAAGGGTTCTACAAAATGTACCTAGTATTTTTGACCTTCGAAGTGTGACTAGGGGCTTTCAAGATGTTGCTCCTATTTATAGCGTTTCTGCGATAGAGGGGGTGGATGTGTCTTTGAATTCCGATGCTTATAGCGTCACAATCACACCCAAACCAAACTTTAAGGGCCTTGCTGCTTTTCAATATACCGTTAAAGGTAACGATGAAACAGAATATACAGGTCGAATTGAAGTACTTGTAGAAAAAAGTGATCATCTTGTTGAAGTTAAAGACTCTACGGATGTAAATATGCCCACGGACTTTATCCGATCCAATGCAGAGGAGGTATCTCCTGTTTTTCAAAGTTATTTTGACATAGAGAGAGGGATTCTGTATGCACACCGTAGTGGCTTTGCAGTTGTGAATATTGTGGACTTCTCGGGTCGCTCGGTTGCTATTTTTTCTGGGAATCTAAAGAAAGGGATAAATGTTCTTAAAATAGAAAAAAAGAATCTAGCTAAGGGTGTTTATAAAACAAAGATTATATTCAAGTGATCATTGAAAATGAAAAAAACTCTATCCGAAATGTATATCCAAAAAAGACTTATCTATAAATACTATAAGTCAAAACTTCACCTCGTATAGAGTGACACAGAGAAAGCCTTTGCGATGACGATAAAGATAAACAACATTTTTTGCTACGATTGTTGCAGCATAATCCAGTCACACATTCCAGGTATGTGTTCAGCATTTTTAG
>JAAYJH010000011.1 GCA_012523035.1 Fibrobacter sp.
ATGAGTATTAATACTAAAGTTTTAAATTTATTAAATCTTTTGTCTAATGATTTATTTGAAAGGGAGTACTTACTCCACCTGACTTTTTTGGCACTTTTTATAAAACAGCCCGTGTTTTTGTTTGGACTTTCGGGTTCTGGTAAAAACTTTATTGCCAGGCGTGCGATTCAAATGTTTCAAAATCCAAAGGTTTTGTCGTTTATAAAGCGATACAAACAAATTCCAGACAATTTAAATGAATATCATTTTGCTTTTTTTCAAGGATTTGATAGTAAAAACCCTTTGTCTCACAACTTTGTGAATATCATTTTACAAGAGAAAGAGTCTCGTTCAATTCTTATCACCAGTAAAGAACGCCCCGAATCTGCTTTGAACCGTGCTGGAATTGCCGATCAAATATTTTTGAGTTTGTCTTTACCAGAGGTTTATTCTCCTCAAACCATAGAGAAGCTGTTAACAAGTACTTTGTCTGTGCACGATATTCAAATTCCAGAAGAAATTCAAATTAGTTTTGAAGAGCAAGAAAAGTGGCTAATTGAAATAAAAAAAGTAAAGTTATCCACTGAGACTCTCCATGTGATTTCTCAGGTTGTTAGTGTTTGTAATAAAAATCATGTTTATGTGTCTATTCAAAAATGGATGTCTTTTGCATTAATGGTCAAAAGCATAGCTTTTTTTAATCAAAGGAGTGAAACTACTTTGACAGATACTTTTTTCTTGGGCACTTCCATTTGGAATCGTCGTATCCAGAGTGATATTTTGACAGAAGCTTATCAAAATATACTTTCTATGTGGCTCAAAGAAAAAATACCCTTTTTAATGAGTTTTGAAAAGCAACTTGAAAATCTAAAAATAGAAGTAGAAAAAGCGGTGAATGCTTCTAATGATGTTTACGAGACAACCTTGATAAATGGGGTAGAGTGTGTCGCTTATTCTATCACCATAGCAGGAGAACATATTCCACTTTATGCTCCCGTATCTTATATAGGCACCCACCAAAAGTTTAATCCTTTTAATGAATTGAGAAAAAAGGAGACTAGGGTTTTGTGTAATTTTATGGGTTCTTCGACTTGTGAGGTTTCTGTAGATTCAACAGCTCGTAAAACAGGCCTTAGAGCGACTACCAATACCATTGCGGGTAAAAGTTTTGAAGCTTATGCAAAATTACCCGCTCGTGTGCTTAGTCTTAACGACGAAACAAAAGCTCAAGAAAATAAAAATAACTTACAAAGCTTGGCTTTAGAATTGGATAGCATGGCCAAAGATTGTGTTTCTGCAATGGCCTTGCTAAAACAAGAGTTCCAAGGCATAAAAAAACACGAAGATGATTTGTTTTTAAACAAAGAAGTTTTTAATTCTTTAATTCAAGAGATTAATTCTTATTATGTTAAATCTACAGAATGTGGACAAGAGTTAAAAAGAATAGAGAAGAGTTTGAAAACAAGATTGATGGACAAGTAAATTATTATACAGACAAATGCTTGTGACTGTGTGCTTTTAGTTCTAAGCAACAAGAAATACAATAGTACTTGAAGTGAAGCTTGCTTGGATTTAGTGGGTTCGATAATTTTAAAACGATGAATTTGTTGATTCTGCGAGTTTTGGTGGAGTTTTTATTTTGGAAGAGTGAGACAAAAAACAGACACTTAAAGAATAAAACACGGTGAGAGCTAGAGATTTTAACAGCACAAACAAAAAGCCAATAGAGATAAAAATCCATGAACTCAATGCTAAAATTTCTTCGAAAAGATTTTTAGTTTCTATATCCAGTGAATTATAATCAAAGACAGAGAGTCCCATGGAACTCCACAATAACTCTGCCCCTGTACTTTCTACAAAATTCTGTTCCAAAATGACTAGAAATATCCTAAAACCACTGTAATCCAATACTTGAACGAGAACAAAACTTAAACCTAAAAACAATAGGGCTTTATTTTTGAGCGTCCACCCACTTCTTGCCAAGAAAAAACCCATGACAATGTTAAACAAAAGCCCTACAGAAAAAGAGGCTATCCAAAAAGATTGAACCCATTTGGGACTTAATAAAACAGAAAAGGCAATGGTGGATAAAAACAAAAAGAAAAAATTAAAGAAACTCGCTTTTATCAATAGCTGGATACTTTCTAGGTTTTTTGAAGTTAAAAAGGAAGCCTGTGAAAGTTGTTTAACTAAAAGGATATTCGCAAAAAAAACAATCAAAAAAAGTAGAGGGTATAGCAAATCACTGATGATATAGGGTATAAATGAAAAGGAAAGCTCTCCATCTATTTGAATACTCCATAAACCAGCAAAAAAAATGGCTAAAAAAGGCATGACTATTGAAGCCACAAAAGCGAGTAAAAAGATGTGTTTTGTCTTAAAAAATTTCACCACCCACCTCAAAATTAGGCCTAAAAACCAGTAAAATGGCACTTTGTTGGACAACCACAAAGCGTTCTTCATTGATTTCTAGCTCTAGTTGATGGCGGCGAACATAAAGAGCACGATCCCCCACTTTGACTTGTAACGGTAAAAAGTTTTTATTTTCGTTGGTGTCGTGTAAAAAAGAATCAATTTCATTGACGGGTATAGGGTAACCAGGCCCCACTTTGATGATTTCACCAGAGTAAACCTCATCTTTTTCTTTTACACTAGGGGGTAAATACAAACCACTACCCGTTTTATTTTGAAGCTCCATAGGCTTTAATAAAACACGGTCTCCTATCATTATTAAATTTTCAATATCTTCTATCATAGCCCTTTTAATATACAATAATTTAATTCGTTTTGGACTTTCAAATAATCTATATTGAGTTTATGTTTTTTGTGAGTGTATTTTTTGGCCTCTTTTTTTTAATCTTGCTTTTGGGGCTTTCATCTAGTAAAGGCCGTGCTTTTTTTAAAGTAATTCAAAGGTTTTACAAAGAAAATCTCTTTTATGCAGGGCTCAGTTTGCTGTTGCTATTGCTCGTTTTTTTATTTTTAAATGCTATCCAAAAGACTACACCGCCTTTGCACACTTTAGAGCAAAATCTAGAAATTCAAGACTCTATTTTTAGAGGCTTCAACCAAGAGATGTTTTCACATTTACTTCAAAATCATTTGTTAAAGCTTCAAGAAAACCCTGATAGCCCTTTAATGAGTGCAGAAATCTTATATGTCTTGCCCACAAGCCTTTTAGTGTTTAAAGAAGTGACCACAGAGGATAAAGTATTAGAAATAACTGTGAAAGATTCTTTAACTGTGATGTTCAATGCCAAATCTTATGGATTGTTCAATCGTCGAGGGACGCTCATTTCAAAAAAGCTACAAAAAAAATTAGGAAACGAATACAGAGTATCCTTTGCGAAACCCCATACTATCATAGTGAATTACAAAGGAAATCCTTGGAACACAGAAATAAAAATAGCTCTACCTATTTTAATGGCTGCCACCAAAAATCAAGTGGATCCACCTCTTTTAATGGCTTTAATAAAAAATCACGATGGTTTTATACCAGTCAATACAAAACCTAGCCTAGAACGATTTAATAATATAGCGGTAGATTTAAAAAAGCGATTGTTAGAATATAAATCCACAGACGATGCCTTGGCATCTATTTTTTTCAAAATAAAAGACCCCAAAGATTTACCCATAAAATGGTGGAAGCAGAGTCTAGCTCAAAATTGGGTAGAGCAAGTGATAACAGATTTTAAAACTTATAAAAGCTATGGCTTTGATTTTATAGAGTTTCAAAAGCACGCTGAGAATTTTGAATAGATTTTAAGGTTGAGCAAAAAAAAGCTTGCCTTTAGATGACAAGCTTTATAAATCTGGTTTCGTGTTTATTTCAATAAAGTCACACTTTGTACAAATCTAACAGCACCATTCATTTTGATCTGTAGTTCTATTTCTACAAGTTCATTGGTGTGTCGTTTAAGATCCCATCCAACACCATCACTATTTCTACTAATAGTTATATATTGTTCGCCTCCATTGGAAACTTCGAGACTATACTCGCTATTAGGAATGGGCGTAAAATACATGTGGGCGACAGCCATATTTGAATAAGAACTCTCTTCTTCGTTGGCAGCATAATAAGCTCCAATATAGAGACTATCTACCATAGAACTCCAAGCATAGGTTGTGCGAGAATTAAAACCTTGTTGGTATGTTTTTAAACTCATAATAGATACTTTAAAACTAGGCCTTATTTGGACACTTTTGCTCACACCATTGGGTAGAGTGGCGATGTAAGAGTAAAATTCATCATGGTAAGAGGCGTAGAGAGCTTTATTTGCATAATCCACTCCAAGGGGATACGCATAAAAGTCACCAGAATCATCAATCGTTGAGCCAGTAATATAGTTTGATGCTAAAGTTTTTTCCCAGGTGATCAAGCTTGGGTCGGCATCTTTTGGACTGAGTGTCATGTTCAGGTTCTCTGTTTTGTAGTGCCAGGTATAAATCACAGAGTCTTGAAAATGAATGTCGGTGGGAGCCACTCTCTTTGTCACTACAAGACTAAAAGGAGGAGATTCTGTGCCTTCTATCACTAACTGCAAGTTTTTGTAATTGCCTGCAGAGTGTTCAGAAGGTCCTGGGTTTTGCAAGGCAATAACTCCTTTATTCTCTTGGATATCAATTGAATCTCCGTGGTACAAATAAAAGCCATCGGGCATGTTTAAGATAGAAACTGCATATCGACCATCTTCTAATTTACTGGTAGTTACAGGAAATTCTACAAAGTTAGCTTTACCTTCATAGACAGTGTTGCTTTGTTTACCAACATGCACTTCAAATGGGAGGGGAATGATTTCTAGACCAAATGAAGTAAAATGAATACGATTTTCTTGGTCAAAAACATTTAAATTGAGGGTAGGGTAGCTACCGACTGTATGAGTATAAGTTGAATCTTTAGCACTTGCCCTCTTTGCTCTGACAACAAAAGTTCCTTTACCGTCTCCTGCTGGATTCCCGGGATGCAATTCTGTGATTTCTATGGAATCTTTTAAGAAAACACCCTCGCTTGTGATGCTTCCTATTTCCAAGCCACTTGGTAAATTTGGAGCTTCTATGCGGTATTTACCTGCTTCAAAGTATTTGGAAGCGACGGGGTAACGGGCATTGCCGCTGGTTTTAGCTGTCAAAGAATCTTCACTCGCCAAAATCTTGATTCCAGTTGGAAGCACAGTGAACTTCACTGTTTTAGAAAAAAAATTGTCTGGAAAATCACATTCCAAAGAAATTTCAGTCTCTTTGACACTATTGTAGGTATAAAGGCTATCGTTATAAAATACATAATAATAACCAATACTCCCATATTGAAATATCCCTTTTAATACAGTGGGGTCACTGCTGGTCACTTTGCAAAACTCCATAGGGAGATCGCTTAGTGAACCATGTTTTTGAAGGTGAAGAGTGAGTGATGAATGTCTATTATAATATGTATCGTCAAATGGCATCACTCTATTGTTTTCTATGTCTTTATAAGGTTGATTGTCAAAATTACTATGGACTAGAACGGGGTGGATTGCCTCTTGAAAAATGATACTATCCATATCTGCAATAGGAATTTTGAATACAATAGAATCGTTTTTCATAAAGTAGGCTTGTTTGGGCTCTGCACTTAGATTCATAGCAAGCAAGAGCAGGGTCCAAAATAAAATACTGAGTTTAAAAGTTTTATTTTTCATAATTTTAATTTCTTGGTTTATGTTAAAAATCTAAAGAATTATGGATGAAGGAGTACTTTTTTGATAGTATAGCCTTCAGCTGTTTTTAGGCGAACAAAGTGTGGTCCAGACCATAAGCTAGAAATGGAGCTTGTGAAGTTTTGTGGTCCAGTTTGGTGCAAAAGCGTCCCATCTAGGGAATAAACACTCACAGAGAGAATTTTAACGGGGCTGTGTATTATGATTTGATTGTTTTTAGCAAAAACTTGAATAGCTTGTTTCGTTTGAGTCCATAGATGATCTGTGCCCTTAGGTTCTTCCTCAGGGTCGTCTTTAGGCTCTTCTTTGATTGCAAAACGAATGTTTGGCTTATGGTATAGAGAGTATCTAGAAGGAGCAAATCCAGTGTGTCTCACCACTATGTAGTCTTTTTCTTCATCGAATTTCATGCTTTCTGTTTCTAGAAATTCAAAATTATTTATACTAACAAGCACGCCCTTGTCAAAAACCACACTGTCTAAATCGAGGCCGTTGATACAGTGAGTAATAACACCGTTTTTCATGACCATCATATCCTGAGTTTGGGCCAAACTGTTGCTAGCAAATAGTCCTATCAAAAATAAGACAAAAAACAGGGAGTAAAAAGTTTTATGTTTCATATTTCTTTTGGGTTAAAAGTGAGAATTAATGTATTATTAAAAAACAGATAAATAAAAAAATAAAACGAGTGTATTAAAATGCCTGTGTGTTATTAATCACTTTTGAAAAAGTCTCTTTGACCACTTTCTTTATTGAAACTAAAAAACATAAAAAAAGTAAAACCCAGATGATTTTACAGATTAAAACTCAAAGGAGAAACTTTAAGTAATGAAGCTCTATATTTTGCAAAAAATGCATTCAACAAAGTGTGAAATGTCTGCGAAAATTGGTACACTGAGCCTGTCGAAGTGCATGCCAGGAATGCAGGGTGATTGCTTTGCGAAATGCGTGCCAG
>JAAYJH010000066.1 GCA_012523035.1 Fibrobacter sp.
AAGTGAGAAGTTGTTAGTACTCACGAAGATGAACAGCTTTATCACAATGCCATCCTGTATGGATTGCCATCATTACGGAGAAAAAAAACGCTGGGATGCGAGCGTGAAAAGTGGGATGAGTGCACTGTGCATGCTAGAGTAGTGGGAAGTGGCCGGGATTCGGTTTTGAATAAACTCTGGTTCACAGTTTCTATTAGAGTTTGTATTTATAAAAGCTCGAATTTTAGAAAGCTTTTCATTTAAAATAAAAAAAGACCACGATAGTGGTCTTTAGAGCGGGAAAAGAGATTCGAACTCTCGACCCTAACCTTGGCAAGGTTATGCTCTACCAACTGAGCTATTCCCGCTTGAGTATTTCAAATTTAGCTCTAAGTGTTTTCTTTGTCAAGGGAAAAATGTAAACTATACACCGAAATTGTCTTTTTTTTGCCCTTTAATTCAAAAGTCCCTTGCTTTTGTGGGTAATAGTCTTTGAGATTCACTTTTTCTATAAAACACTCCGAGCAAATTAGATCTTGCCCTATTTTTGAACAGAGTGTCTCTAACCTTGCTGTAGTGTTGATAACATCTCCATGATAGGCAATTTCACTCCCAAAATTACCAACTTCTGAGACAATGACTTTTCCGCAGTGTATGGCGGCTTTGCAAGAGGGTGCCACACTGTATTTTCTTAAAAAATTCCTTCGAGTATTGTTTAAGCAAATCATAAGGTCATAAAAACACAAGACGGGACGAGGATTTTTAATGCTTGCACGAAGAGACCATGTTAAATAGGCTCCATCTCCAGCTATTTGATAAATTTCTCCATGATTTTCTTCACAACAGTTAGAAAGGTATCGATAATAATCTCTTAAAAACTCACTGTATTTAAAATGTCCAAGTTCTTCGGCTATATTAGTGGAGTTTTTTAAATCCACAAGCATAAAAACACGCTCTTCTTCGGTGGGGTCTTGATATTTGCCAAGAAGGGTGTTTATAAATACTCGAGTGCCAAATTTTTTGTGCACTGATCGAACAAAAGTGATGAGATACCCCATGATAAAAGAGTACAAAATCAAAAGATGTGTTATAGGTGAAGCAAATACTGTGGCCACTAAGGCAAAACTTTCTTCACTAATCATGTCGCCAAAATCATACAAGCTCCAAATAAACACACAAATAGTCACATTCACTGCTATAGCAGTTAAAAAATAAAAAGAACGAATGAGTAGTGCGATCCAAATCGACCGATGGTCTTTGTTATCTTCTAATACAATCACATCGTAAATTCCATGCGAAAGTCCTAGCAAGAGTGCGTATTGAACCGCCAGCAAAAAAGAAAACTTAAGACTCAAGTTGGGGTCATAGTAAAAATAAAAAGCAGTCAATAGTAAACAGGAGAAAACCCAACTCAGCACATAAAAACTAATCGCTTTGAACTTTCTAATTGTGATTCGATTCATAAAAGCATTGGTTCCAATAACAGCCTATATTCCTATGGTTTAATGCAAAAACAAAGGAAGAGACCATATCATGATTACAATAAAAACATCTTTATAAGATTCTTCTAAAAGGAGGGTGGATGCAAAAAAAAGCCCCAAAAAAGCCAAAAGAAAAAAAATCACCAGAGACAAGCGTCCCAATAACATTTGTTTTATTTTTTGAAAAGTTATTTTTTTCACTATTAGAATATAACTTAGAAGACCCATAAAAAAAAGTATTTTATTGGATAAACTTCTGTTTTTATCTTTTAAGTTTATTTTTCTAAAGCCAGGCGCTTCTGAAACTTCATAAAAATGTTGTCAATGCCTAGAAAGCTTTTATATTCTATATTTTAGCAGAATCATTTTTAGAGTTTTTATGTTGGGTCTTTATATACACACTCCTTTTTGTGAAAAAGTCTGCGATTATTGCGATTTTTCTGTGCTTTCGGCACCGGATCGACTTTTAGATGAGTATTTAGAGCTTTTAGCTGTAGAAATGCAGCTGCTTTTTAAGCGGTTTCCAGATTTTACGCAGAAATTTCAAACGATTTATTGGGGTGGGGGCACTCCTTCTATTTTAAATGCAAAAAGACAAAATAAAATTTTTGATATGCTTTGGAGCCATGGTGTTGGTGTTGAAAATTTGAAGGAGTTTTCTATGGAGCTGAACCCAGAGTCTTGTTCCCAAGAGGTGGTGGAAAATGCAATTCAAAATGGAGTGAATCGCTTTAGTCTAGGGATTCAAAGTTTTAAAGAACATTTGCTTCAAAAGGTAGGCCGTGCACACAGCGTGAAAACCGCTCTTGTGGCTTTGGAATACTTGGAATCCTTGCGATCTCAAGGGATTAGCGTGAGTGTGGATTTGATGTTTAATTTGCCAGGGCAAAGTGTGGAGGATTTTTTGGAAGATCTAGAGTTTTTGGTGAAAAAGCCCATTGATCATATTAGTTTTTATGGTTTAACGGTGGCTTCAAATACCGCTCTTGGCACTAAGATAAAAAGAGGCGAGCTTTTTGTGGATGACAATTTGTACGCAGAGATGTACCTTCAAGGGGTTAAAATCGTTGAAAATAATGGTTTTAAAAGGTACGAAACCTCTAATTTTGCTAAAATAGGAAAAGAAAGTCTGCATAACCAAAACTATTGGGATCGTGGTTTTTATTTGGGTTTGGGACCAGGTGCACATAGTTTTGTTGGAAACACTCGTTTCTTTGCACCCGAATCTTACGCTCAATGGAGGTCTTGGGTGCAGGCCGATTGCCCAGAAAAGGCGTTGAACAAAGATGAACTAGATTTTGAAGCTATTAGGACCGAATCTATTTGGTTGGGTTTAAGATGTAGTAAAGGTTTTGATCTTCAAAAAGTAAAGGTGTCTGCTAGTAAACTAAAAAAATGGACAGACAAAGGGATGCTGCAAATCCGGAACAACCGTGTATCCCTTCGAGATGAAGGGTGGATTCTTATGGACAGGATTGTTCAAGATTTGTTGTAAATAAATAATAAAAGCCACTTTCACCGGAGCGTCTGTGGCTATTTTATAAGAATATTAATTATTAATGGCCGCTAAAAAAGCGTCTTTTTTCTCTTGCAAGAACTCTCGGCTATTGTATTTTCTGATGCGACGCAAGGCTTGGTCTCGAAGCTGACGCACGCGCTCATGAGAAATGTTCATAGACTCCCCAACTTCTCGGAGGGTTTGAGGAGCTTCTTGGTTGATCCCAAAAATTCCAGTGATGACTTTGGCTTCTCTTTCTGGGAGCTGTTCCATTAAATCTTTGGCTAGGTTTTCGACACTTTGAATTTCGGAGTCGGCTTCGGGGTTTGCGGCGTTGACATCGGCTAGAACCTCTGCGTAAGTGGACTTAGAATCTTCTTTGAGGGGGCTATCAAAAGAAACTCCTCGCTGCCCAATTTGAATCAATTCTCGGATTTCTTCGTCCACTTCTTTTCCTCGAGATTGCTCTTGAAGGGCTTTACGAACTCGTAAATGTTGGTTGGCAGGGAGTCGAATTAAATTCCCTTGCTCATTGATGGCCCTAGTTATATAGGCTTTGATCCACCAAACGCCGTAACTAATAAACTTTAGGCCTCGAGAGTGTTCAAAGGATTCTATAGCACGAACCAATCCCATGGCCCCTTCGCTGACTAAATCGGGTAAAGGAATTGGACAACCTCTATACTGTATAGCCACCTTTAACACAAATCGCATGTTTGCAGAAATAAGCTTTTTACGAGCAACTTTATCGCCTTCTTTTGCTTTTTGAAATAAAATTTGTTCTTCTTCTCGAGAAAGTGGTGCTGTTTTTCGAATATCATCGAGATAGCGTTTCAGTGTGGCATCTGTAGAATCTATATGCATTTATAATCCTTGTCATTTCGTAAGGGTATGGGTATTTTGACTTACCGTATCATTGATTTGAAAAACCCTTCAATTAATATCGTATTTTTTATTAGCAATGAGCATGCCAAAATTGTAAAAATTTAATATACCTTAAAAAAGCCCCTATATCCACTTTAAAATACAAAAATAAAGATAAAAAACAAGAGGCTTGTCACAACTTCGGTCAAAATCGTCACAGAACCAAACAAACTCTTTCCTGTTTTATGTCCTTTGGGTCTAAAAATTAATTCTAATTTTGTCTAGCCTTTTGGTGATTGGTGAATGTTTTGCTCCTAAAATTTATTTTTTAAACTTATAATGCATCTCAAGGAATTTTAAATTAGCCCTTATATCATTATTATTTTTATTAAAAAGTTTTTTTCTCTACTTTCTTTATTTTTTTTATCTGGATTTCGTATATTTAACTTATGAGCATCAAAGAACCTACGCAGTCGATTTGGAATCGTTTTTGGGAACATAAAAACAACATGGACAAGGTTTATCCTTCTTCTCCTTCTGTTTTTAAAACCATTGAAAAGCATTTTAATTTAGAGGGCTTAAAAGTTTTAGAAGTTGGGGCAGGAACCGGTAGGGATAGTATAGAGCTCGCTCGTCGGGGTGCCGAGGTTTATGTGCTTGACTTTGCAGAAAACAGCTTAAAAATTGTGGAAGCCCAAAAATTTAGACACCAATTGATAGACAATGTACATTTGGTGCGAGGAGATGCCTTTGTTTCTCCTTTTTTGGACAATTCATTTGATTTAGTCTTTCACCAAGGCCTTTTAGAGCACTTTTTAAATCCACTCAACTTATTAAAAGAAAATTATCGAATTTTAAGAAAAGGCGGGCACTGCTTGTGCGATGTCCCTCAAACAGTGCACATCTACACTTTAATTAAACACCTCCTTATTAAGATGGACAAATGGTTTGCGGGCTGGGAGACCCAATACACCATGCCTCAATTAAAAGCAATGATGGAAAAGTCGGGCTTTCATATTCAATATTCTTATGGTGACTGGATGCGGCCTAATTTGATTTATAGAATGCTTCGAGAGCTTTGCTTTCGCTTGAATATAGAGCTGCCTAAATACCCTCTTTCGGGGACTTGGTATCAAAAAACTAAAGATCAAATTTTAGATGCCTTAGAAACTGTGCCTTTTTTGCATTACACGCAGTTGAGTATTGGTGTGCTAGGGAAAAAATGAATGTCTTGGTTTTAAATTATAGGGACCGGATGCACCCAGAAAGTGGTGGAGCCGAAAAACACCTGCACTCTATTTTTTCTCGTATCGTAAAATTAGGTCACTCCGTCGTTTTATTAACCACCCACTTTAAAGGTGCAAAACATTTCGAAATCATAGATGGAATTCAAGTGGTCCGTTATGGTTCTGACCTATTTTTCCAGTGGAATTGTTTTAAACTCATTAAAAAACTAGACCAGCAATATAACTTTGATGTAATTTACGAAGATTTAAATAAACTCCCTTTGTTTAGCCCTTTGTACACTAAAAAGCCACACTTGATCCAAATACACCATTTGTGGAAATCTTCTATTTTTTTAGAGGCTAAATTTCCAGTAGCTTTTGTGGTTTGGTTTTTTGAGCGATTGATTCCTCTTTTTTACAGAAAAAGTCCTTTTTTAGTAGTGAGTCCAAGCACTCAAAAAGAACTAGAAGCTTTGGGCATTGCCCCCAAAAACATTCACTTGGTTTATAATGGTGCTAACGGCATTCCCCAAAACTTTGAATTTCCAGCACAAAAAGAAAATTATTTTTTATGGCTTTCGAGATTGCATCGATACAAAGGCATTCACACCGCTCTCGAAGCCTTTCAAATCTTTTCAAAAAAACACCCCAAAGTAAAACTTCGTATAGCAGGGAGTGGCCCTTTACTTTCTAAAATGCCCACCATTATTCAAAAATACGGGCTGAGTGATAAAGTGAGTTTAGAAGGTTTTGTTTCTAAAGAAAAAAAAGCAAGTTTATTTGCCAATGCCATTGGCTTATTGCAAACTAGCTACAAAGAGGGTTGGGGCCTCACTGTGATAGAAGCGGCAGAATATAAAACGGCGACCATAGCTTCTGCTGTCCCTGGATTACAAGATAGCGTGATAGATCAAAAAACAGGGCTATTGTTTCCCATGAAAAATGCTAAACTTTGTGCTGAAGCGATGGAAGTGTTTTACACCAATCCCAAATTTCGAGTTCAATTAGAAAATAACGCTCAAAAACACGCAGCCTCTTTCACTTGGGACAAAGCAGCTAAGGAAACACTAAAACATCTCGAATCGCTTTTAATTGAACCCTTAAACTCATGAATGACCTGTGAATGAATCGCTAAAATCTTCTCTCGTTTTTTTTCTAAAGCTGTTAGTCACCTTGATTCCAGCTTATTTCGTTTATTTGAATATTTCTAAAACGCCTGGAATAGCTTTCACTAATGTTTACCACCTGTTTTCTAACGCTAAAATTTGGTTTTTAATCCTTGCCTTTCTTTCACTTGGAATTTCTAACTTGACGGGATGTTTCCAGTGGAAAATCTTACTTGAAAATCAAGGAGTTCAACTTCGATATGGGCACCTCTTGAAACTTTATTTTGTAGGTCTTTTTTTCAACAATTTTATGCCAGGAAATGTGGGTGGGGATCTAAAAAAAATCTATGACATCCGTATCGACAGCAAACAAGACACCATTGGAGCTGGCTTCACTGCCACCATTTTTGATCGGTTGTTTGGACTTTTCTTTTTGAACGCCTTGGCTCTTGGAGTTGGAGCACTATTTTTTATCCACGATCCTGAGCACCGTGTATTTTTACTCCCTTCTTTATGGGTTTTCATAGGCTTCACCTTGTTTCTAGCCACTCTATTTAGCAAAAGACTCGGTAAAATCCTTTTTCGGTTGAGCTCTTGGATGCTCCCTTCAAAAATTCAAGAACGCTTTTCTAGAATGCAATCACGATTTCACTACTTTAGAAAAACACCTTTATGGATTTCCATCATTGCCCTCTCTGCAATCACACAGACACTTCGAGTTTTAGTGCACTTCTTTTGTGGACTCGCTATTGGAGTAGATATTGCCGTATCTTGGTACTTCTTTTACATCCCTATGATTGCTGTAATCAGTGCCTTGCCCATCTCTATCGGTGGCTTTGGACCAAGAGAACTTTTGGCTCAATCTCTTTTTGCAAAAGCAGGGGTCCCCGGTCTAGAATCCGTATTGATACAGTTACTAGCCTATTTTATCAGTTTAATCTTGAGTCTTTTCGGTGCTGTATTTTTCTTGAATCACAAAAAACCTTTAAAAACACCCCATTAACTTTTGTACCCTTCAACTCTCTGAAGACTCACTCCAATAGAAAACTTCGTGAAATTCAAAACGAGTTTTAAGCTCAAAACAGCCTCAGTACATTTTTTTATTTTGAAGTCTCTGAAGCGCCTGGCTTTTTAAAGTGAGAAATAGGAAGTAGTCACGGAGAGGAACAACATTTTTAGGCACACATTTCATATGGATTGCTACGAAATGATGCGGGGATGCGTGTTTGAGATGTGTTTTTTTTGTCAGAGATGTGGTGCGAAAATCATGCCAAAGACGCAGGGACTCACGGAGTTTAGGCAAAACGCGTGCCAGAAAGG
>JAAYJH010000067.1 GCA_012523035.1 Fibrobacter sp.
AAATATGATGGACTCCGAAAAAATACGAGTCAAGCGACCACCTTCGGGCATTTTAATAATGATGGACGCTCCATTTTTTAATGAGATGCCATTAGGAACATAAATATCATAAATCTCGGGCTCTCCGCTTTTTCTAACCGGAATTTCAATCACTTTCTCACCTTTAGAATTCAAAAGAAGATCGTTTTTAATATTCATTTTATTTTTGTCTGGTTGTGACACAGTAGGAATTTTTAAATTAGGATTTATACCAGGAACATCTTCTGGACAGTTTCTATAATTACTGGATCCAATATATTTATCGCCAAGAATGGCTTGATCGTATTTATCAAAAACACTCCCCTGCACACAATGCACCCCATTAGCAAAATTAGGGCCATTAGCAAAACCATCACTTTTTCCATCTTTAGAGTCGATACGCCCCGTCACACGAACAGGGCCAGTTGTGAAGTCTAATCTCCCTGTACCTAATATAATATTTCCACCGATAAGGATCGGCCCTCCAACCACATGTTTATCGTTAGCTAAAGTGAGGTCTCCGTTATTGGTACCAAACCACCCCACTTTATCTGTGACATTTATGTCTTGGTTACCAAAATTTATCCCCGTTTGCCCAAACATCTTATATCTCATGAGGGAATCCCACATGTCTTGCTGATTAGTTGCTCCCTGAAAATAAAATGGTTCTACAGGAGCGGCCACAACATTAGCTCCCCATATGAAACCAAGTATACTGGCTGTTTGTATTATTTGTTTTAGCTTTTTAATAAGCATAAGGCAATACCCCTTGAAAAAAAACACACTCCGCAAATCCTAAAGCACATCCACTTAAGAATATGCTCACTTGGAATAAGTTAGTAAACTTTTAGTTACAAAGCAAGCATTTATTCTTATTTTCAAATTATAGCTAATTTTTCATTCTTGTCTATAATTTAAATCACATTTTCAATACAAATACCCGCTTGTATTAATTTTTTGTGATATATTCCTTATTTTTTGCTTTTAGTCTCTTAATGAAGCCAGTTTTTTTGAGTTTTCTGTGTTTTTTGGAGATTTTTAACTATATTATACTTGCCTAGACCCTACGCAATGATCTTTTGTAGGTAACTCGCCAGGGCGAAAGCAGCAACGGACTTATGAATTTTTATGTGCTGTAGGTAGTCTAGGTATTTTTTTTGACACTTTGGTGTCTTTTTTTGGATGTTTTAATGATTTTATGGACGATTCGACACACTAAGCCTTTTAATCCTTCTGAAATTTGTTATGGGAGCACTGATTTAGATGTTTCTGATTCTTTTGAAGAAGAGATTTTGCCTATTTTAAAATCCATTCGTTCTGCAAATATCAGTCAATTGTATTCGAGCCCTTTACTTCGTTGCAAGCGATTGAGCCAAAAACTCCAAGAAACTTTAAAAGTGCCGCTTGAATTTTCGGATAATCTAAAGGAATTGCACTTTGGGCGTTGGGAAGGGCAAAAATTAAGTGAAGTCCCTGTAGATGAGGTGGAGGATTGGAAACGCGATCTTAGGGCTTATCGATTTCCTGGTGGTGGCGAGTCTTTTAAAGATGTGGATAAAAGAGTGGGTGCAAAGCTAGAAGAGCTGTACGGAGATAAAGAGATTGCTTGGGTGACACATGCAGGTGTGATTGCTTCTTTGCAGCATAGTTATGCGGGGGTTCCAGATTCTAATTTTGTGGAGACTCAATTTGGATATGCGATGGTGACTCGTTTTGAATTTTCAAAGGATTCCAGTGGGAAACTTTCAGCTCAATTTGAGACCTTGTACCCAGGTACTCCCCAAAGCCCTTTGAATATTTGATTCCTTTTTGATTTGGGGATGCGGGTTTGAGATGTTCTGAAAAATTCGGCTTTGGATGCTTTGCGAAATGTGTGCCAGAATGTTTTGCGAAATGAGGGGTTGAATGTTTTGCGAAATGCGTGCCAGAATGGGGGATGCATCTTGTATGGATTGCCACGAGCAAAGCTCTCGCAATGACGAGGAGAGGAAACGCTGGGATGCAGGATTGAGATGTTTTGTGGAGTGCGGGGTTTGGATGCTTGTCGATATGTGTGCCAGAATGGTGGGAAGTGGTTAGTGTTAGAGATGTTATGCAAATTCGGAGGGGACGGTGTGAAAAGTGCTACATTGAACCTGTCAAAATGTGTGCCAGAATGTTTTGTGAAATGAGGGGTTGAATGTTTTGCGAAATGCGTGCCAGAATGGGGGATGCGAGCTAAAAAAGCCAGGCGTGTGTGAGACTTCATTATTTTTTGTTGTATTCGCTTTGTCTGCTTTATTTGTTTTGTTAAAAGTCGATTTGTAATGTGGCTTGAAAGCCTTTGTTTAGTGTGGGGCTTGCGGCAAAGTAAAGGGGGCTGTCGAAGTCGCTCATCATGGCATCGACAAAGGCGTCTCCTACGGAGTATAGGTAAATTAATATGCTTCCCCATATGTATTGGTTGCGATTTTTGCGGTAAAAGGTGATTCGTTCGTTGAGGTATTCTAATTTTTCTGGTGTGGGAGCGTTTTCTTTTAAGATTCTGCGGCGTTCTAGGTAATATTGGACTACGCTTTGGCTGGTGTTGATGCTGGTGATGGCCCCGATGAGTCCCATGTACAATAAGCCTGCTTTTCCAAATTCTTGGTTGTATATTTGCCCCATTCCAGGGAGGATGGCGAAGGTTGCTGCTTTTATGGGTGATTTTTGGGAGTGTTTGCGTCCTTGGTTGTGCCACCATATGCCAAGTCCATCGAGGTAGCCATATAGGTGTAGTCCGATTAGCCAGGCTGTTTCTGCTTTTCGTAAGTCTTCTTCTTCGATTTTTTTGTCGTTGATGCGACGGATGCTTTCGCCATATTGTTCTCGTATGGAGTGATAATAAGAGAAGCTGTCTAGGTCTGAGGCTCGATTCATGGCGTTTGAGTAAAAAGAGAGGGAGTCTCTGAGTGGTTTTGCTAGTTGGATGCGTTTGTTTTGTTGTTGTTTTTTGATGATGAAAACTTCGTAGGCTAAGCCTAATTCAATGACGGTTAAAAATGCTCCACGAATGTAGTGTTCGGAGTAATACTGAGAGCCTCCTGGGATTAAGCCCAGTGAGAGAGTGGCTGCTAGTGATTTTCTATTGGTTTGGATGTCCCATTCGTGTGCTTTTAGAGTGTCTATGGAAGGGATTCCCGTTTGCCTGGTGTTTTGGTTTGTGAGGAGTAAAGAGGTTTTTGTGGGGCTAATGGTGGTGTCCGTTTCTGTAGCATTAGTAGGGAGGGCGGCTAAAAGGCACAAAGCTGCTATGCAAAATCTTATCAAGACCTTGTTTGGGTGAGATTGCGTGAAATGAAGTGGATGCAGCATTGATTTCCTTGTGGTGTGAGAGAAAATTTACATTATTTTTATGTGAGTGGTTGGAGTGTGTGGTGTGAGCCCATGTTTTTGTGTTTATATTTGTTTAAATTAATGTGGTGGACTGCTTTGTTTTTTAGGTTTTTATGTTTTTTTTGTTTTTTATCCTTTTTTTGTTTTCTGCTTGTGCAAACCTTAATTCTGGCTGGGAAATAGAGGGTGGCGGTTATTTAGATTATTCTTTGGACGGCGGCAAAACCTATAGGCTTAGTTATCTTCGAGAAGATATTGAGCTTCCTACTTTGGGTAGGCATTTTATGTTGGCTACTTCTCAAATTTCTTCTTCTGGGTCTCAACTTCGATTTTTGCTGTATAAGCCCAGCCTTGGAAACAATGTTGCCCGACCAGAAGAAACTCGTTTTATGTTTGAAAATGGCCAGATTGCTAGCTTGATTTCAGATTCTAATAATAATGTCTTATTGGATCAAAAGGATGATTCTACTTGGACAGCTACGCTGAGCTTGTATTTTGTGAATTGTTTGTCTGAAAAATGTGATGCCCTTTTAAAACCCGTGCATTTGACGGGAAGATTTCGTTATTGGTTGGGCATAAACCCTTGACATTTTTACATGCTCTTTCTAGTTTTGAAAAACCCCGGACGATTAGCTCAGCTGGTTAGAGTATTACCTTGACATGGTAGGGGTCACTGGTTCGAGTCCAGTATCGTCCATAAAAAAAACCTGGTGATGCCAGGTTTTTTCGTTTGTAAGGCTTGCGATTTAAGCGTTTTTTCTTAAATATTCTAACAATACAGCTTGATCTAAAACAGGCATGTACTCGGTGTGATCTATTCCTGTTTTTAAGATATATTGAGTCAATAAAGATTTGACTGTGTTCAGCAGTTCTTCGGCATTCCAAGGTTTTTCAAAATAACTGTGAATGCCTGCCTCGTTGATGGCCTTGATGGTGTCTGCATGGTTGGCTTGACCTGTGAGCAAGATTTTTTTGGTGTTTGAAAAACGAGAATCATTAAAAATGGTCTTTAAAAGCTCTACACCGCTTGTTCCTGGCATTACATGGTCAGAAATCACCAGACCTACTTGTTCTCCACGAGAGTCGATTTCGTCGATCAAAGAAAGACAATCTTCAGAAGATTCAGTCCCTTCGATTCTAAAGAAATCTTCTAAAGAACGCAAGTCTCGAATGACAGAGTCTAATACTTCTGATTGATCATCCACACAGATTATATTAATATTTTTCATAATGTTTCTCTATTGGTAGTTTAACAGTAAATGTAGTTTTTTGAGGCCGAGATGCAAGAAATATTTTGCCATCATAGCTTTCAACAATGCGTTTTACTATGGTGAGGCCCAATCCTAAACCAAATGAAAGTCCATTTTTTTTGGTGGTAAAGTCACTTTGGTAAATTTTATCAACCATTTCTTTTGGAATGCCCGGTCCATTGTCTGTGATGTGTACGCTCACTTCTTTTTCGGAGTAAAAACTACGGATTAAAATGCTAGCGTCTTTGGTTTCGGCTACCATCATAGCGTCACATGCGTTTTTGATGATATTCACCCAAATTTGAACGATTTCGGTCATATCTCCATAGATTAAAGGGACTTTTTTTATGCTTTCTAAATCTACTTCTAAGTTTATGTTCCCCAAATTAGGTTTTAATAAGGCAATGGCTCTAGAAAGAGTCTCGTATATGCTTAGACCCTCTTCTCTTGTGACATGAGAGCCACCCAAAGTGCGGACAGACTTTACAATATCTGCGGAATGATTTGCAGCTAATGATATATCTCGCATATCACGCCCCAATTCCCAATAAGAGGCTTTTTCTGAAAAATTTTCTAATAATGCTGCGGTAGAAGCTTCTAATTCTGGACTAGAAAATAAAATGCGTGATAAAATTTTGGCTTTGGATGTACTTAATTTCCATTTATTTTCTAACTGACGGCTTTGTTTACGGATTTGTTCTGTAGATTCTACAGCATTATACAAAAAGCCTTTTTGAAAAAATGAATGCATTTCTGGAGATTTTGTGGCTATGATTTTATCTAAAGCTTCACTAATATAATCTGTTTTTCTAGAAATAACCCCTACCGCATTGTTTAATTCATGAGCTATCCCTGCAGCCAACTGCCCCAAAGAAGCATTGAGTTCGGAACGATGCAAGCGGTTTAGAGTTTGTTCGTTGCTTATTAAGGTTTTTAAAAGATGAAAGTTTCGGTGCACCAACTCATTTGAGATCATGGGAATAAATTGCTCTTTGAGAGAACCATATGTTTCTGGCTCAATGGGAGGTGTTCCTCTTTTTAATATGGCAACCTCGACTTCTGTAACGGCTTTTACTGAAAAAAAACTAAAATGAGGATCAGAAAAAAAACTGTGAACCCCCACAAAAGTCCCTTTGCTTCCAGAAAAAACTTCGAAACTTCGAGATTCGCCAGTATCTAAAAAATTTTTAATTTCAAATTCACCAGAAACTGTACCAGATAGCACCAAATACAAATGATCATTCAGTGCACCTTGTGTTACAATATGCTTCCCCTTTTTGTAAGTAGCACGAGAAGCAGAGTCTGTTAAAAAATACAATTGTTTTAAGCGGTCAATTTGTTTTTCCGCATTATCGTTTTCAAAACTCCAATTTGTATTATCGTTAAAAGACATGTATTGCAGCTAAAAAGTACATCATTATATAAGTGAGAACCATCCCTAATATACCTATAATGATTCCAGTCTTGGCCATGCCTTTGGTATCTATCAAGCCTGTAGCATGAGCAAGAGCATTGGGAGGGGTGCTAATAGGCAAGCTCATGCCTAGAGAACTCGCAAAAGCCACTGAAACAATGAGGCCGGTGACTCCACCAATACCATCTAAAGATCCTCCTAAAGAAGAGGCTACTGCAGCAAAAATAGGGATTAAAAGAGAGGCTGTGGCCGTATGACTCATGAAGTTTGCCATTAATAAACAAAGGACCCCGGCACCAATCATTAGACCCATCGCTGGGAAGTTGTCAAATGCAATGGAACCGATTAAATTTTGAGCAAGTCCAGTGGCCTGAAGCCCTAAACCCAGAGCAAAACCACCCGCTACTAACCAAAGTACATCCCAGCTCATTTTATTCAAATCGTCTTTGGTAATTATTTGTGCCAAGGCAAAAACAGCCATAGGGATCATGGCGATCACATTGGAATTCATTCCATGCACACCGTCTCCTAAAACCCATAAAATCACTGTCAACGCAAAAGTAATATACACAATAATCGCTTTGGGAGTTTTTAAGAATTTATCGCCTACTTTGAGCTCCATGCTTTGTTTGGTAATGGGGAATAGTTTGAGCAATAAAAACCAAGATATTATAATCAATACAATCACATAAGGCACACCAAAGGCCATCCATTTACCAAAAGAAACGCTCAAATCCATACTGTTTAGGGCTTTTAAAGCTATCGCATTGGGAGGAGTTCCTATGGGAGTTCCCATTCCACCAACATTGGCAGCAATAGGAATGGCTAGGGCAAAAGCAGCACGACCTTTGTCATCGGCATCGAACAATGCAAGGACAGGAGCTAAAATCGCAAGCATCATCGCTGCGGTGGCGGTATTGCTCATAAACATAGAAAATACGGCTGTCACCATCATTAAACCCAGTAAAATAAACTTGGGGTTTTTGCCAAAAGGTTTCAAAAGCACCTTGGCTAAATTCATATCTAAACGATATTTGGTCGAAGCGGCTGCCAAAAAGAACCCGCCCAAAAACAGCATTATAATGGGATCAGCAAAAGTAGCCATGATCGACTTATAGGGGATTAAATTCTTAAAAAGCTCTCCTGAAGAGTCTGTTTTCAAAAAACTAAGTGCATTGTTCGAAACTGTGAGGAGCATTAAAACAATAACCATCATAGAGGTGGTCCATATAGGGAACGGTTCCAATATCCAAAATAGAGCCGCTAACATAAAAATGGAAACTACTCGCTTTTCGACCGGAGTTAAAGAAACCCCGAGCAGTTCGGGTAAAAAATAGAAACCTATAGAGATTACTATAGAGATTATTGCTTTAAGCCATTTAGTTTTTGTCATCATAATGAGCAAAATTTAATAAATATCACAGAAAAACACATATTTTTTATTTCATATATTCAAATTTACTTTTTCAACTAAGCTTTATAAAAAAAAAGACCCGAAATCGAGTCTTTTCTTTTTTTTTAAGGAATAAAATGAAAATTAATTCGCTGGAGCTGGCTTTGCAGGAGCTACCTCGGGAGCCTTCGCTGGAGCTGGCTTTGCAGGAGCTGCCTCTGGAGCCTTCGCTGGAGCTGGACTTGCAGGAGCTGCCTCTGGAGCCTTCGCTGGAGCTGGCTTTGCAGGAGCTACCTCGGGAACAGCCTCCGTTTTTTCGGGTTCAGCATCGATTTTAGGTTCTGTTATGGACTCTGAGTCTAAGGATTTTGAATCTGCATTCACAGGAATCTTCAAAACCTCATCTGCAGGCATATCTAAAGGCACTTCTAAACGAATTTCCAATGTTTTTTCTTTTTTCTCCACTTCAATTATTTGAATTAAAGGAGTAGGAGCTGCCAAATCTTTAATGCCTTCTTTTACATTTTCTTCGGTAACCACAGGAGAAACTTGGAGCACATCTTTGGACTTTGAAAAGTAGCCAATATTCCCAAGGAAACTCATCATAGCAAACACTATCAACAGCCCGACAATACCCACCAATACTCCCATTTTCGCCATATCTTTGGTCCTCACAAAACCAGTACTATACGCCAAAGCATTTGGAGGGGTACTAATAGGCAAACTCATGGCCAAAGAACAGCTCAGAGCCACAGCAATCAACAAACCTTGAACACCCCCCAAAGAATCGATTCCCGCCCCCATGCTCACTCCAAGAGCAGCAATAATAGGAGCAAGCAAACTTGCCGACGCAGTATTGCTCATAAAAGTACTCATAAACACACCGATAAAAGAAGCACCCACTAAAACCATTAAACTAGGCCAAGAAGCAAATGGAATAGCCTCTAATAGATGACTCGCAAGCCCTGTCTTTTGAATCCCAAGCCCCAAAGCAAAACCACCTGCCACCAACCAAAGTACATCCCAACTCATTTTATTGAGGTCATCTTTACTAATCACGCGAGTAATCGAAAAGACTGCAATAGGGATCATCGCAATAGTATTGGAATCCAAACCCAAAACATCACCTAGCATCCACAAAATCACAGTAGTCGCAAAAGTAATGTAAACGATAAAAGCACTAGGAGTTTTCAAAAAACGGTTTTCAATTTTAAGCTCCATTGACTTTTTAGAAATGGGAAACAATTTCAATAAAATAAACCAAGCAATCACAATCATCACAAGCATGCAGGGCACAGCAAAAAACATCCATTTAGCAAACGAAATAGGAACATGCATCTCGGCGAGGGCTTTCACCACAATCGCATTAGGAGGAGTTCCAATAGGAGTCCCTATCCCCCCAATATTTGCTCCAATAGGGATAGCCAAAGCAAAAGCAATTCGCCCTTTATCTTCTTTGTCAAAAATCGCAAGTACTGGAGCCAAAATCGCAAGCATCATAGCAGCGGTCGCCGTATTGCTCATAAACATTGAAAAAATAGCTGTTACAAGCATCAAACCCAAGAGAACAAAATGAGGCTTTTTACCAAATGGCCTTAAAAGAACCCTTGCTAAATTAAAGTCCAGTTGAAACTTGGTCGCCGCTGCGGCCAAAAAGAATCCACCCAAAAACAACATAATAGTAGGGTCTGCAAAAGTGGCCATCAAGGCTTTATAAGACAACAAGTTCCCGAACTTTGACCCACCATCGTCTAGAAGAAGCATTGCAGGCGCTTTGTCAGAAACCGTGAAAATCATCAAAACAATCACCAGCACCGAAGTGGACCAAATGGGGAAAGGCTCAAAGATCCAAGATAAAGCCGCCAAAACAAATAACGCAATCACCCTTTGTTCAATAGGGTTAATATGCACCCCAAACGAATCAAATGGAATAAATAGCGTCAAAGCTGAAAGCAAAACGATAAAAAATATTTTTATCCAGTTTGTTTTTTGCATATAAATCTCCCTAAAGGATTAAAAGGACCTTCACAAACTACGGCAAAGTCCATTAAGTGAATGAATTATAACCCACAAAAGAAACATAATCTTTCAAAAACAAAAAAGAACAACAAATGACAAAGAAAACTTTTTTTTACAATTAAATGACTTAAACAAAAGAAATTCTTATTGCGAACTCGGTGCTTTATATCAAATCTTCAATAGTTTGGGAGAAGTGACTGGAGATATCATCCGGATTTGATAAGGATCAGATAATATCTCGGGGGATCACATTTTGTAGGAGCTTATCCATCCATTGAAAAGGATTTTTTTTAGGATGCTTTGATTTTTGCTTTTAATTTGAAGATAATACACTCCTTTAGGATATTTTTCTTTTAATTCTATATAGAAGTTTCCTTTTTGATTTATCTGAAAATCATAAAGTTTTTGACCTGAAAGACTAAAGAGTGCCACCGTCATAGATTGCTGGACTTGATTTTTGATAAGTAAATGAGAAGAAAATAAATAAACAGAGATGGAATTTTGAAATTCCTGCGGATGGAGTTCTTTGATAGCATTAGTTTCTTTTACAGAAGCAAAGACAGTGTAATTCACACTTCCAGAAATTTGTCCATTAGTCCCTAAAAGTACAGTGTCTCCTTTTTTAAAATCAGCTTGGTAAACATCAAAAACAACATCATTGCTACTATTAATTTCTGCGGCTGTTTTTTTCCATGCTGAAATCCAAGCTGGGAGATTACGGACTCGATTATCAAACGCAACATAAACCGTGATATCTGTAGAAGCTACAAAGGACGCTTGATTCTCTAATGACATTTTAGAGTCACAAGCCGTCATAATGGCTTCTGCACCCACCAAAAAATCTGGTAGCCGAGTGTAGGTAAAGTCTCTATCACCAAAAAGAAGATCCCCTACTTTCACATTTTCAGAAATCCTCCAAGACCGAGAGTGGAGGGTATCTTTAACGATTAAATCCTGAATAAGACTCCCATGAATGGCTTCGATTTTTATATTTAAAACCCATTTTTGATCACCCGAATCATTACACTCCCATTGTACAACACTCGCCTGTTCTTCTTTAGAAGCTGCGGCCACTCCTAAACAACTATTGTCATTAGAAATTTTTGTGACGATAGAATAACTCCCGTCTTTGTTATCTACAAACTTAAATAGGGAAGACTCAGCATTCATAGTATTTGAAACTTGAAGTCTTACGCCATTAGACACACTTGAATCTAATAGCTCCAAGTAATGATTGGCTTTATTAGAAGGACTGATATAATAATACCCGTTCTCTGATTCTTTAAGAGTCCAAACTTGTTCCGCCAGACTTTGCACCAAAAAACTTCCACTTGTTAAACTTTGAGCTTCTGTACTCAAAAAAAAACTGCTATTCAAGTTGGTGATCGTGTAATGAAAAGAAGTGTCTATGCTTGCAGGCACTTGAAGTTCACCGATAGGATCATTACCCACGGTGATATTTTTCAAGAAAGAAGACTCGTATTTTTTACTCACAAAATGACTCAAGTCATCATCTGTTATGTATTTGATTTGTTCATAAGATTTAAATGTTCCGGAATAAGTATCACAAAACTTCTTGGTATCGTATCCTGTAGAATTATAGCCTGCCACTAAACTATAACCATAACTATCACTTGCATTCCACGAAGAACCTAAAGGAGAAACACTTAGTTTTACAGGTGTAGAAGTGACTGTATTGGCTGTGTAAGAATTACGATCTTCAAAAGATATAGCAAGCTTCCTATCAATACTAGTTTCATTCCCAGTATAAGCTTCAAAACGACAGTTTTCATTTAAAACTCTAGAGCCTTCTCCAGCTATGACTTGAGAAGAGGCATTTGGATTACTAGAACCTGTAACAGTATGAAAGGAACTATAGTTGTGGTGATAACCGTTACTATATTGAGGTGTACGGCGAGAACACTGCTCCCATTTATTAAACATCAAGGTGGTTCTCAAACGACTTGTATCTTTATTTTGAGATCCAAAAGCAACCGTCCAATAACGATTCTTAAAATAATTGTATGAAATTGTAATATAATCAGGATTAATTAAATTATAAGCACTGTCTGACCAATTATTGGATGGTGTATTGATCCAGATAAATTTACCAACCTCTGCATCTCTATTTTGAGCAAAAGTACTGCTAAAATTATTGTGATCAATCCAAATATTTCGCCCACCATAAATGTACAATAAAACCATTCCAGAACCATTTGAATTCAGCGACCTGGCTACAAAATTGATATTTCGAATCACAATATTATTGCTAGGCAGAGCATCTTGGCCATAAAAATCATCATTTCTAAATTGGGAGTCATAAATAGTGTTTTTTGAATAAGAACCTACCAGTGTTTTATTATCTCGAATGCGTTGCTTTGTTTTATCTTGATTCACTAAATCTAAATTTTCAGTCAGCACAATGGTGAGAGGTTCCGTTTTATTTAAAGCCTCAATAAGGGCTTCTTTAGTAGATACAAATTTAGTTTCACCCAAAAGCCCTCCAATGGTCCCTGCTTTTTCTTTTCCAGAAACCATACTATTTGCAGCATAGCCTTCCATTCCATCTAGGTTTATTTTAAACTTTTGAAAGCTATTTCCACTATAAGGTTCTAGAGAAAAAGAATTACTATTCACATTAAAAGTAAGAGACAAATCGGGATTGCTATGACTCACAATTTTATAATAAAGGTCATAAGCTTCAAAATCTTTTTCCACTGGAACAATCTTGAATCGCTGATTCGCCCCATTTACATCCGAAGAAAGAACTGCCAGCCCATTGTTATCTGTAATAACATGCCCTGTGAGAGAGTTTACAATTTTATGAACGCCAGAACTCACAAAATTCAAGTACCATTTTTCACTACGGCTCCCAGAAAATAAAGACGAAGTCAAGACGCTTTTTTCTTCGACATTTGAAATGGCTAAATTTCGATTTGTATTTGAAATCCCCAATCGAAACTCTTGAATCGGATAAGTAAAATTTTGAGCAAAAGCAGCATTCACTGAAAGCCATAAAGTCATCATAGAAATATAGAGAAGTCGGTTTTTATTTTTCATAGAAAGCCCTAAAAATTGATTTTTCTTTATTCATAAACTTAGCCTTCTTTCTCCAAACTTATAAGAAATTCGGTCAAAACCGTTGTCTATAGACAACCTAGACTTTGAATTTAGAGCATAGTCCTTCTCCCCTTCTAGCCAAAATGAATGCGTTCTAAAACCTTAAAACTCAGTGGATCCAGTCCAATTTATCTACCTACAAATTAAAAGATGAAAATCTTGAACCTACAGTTTTCTTTAAAGTTTTGCGTTATTTTTCAGAGTTTAGTGCATTTTCTTTAGACAAAAACTTCACTTTTTCAGAGTTTTAGTGCATTTTTAAATACAAGAATGCGTTCTAGTTTGGGATAAATAAAAGGATTTAATCTGAGAGACACCATCAAAAAAAGATTCACGGTCTAATACAATTTTTTATGAAGTCTCACACACGCCTGGCTCTTTTAGACATAAGTTTCGCCAATTTCATATTCAGGAGGATATTCCACACTTGAAGTGTCCCACTGACTAATATCTTGATTAAAAGGTGAACCCTCAAACATATCATAGATATACTTGAGTTTAGATACATTCCAGCCGCTAATATCCCCATTAAATGGTGATTTTGCAAACATTTCTTGCATATTGATCACATTGGAAACATCCCAATTGCTTATGTCCTGATTGAATGGAGATAGACTAAACATACCATTCATACTTTTAACATTGCCAACATTCCACTGGCTTATGTCCTGATTGAATTTTGAATTACCAAACATAAAACTCATGTCTACAACACTACTCACATCCCACTGGCTGATATC
>JAAYJH010000068.1 GCA_012523035.1 Fibrobacter sp.
AACATCTCGGGGCTATGGATATTTGCAAGTCTATTTATCATCATAGCCATTTTATTCAAATTTTTTCACTCACAAACCGAAAGCACAGACGCCTTTATCATGGGCACGGGTTATGGCGTATCGGCCGCATTTTACAAAAGCATCGCCATCAGTTTCACTGACTCTTTATCTGCAGAAAACATCATTTTACTCCTCACAGACACTAGAGTTTTAGGCTTTATAAGCACCTACACCATTGCCTTTCTCTACTCTCAAATCGCATTCACTCGCGGTCGAGCCTTGTTTATAATCCCTTTTAGTGCAGCACTCGGCTCTGCAATTCCCATATTAGCAGGCACCTTTGTATTTTCGGAAACACTCTCCATCGAAAAATCCATCTCCATCCTTTTTGTCTTATTTGGCTCGGCCTTATTTATAGTGCGTCGCCCTCGAAAAACCCTTTGATTCCATACCATTCCAAAAAATAGAACTTTGTGAACACAAACTTTTTAATCGAACACTATACTTTAAAAACCTAAACCACATATAAACAAAACAAACCCACGCTTTTCACCTCATTAAAGCTCACTCACTTAAAAAGCAAGTCAAAGAAACCACTAAAAAACACTTCATTTTACAACTCAATCCTATAAAAAACGGTCCAATCCATCAAGAACATAAACTCTAAACAAAATCAATTGAACCCAACAAAAACGAATCAAAATCCAGCGTTTAAAATTTTAGCCTTGAATGGAAAAAATCAATATTGAAGATTATAAATTTTATTGATATTGAAGTTTCAGAAGCGCCTGGCTTTTAATATTTCTCACAAAACTTTGCAAGTCAAGCATAAAAAATATATCTTTAAATCATGAAACATTTATGGATAATCGCCACAAAAAACAGTGGTAAACTAAAAGAATTCAAAGACTTATTAGACACAAACAAACACGAATTCAAAAGCTTAAAAGACATAGGATTCGATCAAGAAATAGAAGAAACAGCCAATACATTCAAAGAAAATGCAAGCCTCAAAGCCAAAGCAGTGGCTCAATACATAAAACACAAAGGCATCCAAGCCACAGTCATCGCCGACGATTCTGGCTTAGAAGTCGAATCCTTAGGAGGAGCCCCGGGAGTGTTTTCGGCAAGATATGCAGGTGACATGGCTACAGACAAAGAAAACTACGAGCTCCTCTTGAGTCGCATCAAAGGTGCCCCCAATAAAAGAGCGAGATTCGTATGTGTATTGGCAGTGCAACAAAGCAGCGGCGAAATTCACTACTTTGAAGGGAGTGTTCAAGGTCATATTCACGATGCTCCTTTAGGTGAACAAGGCTTTGGCTACGACCCCGTTTTTATCCCAGAAACTCAAACTAAAACATTTGCACAAATGGACCTAAAAGAAAAGCAAAAATGGAGCCATAGGGCTCAAGCGATGCAAGAGTTTTTGCGGTGGACAAAACACTCTAACTTGGAATAGTAGAACTTGTAATAAGCCTTGTCTTGACTTTTATAGATAAATCGTGTATCTTAAATATAGAACAAGATTCGGTTGGTTAGTAACAAATGGTTTATGGTTATTAATCCCATTAGTCTTCCTTAAATTGGCGGTGCTGTGCACCGTCATTTTATTTTAAACCCATGACCAAGACGCTGGGATGCGTGCCAGAAATGCTGGGATGCGAGCCAGAGATACTGTGCGAAAACCGTGCCAGAATTTGGTGTTAATCTCCGTGAGTGCTTTCCACTTCCAACTTCTGTCTTCTAACTTTAAAAAACCAGGCGTGTGTGAGGCTTCATGATTATAAATGGATGTTTTTAACTCATTTTAATTCAAGTGAGGAATAGAATTAAAAAAAGAATCAATTTACTCTATGCAAGGAGGATTAAATTTTGACTCTAAATCATTAAAGCATTGTTCAAGTTTTTGTATAGGAGTTTTCTTTTTATCCACATAAATAGTAAGGTTTTCATTTTTAACTTGATTTAAAACATCAAAACGAGTGCTATGATTTGTTTCAAATAGTATAAGCTAATTATTTTTTAATCTGAGTGGCTTCTACAAAGACTTTTTCGCCATCGGCTTCTGTTTCTTGCAAAGTGTTGCTAGAGTCCATCCAAACCAATGTGTCGGCTTGTGTCTCGCCCATGATATATTCTTGGTTTTCTTGGACAGCCTTTTTGAGCAAATCAGATTCTGTGTAAAGCTCTATTCGAATGCGGTCTGTGATAGCAAAATCTTGATCTTTACGACGATTTTGGAGGCGATTCACTAGTTCTCTTGCTATACACGCCTGTTTCAATTCATCGGTGATGGTCAGGTCTAATGCGATGGTGTAGTGGGCGTTTGCCTCTACCGCTAAGCCTTCTGGAACCACTCTGTGGATCAGTAAAGATTCTATCCCAAGGCTTCCAAAAGGAAATTCTAAACTTTGACCTTCTTGCAAGTTTTTGATTTCTGTAGGGCTCAGTTTCGATAATCTGGCTTGAATTTCTCGCATGTTTTTAGCAAATTCTGGACCTTTGGCTTTGATTTCTAAGAAATTCGGTTTTGCAGAAATACTCACCAAGTTTGTTTCGTCTTCTAAAAACTTCATCTCTCGAACATTGAGTTCTTCTAAAATCAAGTCGCGCATGTCAGTGGCTATTTCTTTTTCTAAGTCACCGTGAGACACCACAGTCATAGAGGCCAAAGGCATTCTATTTTTTACATTCTGAGTCGCTCGAATCACACGGCCCATTTCTACTAAGTCGCGTAAAATGGCAATCCTTTTAACCAAAAGAGAGTCTTTTAGAGATTCATTTGCACTTGGAAATTCACATAAGTGCACGCTAATAGGGGCACTTGCATCTTGTTCTCTCACCAAAAGCTGGTAGATTTCTTCTGAAAGCATGGGTAAAAATGGAGCTAAAATTTTACTCAAATCCACTAACACCTTGTACATAGTGGCATAAGCTGCATTTTTATCGCCATCGTTGTCACTTTTCCAAAAACGACGACGACTTCGACGCACATACCAGTTTGTCAAATCATCTATGGCAGCAATGATAGTGGGCACCACATTGTATAAACGATAGGCCTCCATTTCTTGCTCTACTTTTTCAGATAAGTCTTGAATAACGGCAAGCATCCAGCGGTCTAATTCATTTTCACTGCTTAAAACTTGTCCGGGTTTCCAGTCTAGTTGCCCTTTACCGGCATCTGCATTGTGGTTGCTAATAAAGAAACTCACTGCATTCCAGAGGGGGAGCATCACTTGCTTTACAATGGTTTTTACGCCTTCTTCAGAGAAACGCAAGTCTTCTGCCTTGAGTGCAGCAGAATTGATCATAAAAAGACGAATAGCATCGGCACCAGTGCGTTCGATAAGTTCATTGGGGTCTGGATAGTTCCGCAAGCTTTTTGACATTTTTTGTCCATTTTCTGCGAGAATAATCCCATTCACAATCACATTTTTAAAGGCAGGTTTTTGAAATAATGCGTTTGACAAAACCGATAAAGTATAAAACCAGCCCCGAGTTTGGTCTAAGCCTTCGGCAATGAAATCTGCAGGAAACGCAGCTTCTACCTCTTCTTTGTTTTTAAAAGGGTAGTGATTTTGTGCATAGGGCATAGCACCGGATTCAAACCAACAGTCAAAGACTTCACTGGTTCTGTAAAAAGTTTTTCCATTTTTTTGGATGACTACTTTGTCGGCAAAATGCTTGTGGAGGTCTTCTAGTTCCACACCCGATAATTGCTTTAGCTCTTCGATAGAACCCACTGCAATCATTTCTCCGTCATCGGCAATCCATACAGGCAAAGGTGTACCCCAAAAACGGTTTCTAGAGATATTCCAATCCCTCGCATTTTCTAACCACTTGCCAAATCGTCCGTTTTTTATGTGTTCTGGCACCCAATTGACTTGTTGGTTAGAGTCTATCATCCACTGTTTAAGAGTCTTGGTCACGCCTTGGTCATTGGTGAGTTCGGCATCGATTTTTAAGAACCATGTTTTGAGGGCTCTATACAACAATGGCACCCCTGTTCTCCAGCAATGTGGGTAGCTATGGACAATGGTGTCGTGTTTAAAGACTCTTCCTTGATCTTTTAAATAAGAAATAATGGCTTTGTCGGCATCTTTGGCACCTTGTCCTTTCCATAGGGGGACTTTTTCTGTGAATCGACCCTCTTCGTCTAAGGGGTCAAAAAGCCCAAGGCCAAGCTTAGCTCCCAATTGAAAGTCTTCTTCACCAAAACTAGGAGCAATATGCACCGCTCCAGTACCGTCTTCGGTGCTTACAAAATCGGCATCGTATATTTGGTAGCGTTTTTCAAGCTCTTCGGGACTTGCAAATTCATCTGAAAAATGAAACAAAGCTTTGTAGCGGAGGCCCACTAAATCTGCTCCCGAGCAAGAATCTAAAATTTCTGCATCTTTAAAATAATTATTCAAACGACTACTTGCCACCCATAATTTTTGAGAATCATGGAGCACTAAACTATAATCTATCCCTTTGCCAACTGCCACTGCCATATTAGAAGGCAATGTCCATGGTGTGGTGGTCCAAACGAGCAGAGAAGTGTCTTTAAAACGAGCATGAGTAGAGTCTAAAGGAAATACAATAGTGATCGAAGGATCTTGTCTATCTTGATATCCCTGGTTGGTTTCAAAATTAGAAAGCGGAGTGGCCAGTGCTGGGCTGTAAGGCTGTATTCTATAGCCTTGGTAAATCAATCCCTTGTCGTAGCATTGCTTAAACACCCACCAAACAGACTCCATAAAGTCTTTGTCCATGGTTTTATAATCATTGTCAAAATCCACCCAACGCCCCATTCGTCTCACCGTTTTTCTCCACTCTCCGGTGTATTTTAATACGGCACTACGGCAAGCCTCGTTAAAACGATCTTCACCATAATTTCGAATTTCTGCCACACCAGCGAGTTTTAATTCGGTTTGAATCATGCTTTCGATAGGCAATCCATGGCAGTCCCATCCAAATCTTCTGGGCACTTTCTTCCCTTTCATGGTCCAGTATCTAGGCACAATATCTTTAATAGTACCTGCTAGCAAATGGCCATAATGAGGCAGACCTGTAGCAAAAGGAGGTCCATCATAAAAAGTAAAAGTGTTTTTACTCTTACGGCTTTCAATAGATTGTTCAAAACTTTTGTCTGTATCCCATAACTCTAAAATTCGTTCTTCTATGGCGGGGAACAATTCATCTCTTTTCACTTCTCGAAACATGATCAACCTCAGTAGATCCTCAAATGGATATTTTTAGTAAAAAATAGTAAAAGCAAAAAAATCTAAAAGTCATTTTATAAAAAGACTTATCAAAACAAAGTCATTTAGATAGACTAGAGAAAATATCATCGCTCAATTGAGCTCGAAGTTTAAAAATTCTATCGGGATTTGCTTCTCTTTTTCTCCAAGTGAAATTAGAAAGCAAGACCATGGCCACCTCGTGTTTGGCATTTCCCATCACACTGGCACCAGTAAAACCCGTTTTACCAAAAGTACCCTCAGGAGCCAAATTTCCCATAAATTTAGGCTTGTTCAATTCAAAACCTAGAGCTGTTTGGGCGCTCATTTCAGAGGGAAGAGCGTTATTAGAAATTAAATCCAAAATCCCAGTAGGCAAAATGGACTTGCCTTCAAAAACGCCATCTTGCAATAACATTTGCATGCAGCGAAGCAAATCGGGAGCAGTAGAAAAAAGTCCTGCTGATCCTACTGGAAAAAGTTTCTCTAAAACAAAAGCACTCTCGTCGTGCACCAGACCTTGAATTTCTTTGTTTCTAAACTCACAAAATTCAGTGGGGATGATTCGCTCTTTAGGGTGTTTTTTTAAGGGAAACCACCCTGTATCTTTCATTTGAAGGGGATCAAATAAAAGCGACTGGGCTAAATCATTTAGATTTTTTTTATAAAAATTTTGCAATAAAATGCCAAGCAAAACACTAGGGGGATTTCCATAATTAAAAACACTGCCGGGAGCTTTTTCAAAAGAGTAAGTGTATAAATACTCTAAAATGGCGGTAGGCTTTAAGTGTTTTAACCGACTCATGGGCACTCGATAATCTAAACTATGCGTTAGCAAGTGGTACACTGTCACCAAATGAGCGTCACTCGTATTAAACTCGGGGATAAAATCAACAACTTTATCGTTTAAATTCAAGTCTTTTTTTAAAATAGCATTCAGAGCGAGCAAAGCCGTGGGGCACGATTTAGTGACAGAAGCCACATCGAAAATACTATCGACTGGAGTGTCAATATTTATAAAAAAAGGAGTCTTTTGAACAAAAACTCCCAATACAGCTTTATCAAAAACACCCTCAGATTGAGCATCATTCAAAGTGTCTTGTAGGCGTGATTTTAAAGCTTGCCACTTCATCTTAAAACGGGTACAAAGAAAAACGCTTTTTGGCCTTTTTTGATTTGTATGTCATTCAATTGCAGAGAAGAAATAACGGAATTGTTGTTATTTAAAATATTCACACTCAATTGATGAGTGCCTTCTTCTACAGGGATACGCGTCAAAGTGATTGTGTTTGGCAAAAATAAAGCCATCCTTAAATCTGCTTGTTCTATTTGTGACTGTAAAACATCTGTCCCTACACTTGTCAACAAATTAAGCCAGATATTGTCTGTAGAGGCAGCTTTTTTTGCTTTTTGTGCGGCAATAGTCCTAATCACCACTCGAGCGGCAGTTTTTGTGATGACGCTAGAGCGATCGTCAGCTAAATTGCGTGTCAATTCATGGTTAAAGTCCATCAAGACTTCTGATTGAATAGGCTCCGTTTTTTTATCTAGCGTAAAAATAGCTTTAGAAGCTTGAAAGGGTAGCATTCTTTTTTCTGGAAGACTAAAGCCCACATGAAACGAAGTACCCCCTGCACCAGCCACCACAGGAGCTATAAAAGTAGCACTTGCTCTTTTCCCGGTTTGAGGGTCTTTGTAGTTCACGTTCAAGCCAGCACCACTCACAAAAGTCCCAGACATATACAGCTCTCCTAAAATAGGACTATGCCCCAAATAGGTGATTAAAATAATCTCAGTATTTGTTTTTTCTAGGTGATCTGCTTTGGGTGTGGATTCCAGGGCCTGGTAATCTAATTTATGAAGCAATTCTGCTCTATCCGATTTTTTTAAAGAGTGACTTATAAATTCAAAAACTTCAGAAGGAATCTTCGTTTTGTTTTCGTGAAATGCTCTGGCTGCGTGGTAATAAGCAAGAGCTGCATCGTCGTGTTCTCCGTCGATTTCATAAGCCAAAGCCGATAAATAATGCAATAAAGCATTTTCATTCATTTTTTTCTGATCTTTTTGGTAAAGAGCTTGCATAGAGATTTGTGCACGGCGGACTTCTACTAGGGCACCATCTACATCGCCCATCGCTAAATAATTCAATATTTGAAACTGATATAGAGACAAAAGTTCAAAGGGACGAGCACGGTATGGCTTTGTGTTGTCATTTGTCAACAAAGCTGCCGCCTCGTTGGTCACTGATTTTGTAAAAAGATCTTCGTAAATTTTCTCAGCTTGGCTAAAGTGTTGAATACTTTGCTTCCAGTTGTTTTTGTAATGGTGCAAAAGCCCTAAATCAAAGTGGTATAGAAAACTAGAGTTTTTACCGTAAAGTTTGGGCTCTTCTTTTTCAATTTTAGCAATAGCTCCATCGAAACCATTTTTTTTATAGGATTTAGAAAGAGTATCATAACGAAGGTTGGACTTGTTCGCACAAGAAATCAAAAAGAAACTCAGTGCAATTAAAATCAGTCTTTTTTTCATAGGTTTGATTATAGTTTGGTAGAACTCTTAGAGATGTATTTTTTGATCTTTTTGTCTCCGATCCATACTTTTTTATGAGATTGAAGATCGATGAGTTCCAAGTCTATTTGATAAAAAATAACTTGCTCTTTTCCTTCTTGATCCACAATAGAATTTAAAGAACCCATTAGCATTAAGTCGGCCCCAATTTCTTGACCAAAATCTTTGCGAGTATCTTCGGTGGCGTTCCCTGCTTGGCTGGCAAGCTCTGCTCTAAGCTCGTCTCGCATGGCAGAATTAGCGACAAATTCTACAGAACCCGAATTGATAAGGGCGCGTTCCATATCTTTGATAAAGGTTTCTACATTGATATGTTCATGGCTTTTATTGCGAACTTTGCCAATGACCACGGTTGGGGCAGAGCCTTTTTCTTGAATCAAATTAGAATACCAAGGGCGATTGAGACAATCTTGGATCATTTCCTCTGCCACTAACCTTGAATCTGTATCGTTCCATCGACCCGATAAATCTACCACCGAATTAGAATCAATACGAGAAACTTTGGTGCCACTACTACAGGCAAATAAAAATAGCAGTGAAGAAATAAACAAAATTTGAATCATTTTTTTCATAAAGACTCCTTAAAGTTGAGTGTTACTGATTTGACAACAATAAACACCTTAAAAATAGCAATTTAATTTTATTTTAAGCTAGAAAAATGAAAAACCCTAATAAATTAGAAGAGATTCAATGATTTAGTCATAGTAGCGTAGTCTAAGCAAAGCAGAAGCAATATCTATGGGTCTTGGAAGGGCTAAATCTTTAGAAAAACCTTGTGGAATAGCTCTAAAACCAACATTTTGGATTTTTAGACACAAGGCTTCAATTTGCTTCAGGGACTCCTCGTTAGAAGGATTTTGCAAAAGGTTCAGCAAAAGATATCCACTGGCAAGTTTTGTAGATTCATGGAACAGAGAAGTTTTGGCTATTTGTGCCCTTAAAAATCCAATTTGTAAAACACTATTGTCTTGGAGTCGCACTTTCACACGGCGTTCTACGGCAGAAGTTGGTTTCACATGAGGGAGCATATCTTTCACAAAATCATGAAACAAACGACTCTGTGGAAATTCAAAGTCCACCGAAGGATCTTCTTTTACACTAGGTTCTAATTGGCTGTTAATCTCTAAAACTTTTTGGGTAGCCCTGCTTATTTTATAGTTAGACACCAATAACACTTGGTCGGCCACCTCCAGATACGCACCACAAGCCCCAGCGACTATAATAAAGTTCAGCCCTTTTTCTTTTAAATGCTGGATTCTATCGATCAATGGAGTCAATGGCTCATTTTGGTCGCCAAGCAAAGCTCGAACTCTAGAATCTCGAATCAAAAAATTCACTGCAGAATAATCTTCATCGATTAAAAAGCATTTAGAACCAAACTCCAGAGCTTCTAAAAAATTACCGACTTGACTCGTAGAGCCAGAGGCCGAAACGGTATTAAATTGAGAGGTAGAAGTGTCACCGGGAAGGTTTTTTAGAAAAAACGAAATGTCTGTATTTTGGATAGAACGACCTTCTTCCACATGAATAGCACAAGCCGACTCATCAATTACCACCCACTCGCGTCCATCTCCAGGAATATGAGGGATCACTGCTCGCTCAAGTGCGTGGAGTAAAGTAGATTTACCGTGATAGGCACCCCCTGCAATCACAGTGATGCCTTTTTGGATGCCCATCCCCACTATGCTTTCGCCTAAAACCTCAAACTGCACCTCTAAATCAGAAGGACTTACAAAAGGAATGGCCTCTAAAAGAGGAGTGTCAGACAAGCCAGAAGCTCTAGGTAAAATAGCACCATTAGGCACAAAGGCCACTAAATCTTGCTCTTTTATAATTTTCAATAGCTCTTCTCGAACTTCTAAACAACGGACATGCGCTTCTAAATCTTTTAAAACCTGGGGGTCAAAAAAATACAAACTAGAAGTGACCAGGTCTGGGAGCACCGCCGTCAAAAGGTGCGCCGCTTTTTTTTCATCAATGATTCGTTCTTTGGCAGGTAAATTCACTTGCAAAAGGATTTGAATAAAACCGTTTTCAATCCAAAGGGCGTTTCGGAGCAGCACCTCTTGAGTAGGGGCCATTATTTTAAATTCAGCCTTTTTATCTCCATTGTAGTTTTGAATTTCTATAAAAAGTCTTCTCAAAAAAAAGTCGGCAACAGCCAGTCTTTGAGTAAAAGAAGCTATGAGTTTTGTAGAATAACCTAAACTAGAAAAAGGGGCTTTGAGCAAAATTTTAGAAGCTGGAGCATAAGGATCTCCTTGCACATGAACAAATTCCAAAGAAAAATCCCCAAAAGACCAAGTTTTTTGACTCAAACTCTTGTAAAAGCCATATTTTTTGGATTTCATAGACAGTATTTTTCTATAAAGTTCTTTCATTCTCACATTTCCTTCAAATCATAAAGCTTATTAAATGTAAAATAAAAATTACAATAAAAAGCGTGCTCTCTTAAAACATTTAAGTTAATTTAAAAAAATAGTACTATTTTGAAATTACATTTTACCGACTCAAGATTTAGAATACTAAGTTAAAAAACAAAATTAGTTTTTACTTATAAAAATGAAGTCTTTTTAGACTTTTATAGTATTTTTCAAAATATCTTTGTATTTTATGGAAAAGATGTTTTGTAAGGACAAAAAGACTTAGGAGTTATATATGAGACACTTACCATTAATCGCCCTGCTAGTTGCTTTTTTAAGCTTTTCTGTTTTTGCTGCCGATGATCCACCTCCTCGTGGCGGGACTGGCAAGGTGACAATTATCACAGACCCTCCAAACAGTCAGGTATTTCTTGGGGGTGAAGAACTTGGCAAAAGCCCAATTATCGAAAGGGAATTTAAATCAGGGCGACACACACTCATAGTGATAGACCAAGATTACGAGCTAGTGAACACTCGCTTCAATGTCTGGCCCAATAAATTAAACACCTACGATGCCAAAACTGTCATTCCAAAGGGCAATATTCGAGTCACTACCACACCTTCAAAATGTATCATCTATGTCGATGGCGACCAATCCGACCAAACCGATGGTTCTGCTTTAACTATTCGAAACCTAGACGCAGGGGACCACTTGGTTAGAGCAGAGTGTAGCAATCGCAAAAGTGCCGAAATGCTAGTCAAAGTCGAAGGTGAAACTACAAAAGAAATTCACTTAGACGCTTCTGGCAAAAAATAAGATTACAGAAAACTACAAATAAAAAACACATAAAAACACATAGATAAAAAACCGCTCTTCTAGGGCGGTTTTTTTATGAAGCACGCCTACTCAAATTCACATTTTAAAGAAAAACTATAGCCCAACGAAAATCTTTTGAACAAAATTCGCATAGTCGCTCTTCTAGGGCGGTTTTTTTATAAAGCACGCCTATTCAAATTCACATTTTAAAGAAAGCATGTAAAAGCTACTTCTTAAATTTTGGATTGAAGGGCCTGATACAAGTCCAAAAGTTTCTGAGGGCTTAACTCTTCGGCACGGGTGTTTTCTGAAAGCCCCAGAGAAGCCAAAGCCTCAAAAACCAAAGCTTTTTCAAAGTGTTTACTCAAAGAATTAGCGATTCTTTTTCGCTTCATAGAAAAGGCGATTTGCACCCATTCAAAAAAAGCAATAGGGGCTTGGAGTGGACACTCCAGTGGCTTTAACATAATTGTCGCACTATCAACATTGGGTTTAGGGCTAAAGTTTTCTGGTCCAACACGCCTTACAATTTGAGCCTGAGCGTGGGCCTGCACCCAAACCGAAAGGCTACCATAAGCTTTAGAAGCAGGCTTAGCACACAAGCGTTCTGCAACCTCTAGCTGCACCATCCCCATAAACCCAGAACTATACTTTAAAAAAGGCATTAAATCTGCCACAATAGCGGTCGAAACATTATAGGGCAAATTACCAGTAATCCATGCTTTAGGGTTTACATCTAAGAACTTTCTCAAATCAAAATCCAAAAAGTTTTGATTCACTACCGAAAAATTTTGAAACTCCGCAAATTTTTCTCGAAGCACAGACACACACAGCTCATCGATTTCTACCGCCAAAAGCGGCGTATTTTTTTTCAACAAATGCTGCGTCAAAGCCCCGTGTCCAGGGCCTATTTCCAAAATAGATTCTGTAGAAACAAGCAAATCACTTGCAATCAAAGCAGCAGTCGCATCATTTAAAAAGTTTTGACCAAATTTTCGTCGTCGTGCTCTATCCATAGCCTCAATTTAATTATTATTTAGAAATCACAATTAAAATCTTCAAAAACAACTCGAAATTTAAAGAAAAATAAAGTTAAATTAAAAGAATTACAAATCTTAAAAATAAAACCACAAAAAATGCCTCTAATAGCACCAAAAATCTCTGCTCCCTCCAAAATTTTAAAAGCATTTCAAGCCTTAATCAGCGTCATCTATCGCCTCGCCTATTTAAGTCACCGACGCCTATTTTTAAAACCAAAAGAGGCACTCAAGCACAGCAAACTCATAGTTGTGGGCTCCTTTTTAGCAGGGGGAGCGGGCAAAACCCCTTTTTCCTTATACTTAGCCAAGCAAATCCTCCAACAACAAAAAACTCTTGCCATATTATGTCACAGCAAAGCTCGAGACGAACAGCGGTGGCTTCAAAAAAAACTCCCAGGATGCCCAGTTTATCACACCAAAAACAGGCACCAACAAGCCAAAAAAATAGACGGACAATTCGACATCATTTTATGTGACGATGGCTTTGAAGACTCTCGTTTAGCACCAGACTTAAAAATAGCCTTACGATGGGGAGAACAAGCCCAATCCATCTTTGAATTGATTCCCAGGGGTCATTGTCGAAGCTTAGAAAAAGACCACTCCAACATCCACCTCTCTCTACTTTGTGGACTCGCATTTCAAAATCCAGACATAGAATTTCAAATCTCCACAATCACAAACTCTCAACACCAAAAACTCCAAAAACCAGCCATTGCCATGTGCGGCATAGGAAACCCAGACCGATTTTTCAAAGACTTACAAAAACACGGAATCAGCCTCATAGACAAAATAAAAAGAAAAGACCACGACACTCGATTTGAAACACACCTCCAAAAAACACTTTTAAAACAACAACCCATCATCATCACCGAAAAAGACTACCATCGCCTTGGCCTCCAAACTCAAAAGAACCCCCTCCTCTATGTAGCCCCACAAAAAATAAAAGTCCACCCCCACATTGCATTAGAAAGAGTCCTCCAGCAAATCCTCCAATAAACCAGCAAAAACAAAGCCCTCAAACTCAAAAACACCCCAAACAAAAGCCCTTTTTATAAAAATCAAAAGAATATAGAAGTCTCAGAAGCGCCTGGCTCCTAGAAAAACCCAAAAACACCCTCCATTTTAGGAAAATAAAGCCTTCTCTAGCATTAAAAAACTACGAGTTAAAATTCCCATTTTTATCTGAATTGAGCCTCTATATTATAAAGGCCTTTTAAAAATAAACTTTAGTATGTTATATTTATCCAATGAATTCTACCATTGTAGCTCCCATGACTCCCAGTGGAGTTTCTGCTATTGCAGCTATTCGAGTGAGTGGCAAAGCAGTGCGTTCTATTCTAAGTGAAGCACTTTTGAATACAGATCCAAAGCCCAGACACGCCTATTATGGAGATTTTAGGCATCTGCAGACCAAAAAAATACTGGATTCTTTGCTTTATATTTTTTTTGAAGCCAAGCACTCCTATACCGGAGAAGATGTTTTAGAGCTTTACCCTCATGGAAATCCATTGATAGTCAAAGGGATTATTCAATCTCTAACGCATTTGGACTCACTTCGCTTGGCCAATCCAGGAGAATTTACTCAACGGGCTTTTTTAAATGGTAAATTAGATTTAGTCCAGGCCGAATCTGTAGCCGATGTGATTCATTCAAACACTCTCGAGGCTATTCACAATGCACAACGATTGCTCAAAGGGACTTTGTCTTCTACCATACAAGAATTGGCGGAATCCATTAAAAATATGTCGATGCGTTTAGAGCTAGATGTGGATTTTGTAGAAGAAGAGGTGGACCCAGACCCTCATTCTTGGAAGCCAACACTGTTGCAAATACAGAGGCACTTGGATCGATTGATTCAAGAGTTTCAAAGTGCTGAGTCCACTAATCGTTTGCCTTTAGTGGTGGTTTATGGAAAGCCCAATGCGGGCAAATCTAGTTTGATCAATGCACTGATTCAAGAGGATCGTCTTTTAGTGAGTGATAGGCCAGGCACTACTCGAGATTTTGTAGAGGTGCGGCTTTTATTAGAAGGGGGAGAAATTCGTTTAATAGACACTGCGGGCATAGCCACAGAAGTGGCAGACGATTTAGACGCCCTTTCTATGCAAAAAAGTTTGGAGATTTTAAAAGAAGCAGATTTAAAAGTGTGCCTCATCGATGGGGCCAAAACTCAAGATATTACGGATGATATCCAAGCAGCCAAAAAAGAAAAGGCTTTTCCTATAGTTTCAAAGGCAGACCTTTTAGAAAAAAATAACGATTCTATACTCCATTCACAGTCACTTTCTTTTGTTTCTACCAAACAAGACACCGAAAGCTATATCCATCAATTAAAGTCCAAATGGAATAAGATTTTATTCCCAGCAAAAGAAAATCAAGAAGATTTTTGGGTCACCAGCGAAAGGCAAAAAACGAGTTTAATTGCAGCTCAAAAAGGCATTGAAAAAACTTTAGACCTGATCGAAACAAATCCAGCGGTAGAGCTTTTGGCTTTTGAAATGCAGTTAGTGCGTCAAGAGTTATTGGCCATTACAGGGCAGATTTCTTCAGAAGATATTTTACAATCTATATTCTCTAGGTTTTGTGTTGGCAAGTAGTTATTTAGGGGCATTATTAGGAGTCATTGCATTTGGAAGCTATATGATTCCTTTG
Source organism: Fibrobacter sp. (assembly GCA_012523035.1). GTDB lineage: Bacteria > Fibrobacterota > Fibrobacteria > Fibrobacterales > Fibrobacteraceae > JAAYJH01. The sequence continues at coordinate 14,669 of JAAYJH010000068.1, forward strand.
AAAATTTGGCCAAAGCTCTCGTCTTGGAGTTTTTTAAGGTCGGTTTCGATTGGAGTGTTTGTCTCTGGTTTGGCGTTGAGTTTTATTTTTCATAAATGGAGCATTCATTTCTCTGGCCTTTGGTGCGGATTTATTTGGGTTTTGGGAGCAGGCCTTTGTTTTTGGGCGGTGCAAAAAGAAAATGACCTCTCGGGGGTAGGGGTGCGTGCCATGGGGATTAGCATCTTGACCTCTTTTTTATTTGGGCTTTTGTATTTTAAAGAAAAAGTGTCCTTGTATCCTTCTTTGATAGCCATGTCTTTTATTTTATTGGGTTTGGTTTTATTGGCCCCTCAGCTGAAAATTTTAAAGCACTGGCGGTCTTTGGGAGCAGGGGTGATTTTTGGCTCTTACTTGCTCCCTTATCAAATCAGTTCCTTGCATTACTTGGATTTTTTCCTTTCTTTTTCGATTGGAATTTTTGTCAGTGCCCATGCCCTTGTTTTTCTATTGAATCGTCAAAGAAAAGCTCCAAATCGTCCAGAGCGAGTCAGTACTATCGCTAGTATTGGGGCAGGGATATTGTGGTCGCTAGGGTCTATTGGCAGCTTTTGGGCCTTAGAGGGTTTGGGTTTCACAGTGGGTTATCCTTTGACACAACTCAACTTATTGGTGGCTATTTTTTGGGGAGTCTTGATCTTTAAAGAACACCCCAGCACACAAGAACGATTGAAAATAGGCCTTGCAGCTTTTGTGGTGTTATTGGGGGCCATTTTATTGAATTTTTCTAAAACCAGTCTTTAAAGTACAAATAGCTTTCACTGTTTTGTAAATTATCAGAATAAAATCAGTTTAGAGCTTAAGGTTCTAAAACTATACAAGAGACAATTTCAATGAAAATATTTGCATACGATTCTATTCATAAAAATTGGTTGTTATTTAAGGACCCTTTAGAGATTTTTTCGACTCACTCCAGTCAAGAAGTTTCTGTTTTATTAGAAAAAATAGAGCTCCAAAGCAAAGAAAAAAAATTACATGCTCTTGGCTTTTTGTCTTACGAAGCTTCTCTTGCTTTTGACCCTCAATTTAACATTCAAAAAAATCAATACCATAATATGCCTCTAGCCATGTTTGGCCTTTTTGAATCCTATGAAGTTTTGCCAGAAATACTACCAGAACAAAATTTAGAAATAGCAGAGAAAATAGTTGCAATCAACTCTGTCCGAAGATTCATAGAGTGTAAACTAATCTAACAAAAATGTTTTAAAAAGAGCAAAACTCAAGTTTTATAATAACTATAGCCGTACTTATAAAATGAGGCGTAGAATTTAATTTTCTAGGTCTTCTTCTTCGGCTTCGTCCAGTTGTTTGAGTTTGTTTACAGCAGCGAGTGCTTTTTTAGAATCTTCTTGGTATACAGCACTCATTTTTTGACTGATTAGCTCTAATCGTTCGCGAATTTTGGCGTTTTTATGATTTTCTCTAAGTGATCGAAGGGCGTGGTCCATTTGCACCACATCTTCTATCTCTGGATAAGAGCTCATGAATGAATAAAACTTGGCGACATTTTTTTCGTAGTCTTCGTCGAGTTCAATAGCAAGCAAAAAAGGGATCACTCTCAAGCTCAGGAGCTCAAACAAATCTCCCATAAAAGTACCCAAAGATTGAAACTCGTCAAACACATTGGTGTCGGATTGAGAAATGATGGTGTTTGCTCCATTGGTTTCTATCTGTTTTAATAAATCGTCAATGTATTTTATTTCGAGGGTATATACTTGCTCTCTATACATGGCTTGATAAAAAATAGGCAAACTGGTAATGCACAAATGGGCTTGGCTGATTTGCGAAAATTCTCCGATATAGAATATATCTGCATCTTCTTTTAGTATTTCTTCTTCGGAGTCATAAAAAATCACCTTGGCAGGGACTGGAATGATCTCCATATTTGTAATTTCTTGGACTCGGTCACGGATGCTTTCTGGATCCATGCCTTCTGGTAAGTCCACCCCCTCTTCTTTGAGATGTTCAATAAATTCTGCAAAACCTTCGGAGTTAGAGTTGGAACTCATTTCTCGATGAATAAAGTCTTTAAAAGAAGTGTCCTTAAATTCTCCAGAAACCGCTAGCAAATTGTTTTTGATCATGTCTTTAAGAGGGCCCATACCATTATTGGTATCGGCATTAGGAGCAATTTTAGCATAAACCACTAGACGGCCTAAAAGTTTATTGGGGTCACCTTTCTTTTGTTCTATACCTAACATAAAATCCTTTTTAGAGTAAACAAGACATCTTTATTATCTATAATATAAAAAATCCTAGTGCAATAGTTTAGTAAATCTTTGAAGTCTTTTATTTAGTGCAAAAACAAATGCTTTTTTATACTATTTTTAGAAAATGGATTTAATATGGAATCAAATTATTGAGCTTTGTGAAAAACTGTCAAACACGACTTACGAAAACTTGAGCAAAATTATTCGTTTGGAGGCTGCAGGTTCTGGTCAAAAAGCAAAGCAACTAGACGACTCTATGCAAAATGATTTGGAGTTTTGGATGGGTGGAGGCACTTGTTTTAGCATGACTTGGTTTTTGTATCAGTCTTTGCTGGATTTGGGTTTAAAAGCCACATTAATCATGGGACACAAAAAAAATCATAGGAACACTCACTGTGCATTGATTTTGACTTATCAAAGGAAAGAATATTTTTTGGATCCAGGTTATTTGATCTTTGACCCCTTAGAAATACCTCGTTTAGAAAATCCAAATTCTATGTTTCCTTTGCGACCCAATTCGGTGCAATTGACCAGGACAAAAGACTCTTTATTTTTGTACACAGGAAGCTTTCAAGCTCCCATGAAGCTTCGATTCGAGTTTGATTTAGCAGGAGTGAGTCTTTTGGATTATAATAGATATTGGGAAGAGAGCTTTTACAAAGAAATGATGGAATACCCAGTTTTGAATCGCTTAGATAAAAAAAATGGCATTCAATATTATTATCAAAAAGGAAATCTAGTGACCAGGACCGGTGAAGGCTCTAAAATTCAAAAAATTGAGGAAGACCAACAAGTGAGAGTCTTGAGTGAGTTATTCCATTTAAAGCCAGAAATCGTCGAAAAAGCCCTTTTAATTTTAAAGAATTAATGTTTTGTTTCATCTCAATATTTTAAAGAGGATCAATGTCTAATTTTCGTTTATTATCTAAACCATTAGGTGCCGTGGACCGACTGCTGATTCAAAGTCCAAATAAGTCCGAATTAGAAATCTTGCTTGGGCATGGGGCTTGTCTCAATGCTTGGCGTGTGGCTCAAAAAGAGGGGCATAGAGAACTTTTGCAAGGCTATTCTACAGAAGAAGAGTTTTTGCAAATTCAAGCAGATACCAGTGCGGGGGCAAGACTTTCTCCATTTGCAGGGCGTGTGGATCATGCAAAATGGTCTTGGAAGGGAGTGGGTTACCAATTAAAAAACAATGTTTCTTGGGCTCCTCACGCTCTTCACGGTTTGGTGCATCAAAAGCCATGGCGTTTTGAATCCTTTGAGTCCAATGGCTCTTGGGCCGAGCTGGTCCTTGCTTATGAATTTAAGGGAGAAGCTGCTTTTCCATTCCCTTTTTTGCTCCAAACAAAAATTATATTCAAAGAAAATGCCTATCAGGTGGATTCTATTGTCAAAAACATAGGAGATAGTGAAATGCCGTATAGCGAAGGCTATCACCCGTACTATACACTAGGAGCACCCATCAATGAACTTTGCCTACAATTGCCACCGGTCCAACAAGCTCTTTTAGATGACTTAGATATTCCCAATGGAAATTTCAAAGATTTTGATCTTTTTGATCAATCCAAGCAGATAGCGGAGCATTTTATTAACGATTGTTTTGTGTTAAAAGACCCTCAATGCTCCAAAGTGAAACTTTTAAACGAAAACACCAAAGAGTCTTTAGAAATTTGGCAAGAAAGCTTATACAAATGTATCCAAATTTATACCCCTCCTCACCGAAAAAGCATTGCCATAGAACCCATGACTCATGTGCCCAATGTGTTGAATCATCATCAAGATTTATGGGTCTTAGCACCAAATCAAGAAATTTCTAGTTCTTTTGGAGCCTTGTATTTAAGCAAGCCACTTCGATAGCACCAGGTCCGAGTGTCCACACACAAAAGCTTTTTAACTCCATGCGTGTGTTTTAAAGAATCCAAACCACAAATGCAAATAAAAATTAAAGAGAAAAACAAACTTGCAAAGCATTGGAGTGTGATTATACTATGGTGTACATTTTTTAGCTGTTTAATAGTGTATAATAAAATATAAATGCTCTTATGAGTGGATTAGAATTTAGATTATGGGTATGAAATATTTAACTAAAGCATCCTTATTTATTTTGCTGTTGTTGTGGGCATGTACTTCGGATCCAGATGTCAAAAAATCTAAACCTACAGAGGTGGATCCTCCTGATGAGCCATCTATAGAAAACAAAGACACTACAGATTTGACTTATGTAGGAAATTCTCCCGTTTGGATTACCGAAATAGACAGTAGAAATAGTTTTTATAAAGATGCCGATGGCGAAGACCCGGGATGGGTAGAACTATATAACCCAGCAGATACCGCTGTGAATTTAAAAGGACTTTCATTTTTAAATGCAAAAGCTCAGGCTAAAAAATGGACCTTTGGCGATGTTTGGGTGCCAGCAAAGTCTTATATTGTGGTTTTCTTTTCAGAAAAAAATCTAATCGATGCTTTGCCTGAGTCGGATTCTACCGATATGATGGGGACCGGTTGTTGGGGGTGGGCAGATAGTGATCCTAATACTAAACCAGCGCCTGGAGCGAGTACAATATCTCCAGTAGGTACAAACTACTGCTACACCAAAGATTCAAAAAGATATTTTGGAGCAAAAATGCAGTTAAAAGAGACTCTAGCCTTGCCTTGGCAGAGTGCGGCTGCCTTTTTGGGGGTGAAATCTAGCGATGCAGATGATAATATCGATATCAGCAAGGCCAACGAATTGTTGTTTACTGGGTATCTCTCTGCAGGCGTAGAAGTAGAAGTTCGATTGGCTCAAAGTGATTTGGAAGATTTTGAAGCGTGGTCAAGTGTGGTTAAAGGTACTGGAGACTCTAACACTACTTACAAGGTGTTGATTCCACAAAACACTAAGTTTCCAGATTTAACACAAATATATGGAGTGCGAATTTCTCCCTTGCCTAGTGAGCGAAGACTTGTAGAGTTTGATTTTCACTCTATACTGACTCGATTTGGTGGTTCACCAGCCCACACTTCTTTTAAATTGAGCAAATCTGGAGGCAATCTCTATTTGGTCAATGCGGATTTAGAGATTTTAGATTCTGCTTCTTACCCGGCTCTACCTCCTCAAAAATCTTGGGCCAAAAACACTAAAGGAGTGTGGGGTTTTGCAGACCCTAGCCCTGGAGCCGATGTGCTTGGTGCTGTATATACTGAGCAACTAGGGGTCATTGATTTGCCTGCTTCTGGGTTTTTTACAGAAAGTTTTGAAGTTCAATTGTTTGGAAAAGACGGAGAAGATTTACGCTGTGAAATGGGAGGAGCAGTCCCTACCGAATCCAGTAAAGCATACAATGAGGCTGTGACTATTTCTTTGAGCACGGTGCTTCGTTGTGCTCTATTTAGAGAGGGGGCCCTAGCAGGTCCAGTGATGACCAGGACTTATTTAATGCATCGAAGGCCCGATTTGCCTGTGGTGATGATCAGTGGAAATCCATTGAGTCTCTTTGATCCAGATTCCGGTATTTATATGCCGGGGCCAAATGCCAGTTCGGAAATGCCTTACTATGGAGCTAATTTTTGGTTAGACAAAGAGCTACCTATCCACATAGAATTTTTTGAAGCAACTTCGATAAAGCCTGATTTTTCTTTGGATGCGGGCTTTAAAATTTTTGGAAATTATAGCCGTTCTCACGATAAAAAGTCGGTATCGATTCACTTTAGAGAAGATTATGGAGAAACGAGACTGAATTATACATTGTTTCCAGAATACCCAGAGCTCACGCGTTTCAAATCGTTTATTTTAAGGAATGGTGGAAACAGTTATGGTTTAGATTATATTCGAGATATGCTGGCAAGCTCTATCACAAAAGGTTTGGGGGTGGACTATCAAAAAGGGCGAGCTGCTGTGGTATTTTATAATGGAGACTATTATGGAATCCACAATATTCGAGAAAGGTCTAATAAATATTATTTTGAGACTAACTACGATATAGACCCTTTGAACATTGATCTGTTAAAAGCAGGGAACGAGGTCAGTGCTGGCAGTGCTTTGGGCTATATAGAGATGATGGATTGGATCGACAAAAATGGAGTGGTTTCACAAGAAAATTATGATTATATAGCTTCTCTAATAGATATAGACAATTATTTGAACTATATGCATATCGAGATTTTCAATGACAATAGAGATTGGCCAGGAAACAATCTTAAAAAATGGCGAACCAGAACTCCAGTCTCTCGCTGGAAATGGATTTTGTACGATCAAGATTTTGGCTGGGGTTATCCATATTCTTCGGATAAAAGTAATATTTTTGCCTTTGTCACTGCCACCAGTGGCCCTAGTTGGCCCAATGGTCCCGAACATACGCTTTTGCTTAGAAAACTTTTAGAAAATGAGTCTTTTAAGCTAGCCTTTATCAACCGATTCTCTACATTAGTGGCAACTTATTTTACAGAAGAGCGGTTGATGGCTCGTATAGATGAATTGATGAATGATATTCAGAGTGAAGTATATTATGATAAAGAGAAATGGTACGACAACTGGCAAAAAAGACAGGTAAATGCACAGTTAGATACTATTAAAAGTTTTGCTAAAAATCGTCAAGCATTGGTTTTGAATCAGTTACAGAGTCACTTTAAGTTGGGAGAATTTAAAACTCTTGAACTGAGTGTATCAGGACCAGGTCAGATGAGTGTGCATGGTTTGCCTTTGCTCAAAAATGCTAGTGTTTCGTTTTTTGAAGGGCTTCCTGTTTTGCTTGCTGCAGTGCCAAAGGCAGGGGGAGTTTTTGTGCGTTGGAGCGATGGAGAAACTCAAAACCCGCGTTTGATTATGCCAGAAAGCTTTGATGCTTTAAAAGCAGAGTTCAAATAAAGCGAATCTTTGTTTCTTTGGCTTTAAAAACCAGGCGCTTCTGAAACTTCATACAATAAATACTAATTTTTATGTAGTATTTTAGTTTGGATTGTCTAGGTTTTTAATGTCAAAATATATGCTAAAGCCATTGCAGGTGTTTGTTTTCTTGAGTTTTTTTCTTTTGTTGGGAGTAAAAACGGAGGCAAAAGAAACGAGCTTTGCTCTGGATGAGTTTTCTGCGAGTGTGGTGCAGGCAGTGGTCGAAAAAACGATGCTTCAAGATTATGATGGAGCTATAAAAGAATTGAGGGCTTTGGAGCCTTCTGTGGCGTGTGTTTTGCACGGGATGATTTTGACCAGCCGTTTCGATGATTTAGGGGATACTTTGGATATTCAAAAGGCCATTCTCCAGTTGAATCAGTGTAAAGCAAAAAAAGAGTGGAAAGCTTTGGGACAGCTACAATTGGGCTTTGCTTTGGTGCAAAATGGAAATTCTATCAAAGGAGCTTTGAGTACCAGAGAGGCGGCACAGTTTTTTAAAGACAAAGAATCTACAGATGCAAAAGCTTTTTATGCGATTTATGGGTATTATTTAGACCAAAGTTTAAGGCATATCCCTTTTGTTTCTGATAAAAGAAAGAAATATATAGATGATTTAAAGTGGGGTGCAGAAAATTCTAAATATTTTTCTTATGTGTTTACAAGTCCTTTGGTGTGGATTTATTATGACCGCGAAGAATATGAACAAGCACTGCATTTGATAGAAAAAGTATTGAAAAAATTCCCTAGAAATCGAGTTTTTTTACAAAACAAAGCCGATATGCTTTATAAATTAAAACGATTCGATGAAGCTATTCAAGTTTATTTGTTTAGTGTGCAAGAGTATTATTACGATGCTCCTTTTTCGATCCGCTATTGGTGTGCCGTGGCAAACTTGGTGAAAATTTATAGGGACAAGGGAGACTTAGAAAAAAGTGCTCACTGGCGTGAAAAACTCGACGATAAAGCATTTATAGCACTAAAAAAGTGGCTGGACCCTTCTATTTTATCTGATTTGTAAAATAATAATTTACAGTTAATTTTTTCGCATTGCATTCGTCTATGTAAATGAGTTTTAAATCATTAAAAACATAGATGCATTCAAAAGTGCATTTAGTATAGATACACAAGGATATGCAATGCAAGAAAAAGAGATAGTAGGATTGTTCATAGATGGATTCACCTTTAAGAAAGTAAATGAATATTACCGCTTCCATCATTGTCGAAAATCGTCCATCGATTTTAGAGGCTTTAAAAATTGGGTGTCTCATATGGTACAGTCCAAATTGAAACTAAAAAATATTTTTTTAGAATGTCATTACTATCACCCCTATGAATGTCCAAGTAAAAACACTCGCTTTCAACATTTGGGCACGCAAAGGCTAGAGTCTAAATTAGTAGAAGCAGGTATCCAAGTCCATTACAATCAAGTCTCTCCACATATCCATTTTGAACGCAAAAACACCACTATTATCCGCCCCAATTTAAGCTTAATAGACGACGCTCTCATGTTTTCTATCTATAAGAAAATCAACGCTGTGGTTTTAGTGAGCACTCAAGGGCAATTTTCTAACTTGCTCACACAATTAAAAAACTTAAATATCCCCACCATCAGTTTAGGGTGGGACTTTGAATACCCAAGCTCGGGCTACACCGCAAAATGGCACACTGACCTTCAAATTAAAGAAAAAAGTGTGCACTATGTCCCTATGGAAAAGGTCATGGAAAACACAATGGATAATATAGATGGAGTTATTATCAATAGGATGTTTTTAAAAAATAAAAAACTCAGTATTAATTTATAAAATGAATCCTCTGTGGTACAAATTGGTAAAAGTAAAGGAAGTAATTTCTAATCGCCGTGCGTTTTTAATCTTTCAGTTTTAATAAGCTGCTTTAATGGTATCATTTTTTAAGTATACCCACAATGAAGGCGTTTTTTATAGATGAATGAACAAAGTTTTGTTTTAAATTCAAATCAAGCAGGTCTGTTTTGTGAATAGAAAACAATCACTTTCTAATTTGTTTTTGACTCTGCTGATTTGGCTGTTTTAATAAAAAGACTGCACTTCGAAAATCTTAGTGCAGCAGATTTTGACAAGTTCAATGCAGTGCATTTCGAAGCAACTGTGTGTTTTTAAAGTTTTAACTTCAGTTCTTTTTGTCTTTTGGATAAGAAAGTCCAAGTGAGTCTGGCTCCAACAAACATTGCATCGCCTTTAACTTCTGGATCGCCCAAGATCCAAGACTCATTTCCGCCTTCTGTGATTTTAAATTCACTGTATCTCACATAGCGGTAACCTCCATAAACTCCAAAAGAAATGGGGTCTATGTTGAGTCGAAGCTCTAGCTCTGCATGGGCCGTGGCAGCAAAGTTGCTATAATACCGGTCTTTGGTACTGACGACACCACTTTTTTCATAACCTATACCTTTTAAGGCATCTAGATTGGTTTTTGTACCCACTTTAATAAAATCATAATTAGAAGGAAAGTGGATATTGAGTAAATTAAAACCTAATCCAGCAGCGGGAATAAGGTTGATCACACTCTGTTCGTTGAGGAGTTTCCAAGCAAAAAGCCAGTCTAGTCCATAAGAATACCAGCGAGCATCGTAGAGTTTATTATTGAAATCTCCAAATTTTGCTGGTTTTTTAGAAGTTTGGGTAGGAGTGAAGTGCAAATTAAACCAGGTCATGAGTTGTTTGTATTCGGCTCCTAAATTAATATTTAGACCAATAGTATGTTTGGTGAACTTTCTATAGTTCCTGGCTTCGGAGTCTAAATCCAGATACACAAAATTACTGTCGACATCGACTATCACGCTAGAGTGTCTAAATAAAAGGCTATTCACATAGTTCACATGCTCTGAACTCATATTACGATATTCACCACCAAAAGAGATAAAACCTCGGACCAGAGTTTTGTCGTAAAAAGTCTCAGAAGCGTATAAGCTGGCTGATAAAAATAAAACACATATTGCAAAAAAAGAAGTTAGTTTTGTTTTCATATGACGCGAACTCCATAAAAGGCATTATCTCATTTAAAATACATTATCTATGAAAATAGTAAATAGAAAAAAACATAAATCATTCAATATCAAGGCTTTATATGATTTTTAGCGGTTGTTTTTTCAGAAAAACTTTGCTTTTAGCCATTATTTTTGTGCTTATGTCGTTTTTTATAGCATGCAAAGACTCTAAGTCAAGTGCTAATAGTTTTTTTAAGGGAGAAACAATTCCATTTAAATACGCAAAAAACATCAAATTGACCAAGTTTTTAGATGCTTATTATTTAGAAATTGAGGGTAAATCTTGGCTTTTGATTCAAAACTCAACAGACACCACACTTTTAAAAAAATCATTAGAAAGTCCAGAACATTGGAAGCACTTGTCTAAAATTCACATTCCAGCCAAAAGACCAGTGATTTTATCGAATAGTTATTTGGCTTATATGCGTTATTTAGGGCTAAGTAAAAGCATTGTAGGGGTCGGAGAAAAAAAGTATTTTGCAGACACTAGTTTTTACAACTATTTAGTAGAAAATCAAATCCCAGACCTGGGGAATGGACCGACCATTTTATTAGAAAAACTATTGACTTTATCTTCGGACTTGATCCTCACATTTTCTACAGGTAATGCCAAATACGACGACTATACACGCATGAAAAGCCTTGGACTCCCTGTGTTATGGATGGCAGAGTGGAACGAGGTTTCTCCGTTGGCAAAAGCAGAATGGGTGCGACTTTTTGGAGTGCTTTTTGGAAAAGAAAAAACAGCAGATTCTTTGTTTTTAGAAATAGAAAAAAACTATCAAGAGAAAATGGCGTTAGTCCCCCTTTCGAACACAAAACCAAAAGTGCTCATAGGAGCCCCCATAGCTGGAGTATGGATGGCTCCATCTGGAGAAAGTTACACAGCATCGCTAGTTCGAGACGCTGGCGGAGATTATATATGGAAAAACACAAAAAAACAAAACTGGCTGCAAATTCCTTTAGAAGAGGCTTTTGTAGAAGCAATAGACGCCACCGTTTGGTTGCATCCTTCTAACTTTAGCAGTCCAGAAGAAGTTTTAGCCAGTGAGAGCCGAGTGGAAATCCTCCAATCTTGGCAAAGCAAGCAGGTGTATCAATTTGATAAAGAAAAAAGCCCATTAGGGGCCTTGGATTTTTACGAGGAAGCGGTGATTAGGCCAGATTTAGTGCTAGAAGACCTATTGAAAGTGCTTTATCCGGAACTTTTTCAAAAAAATGACACTAAATGGTATAGAAATATTTATATCTTTTAGTATATGAAAGTCAATTCTGGCATTGGAGATTGGATTTCTGCTTCTTACGAGCAGGGTGTTCCATTTTTACAGCAAATCCCTAGAGAAAGTGCTGATTTTATTTTATTGAATTCCAGCATCAAAGAATATGATGTTGGCGATATTATCATTACAGGCGGCGACACCAACAACGAAAGTTTTTGTGTATTACAAAGTGGTCGAGCACAAATCTGTGGAGAAATGCACCCCGATGGCCACTACAATGTTTTGGCTTATTTAGAAGCTGGGGCTTGTTTTGGAGAGATGTCTATTATTTGCAATGAACCCACCAGTAACACGGTCATTGCAGCCGAAGATAGCTCCACCGTCCTCCATTTGCCACGCAAAGTTTTTGTAGATTTTTTAGAAGAAAATCCAAACATCATGGTTTACTTGTACAAGGTTTTGGCCGATCGATTGAGGATTAAAAACCAAGCCTTTGATGAGTTTGAAAGTTTAGGGCTTTTGGCATCGGCAAAGGTGCTGCCTTTTATAGATTTTGCTCAAACTCTCGAAAAAAGTAGAATCACGGGGACGGTGATTTTTGAAAATAGTGGAAAATCGGGCTTTATAGCCTTTCAAGAAGGGCGTATTTGTTGTGCTCAGATAGGCAAACTAGGAGGGCAAGACGCTTTAGAAACGCTGCTTTCTTGGGACGATTCTACGCTTTTTAAGCTAGACACGCACTTGATGCCCAATGTGGTCAATATCAATCAACAAGCCGATACCACCAGTTTAATTTTAGATGCTCTTCGAAGCATAGACGAAAAGCAAGCTTTACAAAACCATTCACAGAGGAATTCATGAATTACGCAGATGCAGGTGTATCTTTAGCGCGCGCAGACGAGGCCATGGTTGGCGTCAAAAAATCTGTTCGTTCCACATTCAACGAAGGCGTCTTAGGAGATGTCGGAAATTTTGGAGGTTTATTCACACTAAACCACTTAAATCTAAAAGATCCTGTACTTGTAAGCTCTGTGGACGGCGTTGGAACCAAACTAAAAGTACACATTGAACTAGACTCTCATGATTTACCTGGCCAAGATATCGTGAATCACTGTTGCGACGATATTTTAGTTCAAGGGGCTCGTCCATTATTCTTTTTGGACTATGTAGCCACTGGTCGCTTAGAACCTGGGGTCATGGACAGCTTGGTGTCTGGCATGAGCAAAGCTTGTATTGAAAACGACTGCGTATTGATTGGTGGTGAAACAGCCGAAATGCCAGGCTTTTATGGCCCCGGAGATTATGACATTTCTGGAACCATCGTCGGTGTGGTGGAACGAGACAAAATCATAGATGGCAAAAACATTAAACCTGGAACCATTGTGCTAGGCATGCCCTCTTCTGGTTTACACACCAACGGCTACTCTTTGGCCAGAAAAGCCCTATTCGAAGTGGGCGGTTACACCATTGACTCTAAGGTAGATGGTTTAGAAAAATCTGTAGGCGAGACACTGGCCGTGCCGCACCGTAGCTATTACAAAAGTTTAATCGAACTCACCGAAGCCAAAAAAATCCAAGGCTTAGTCCATATCACAGGCTCTGGATTCCAAGGGAATATCCCACGAATTTTACCTCCGGGAGTCGATGTGGTCATAGACAGGACCGCTTGGGAAGTCCCAATGATCTTCAAGCTCATCCAGCAGGCTGGCACAGTAGAAAAAGACGAAATGTTCAATACTTTTAATATGGGTATTGGCATGCTCTTGTTTATAGACCCACAAAATCGTGCCGAAGTCGAAGCCCATCTCAAAGCCAAAAACGAAGTTTTTTACGAATTAGGCTCGGTCATTCCAGGTGACAACAAAGTGATTTTTAAAGATTAAACACATCTAATTTTTGACAGGGTTTGTAGAGACTGCAAGCCCTTTTTTTATTTATATCGGTAAACAGCGGCACAGAACAACTAGCCATCAAAATAATCAAGACCATATTTTGTGTGAAGTTTCAGAAGCGCCTGGCAAAGGGAAAAAACGGAGGCGCTGTTTAATCGCCTCATATTTTGATTGGATTGAGTTTTTTCTTTTAAGAAGGGTATAGAAACTTTGGCTTAAAAAACAGGATTGAAGATTTATTTTCTGATGGAGAGGGGTTTTTGATTGAATTGGATGGACAAGTCCTCCAGAAAAAGAAATCCACAGTTATTTTGCAGGTTCATCCGTGTTTCACAGTTATTAAAGTTAAAAAGGCTGGATTTTATTGTTTTTAGCGGTTTCTTTTGAGTTTTTAAGGGGAAAGGAAAAAACGGAGGTGCTGCTTAATCGCCTCATATTTTGATTGGATTGAGTTTTTTGCTTTTTGAGAAATGGTTAATCCCTTCATTATTTGATGTGATTAGGTTTTTTTTGAAGGCTTTTAAAAAAAAGACTTGAGATTTCTAAAAATAACTTTTATCTTAGTGTTTGTATCTGGCTAAGGAGCCAACTCATAAGGAGAAATAATATGTACTACGATACAATAAAAGTTTTAGACTGTACTATCCGAGATGGTGGTTTAATCAATAAACATGATTTTAGCTTAGAATTTGTGCGTCGCTTGTATGAGTTGTTGAGCCAGGCAGGTATAGATTACATGGAAGTGGGCTATAAAAACTCTACTGAAATTTTTGACCCCAAAGAATACGGTGCATGGAAGTTTTGCTCCGACGACCTTTTGTGGAAACTCAAAGATGGCATCGAAAGTGATATGAAACTCTCGGTGATGGTCGATGTAGGCCGCGTGGATTTAGACTCGATCAAGCCTGCTTCTGAAAGCCCGTATGAAATGGTGCGAGTGGCTAGCTATGTAAAAAACATTGATAAGGGCATTGAGCTAGTGAATACTTTTTCTGAATTAGGTTATGAGACTTGTATTAATATCATGGCGGTAAGCCGTGACCGTGGGCACGAATTAGACGAAGCCTTGGATCAAGTTGAAAAAGAATGTAAAGCAGAAGTGGTGTACTTGGTCGATACCTTTGGTTACTTCTATCAAGAAGATATTGACAAGTGCGTGACTCGTTATAGAGAACATATCAAAACAAAGACTCTAGGTTTTCATGGTCACAACAATCAACAATTAGCCTTTAGTAATACTATTCAAGCGATTATCAATCGTGTGGATTTCTTAGACTCGACTGTTTCTGGTATTGGTCGTGGTGCTGGTAACTGTACTACAGAGCTTTTGTTAGGCTTTTTGAAAAATCCAAAATACGATATTCGTCCTGTTTTAGATGCTATCGAAGAACTTTTTGTACCTCTAAAAAATAAATACGAGTGGGGCTATATTATCCCTCAAATGCTTAGTGGTTCTTTGAATATGCACCCAGAAAAAGCTATTCAAGTCCGTAAAACAGAAGATAAAGACGCTTATCGTAAATTTTACGAGACCTTAATGAATTCTTAAATCTTTCAAAAACACCCAAAAACAGGGTGTTTTTTTATTTTTAGCTCGATGGCGGAGTGGGTTGAAAGATGCAAGTTATCTTTAGGTTAAAAGCCAGGCGTGTGTGAGACTTCATCATAAAAAGAGTTTTTGTTATCGTTTTTTATTCTATTGTGAAGCTTTTGTTGTTCATTGATTCGCAGTTTTGTAATGTTGTTTCTATGTTTTGGGAAAGTGGTTTTATAGGTGTTGGAGTTATTTTAAATTCGATGCTTCTAAGTTTATTTTTGTGAATATGGTGCTTCTGTTGAGTTTTTTTTGTAGTTTGTGTTTATGAAATACCGTGAAGAAAGAGATACAATGGGCGTGGTGAAAGTGCCAGCCGATAAATATTATGGGGCACAGACACAAAGATCTTTGGAGCATTTTCCGATTGGCCCCAGTGCGTCGATGCCAAAAGAAGTGATTCATGCTTTTGGTTATTTAAAAAAAGCAGCCGCTATCACTAATCAAAAATTAGGGGTTTTGCCAGCCAAAAAGGCTAGCCTTATCGCTCAAGTCTGTGACGAGATTATCGCGGGCGATTTAGATGAAGAGTTTCCTCTGGTGGTGTGGCAAACAGGTTCTGGTACACAGTCTAATATGAATTGTAACGAGGTGATTTCGAACCGTGCCCATGTGCTTCAAGGACATTCTCTAGGAGTGGGGACTCCTTTGATTCACCCCAATGATGATGCTAACTGCTCTCAATCTTCTAATGATACCTTCCCGACGGCAATGAGTATTGCTGCTTATAAAAAACTGGTGGAGCATACGATTCCTGCGGTGAATTTTTTGAAAGAGGCTTTTGAGCAAAAGTCAAAAAAATTTGAAAATATAGTGAAAATAGGCCGTACTCATTGGATGGATGCCACTCCTATTACACTGGGGCAAGAGTTTTCTGGCTATGTGGCTCAATTGGAACATGCGCAAAAAGCCCTTCAATTTAGTTTGCAACATTTGTCTGAGCTTGCTTTAGGGGGTACTGCTGTGGGGACAGGCCTGAATGCTCCTGCGGGATATGCTACTGCCGTTGCTGCAGAGATTTCAAGTTTAACGGGTTATCCATTTGTGAGTGCTCCCAATAAGTTTGAATCTTTGGCCGCCCACGATGCTTTTGTGACTGCACACGGCTCTTTAAAGCAATTGGCTGTGTCTCTAAATAAAATTGCGAACGATATTCGATTTTTGGCTTCGGGCCCTCGCTCTGGAATAGGAGAGATTTCTATCCCAGAAAATGAACCCGGCTCTTCGATTATGCCTGGTAAAGTGAATCCTACTCAAGTTGAAGCTTTGACTATGGTTTGTATGCGAGTGATGGGCAACGATACTACTATTAGTTTTGCCTGTGCCAATGGGCATTTTGAATTGAATGTGTATAAGCCTGTGATCATTCAAGCTTTTTTGGAGTCGGCTACATTGCTTGGCGATGTTTGCCGTGCTTTTACGAAATTCTGTGTGGTCGGCATTCAACCAAATTATTTACGCATTCAAAAACATTTAAACGAATCTCTAATGCTAGTGACAGCTTTGAATAAGCACATAGGTTATGAAAAATCCGCTATGATAGCCAAAAAAGCCCACACCGAATGCACCACTTTAAAAGAAGCAGCTCTGGCACTGGGTTTTGTGAGCGAGAGTGATTTTGACTTATGGGTGGACCCCAAATCGATGATCCACTCAAATGCATAAGGGATTATTGAAGCTTTAGTTTTTGAACAAAAGTACCATCGGGTGATTGGGTTTTCAAGATAAATAAAGCGGAGTGGCTCTTGCTATTCCAAGAAAATTCAGTTCCAAAGTGACTAGAAACTTCTTTACCGTGTAGATTGTAAATTTGCCAATGGGTGGCTGTAGGGGCCAAAAAGTGAAATCCATTTTTAATAGGGCTGATGGTGATTTTGGGGTTTGCTCTAAAAATTTTGATAGATTCACCTTCATTTTCTTTTTCGTCTTCACCAGTAAAAGGGTTAAAAAGAATCCCTTCGAGATTTTCTTTAGGGTGGTCTAAATCATCTAGGATATTTGAAAAGGTTCCACTCATTAAAGAAACTCCAAACCAGGCTAAAAACTGATCAAAATACATTTCGTTGTGGAGCGTGTCTTCTAGGTTTTCTGGGTCATGGATTAAGCCAAAAAAGTCTGCATCGGCTTTGTATTCGTAAAATTTTGCCATTTCTTGACTAAAGTCTTTTTTGTCTTCATCGGTGCCTACAGCTATAGCTGCTGTGAGCCACATCCCTATAGTTAAATGACTGTGTTCTTGTCTGTAACGCCAAGTTTCCGTGTTTTTTTCATCGTTAAACTCTTTCCATTTGTCTTCGGCAGGGACCAGTGTGCCCAGTTTGTCGCCTTCAATTTGATAAAAGTTAGAGGCTTTGGCTCCTCCCTTTTCGTTGATAAAATTTAAAGCATTATTCAAATACGCTTTGGCTCTTGGATCATTGAACCATACAGCATCAATGGCAATTCGCCATAGAGTTCTGATAGCGTCCTTAAAGAAAGCACTACCATTCAGGTAAGGATTATAACCTAAACTCCCATTGTAAAAGTTTCCATCTGGCCTCATCCAATCAGGAATCAAACCTTGCGAATAGCCAGGATTCTTCTTGATGATATTGTAAGACTGATCTACTACGCTTTGCCAATTGTTAAGGGTGTCTATTTTTGCAAAGATTTTATAAAATGCAGGAGAAAAATAACTTGGATTCACAAAGTCATATCCACCCCTACCAGCACCAGGAGCTAAAATGCCGTTGCTCATGACTTGATTAGTGAACCACATTTGTCTTAAGATTTCTTGGGCTTGTTGTAAGTAATTTTTGTTTAAAACATTGGATCTGTAGTCATCCCACATACCCTCTTGGACTAATCGATTTGCAAAAATTGTGCCAGGAATTTGATGTGTTGAACTTGTCGAAGTGAAGGTGGGACGAAAATACGGCTAATCATTATTGTAGGTGCTTATCTTTTAAGTTTTGCTACTAAGTGCTTGGTAATTTTGTATCTTAAAAGTTATGAAATTTATAGAAATACATTTAGAATCTTTTTTATTGTCTCTTGGCTTTTCTAGCTTCATCGCCCACTACTTGCGTTTGAGTATTTTATTTATACTTTTAATTTTTTTGGCGTGGATTTTATTTTTGTTGACGAAGCGATTAGTAATCCCAATGTTTTATAAGCTTTTTAAAAAAACAAGCTTCAAGTGGGATGATATCTTGGCCGAAAGAGATGCTCTACGAAATTTATCTCATTTGACTCCCGCTATTGTGATAAAAATGGGGCTGCCACTCCTTTTTAATGACTTTCCTGCATACTTGTCTGCGATTAATAAATTGACCGATGCCTATTTGATCGTGGCTGGAACTTTGGTGCTCACCGCTGTTTTGACGTCTATCGAAATTTTAGCTGCCAATAGTCGAGCTTTTAGAGAAAAGCCTGTGGCAAGTTATTTTCAGTTGCTTCGCATTGTCATTTATATTGTAAGTTTTATTTTGGTGCTTTCTGTGCTTCTAGGCAAAACGCCTGTTTATTTTTTAAGTGTATTTGGAGCTATGTCGGCAGTTTTGCTTTTGATTTTTAAAGACACTATTTTGGGATTAGTTTCTAGCTTGCAAATGTCTAGCAATGATACCGTTCGTGTTGGAGATTGGATAGAAATGCCCAAATTTAATGCTGATGGAGATGTGATAGCTATTAATTTGAATACGGTTAAAGTGCGAAATTGGGATAAAACTGTGACCACTATCCCTACTTATTATTTTACTTCGGATAGTTTCAAAAATTGGCGTGGGATGCAAGAAAGCGGTGGAAGGCGAATCAAACGCTCTATAAATATAGATGTGAAAAGTATTAAGTTTGTGGATCAAGAAGCCAAAGAACGGTATAAAAATTCTTATTACCTAAAAGAATATATGGAGGCAAGGCAAAAAATCATCGAAGATTTTAATAAAGAAAATAAATTAGATGATTCTATTGTAGTGGATGCTCGTCGAATGACTAATTTGGGAACTTTTAGACACTATGTTGAAAGCTATTTAAAAAAACACCGTGGTATCAATCAAAATATGACAGTTATGGTGCGACAACTCCCAATGGATGGGAAAGGAATTCCAATTGAAATTTATTGTTTTACGAGTACTATTGCTTGGATAGAGTACGAGGATATTCAATCTGATATATTTGATCATTTGCTTGCGGTGGCTTCTTTTTTTGAATTGGAAGTTTTCCAAGAAGTTTCTGGAAGTGATATTCGAAACTTAAAATAAGCGTTTGATTCTGATATTTTAAAAGCCAGGCGTGTGTGAGACTTCATAAAAAATATTGTGGAGCTTTTGCTTGGGAGCATTGCCAAAAGTAGAATGTTTGCGATTTGTGAATAGTAAAAAACTCGTAAGAGTTGTGAAAAGATTGAATTGTCGCTTAAGAAAATTCTTACTTTTGAAGTTCCCGATGATGTTTGGATTACAAAAATTTTGGGTATGATAAAAAAAACCGCCCATTTAAGAGCGGTTTAATTTAGTTTTTTAATGGCTACTGTATTGCAATGGGTTTTGAAATAGAAACAGAGGGGCTTTGGATTCGAAGCACATAGACTCCTTTGGGAAGAGCCTCTAAAGAATAAGAGTTTGCAGGGCTGCTCGAGAAGCTTTTGACTTTGTTTCCATTGATGTGGAAGATTTCTACACTGAGATTTTCATTTTTAGGGTTTTGTATTTTTAAGTGCTTCCCTTGAAGAGCCCAATGAAATGGTGTGCTTTGTTTAGAAAGAATGGTGTTGAGGGTATATGCGTCCCACCCTGGCATATCTTCTAAGGTGATGATGCGAGGGTCACTCATATTAGAAACCCATACAGAGTTTTCGGTTCGAGAAGGATATTCTCCTCCCCAAGAGGCATACCAAGGCATCCACCAAGACCAGACTGCTCCATCTTCGTGCATGTTGTTTACATCTGGAATAGGGCCGTTTTCGCTCAAGGCTAAGATCTTTTTGGAGTTAGAGGCATTTTTGTATGAGTTATAAGCGGCGATGTGGCTAGAATAGTCCTTGGCATTGTAGTATTTATCATAAGAAAGGATGTCGTAATATTCGGCACCTGGATCCCATGTTTCTAAAACAGAAGGTTCTGGATTCCATACCCAAATTAAATTGCTTACTTTTTTGTGATGGACTATGCGGTCAAAGACTAAACGATACAATGCGATAAACTCAGAGGCAGAGTGGAAATCGCCTTTTTTTCTAGCTGTCCACCAAAACCATTCCCCACCTACTTCGTGAAGAGGTCTAAAAATAGCGGCCACTCCTTTTGCTTCTAAGCCTAAGAATAAATCTGCTATTTGGTCAATGTCTGCAATCATATTTTTATAGG
>JAAYJH010000069.1 GCA_012523035.1 Fibrobacter sp.
GCCTTTGAGTCTGAGATAGCTTTAAATAAATAGATTCATCTATCCAAAATATTTCAATTTTTATGGATTTCATTGAAAGAAAATTTTACTTTAAAAAGAGATATCGTAACATTTTATTTAACAAAGAGAGGTTTCTATGAAATGTATTGCAGAATATCCCAAAGTCAATCAATTTGTCACAATACTCGGAAGATTTAGCTTGAGCTTTATTTTTTTAATGAGTGCCTTTGGTAAAATCACCGATTTTGCTGGAAACAAAGCGTATATGGAGTTTAGTGGAATGCCCTATCCAAGTATTTTATTGATTATAGCTATAATCTTTGAGCTTCTTGGAGGACTATCCATTCTCCTAGGTTTTAAATCGCGTCAGGGTGCCACTATGCTTATTGTATTCTTAATCCCTGCTACTTTAATATTTCATGCATTTTGGTCTGTTCCTGTCGAACAACAAAGCCTCCAAATGATGATGTTCACCAAAAACTTGGCTATTTTAGGTGGTCTTTTGATGGTTTGGGTGCATGGGACAGGTGCTTGTAGTTTAGATTCTTTATGTCCAAAATTCGGAGGTTCTTCTTGCTCCGGTTCTTCTTGCTCCAAATCTAATTAAAAAATAAGGTCTCACTCCCGAAAGAGCGAGACCTTTTGCGTGTGTGGAGTTCAGTAAGCTATTGCTAGCTTAAATTCGTTGAAACACATAAACAAAGGATAAAAATGTGTTTCGCTATTCCATCTCTTTAATATAGTAAATTTAGTAAATTTAGATGAGTTGGAAAGGTGTTTTTAGAACATTAAAAACAAAGTGTTTAGATATTCACAACGCTTTGTTTAAGTATCCTCTGATTTTGAACTATTTTAAAACTTTAGTTTAAAATCAATCTAAAAAACTCATGTAAGGTAAACCAGAGGCAAGTTCTACCACTTTGTTCACATTGGCCATTAAAGCAGCCCTTGCATGCCAGGTTCCATCTAAAAACTGACCACGAGGACCATCTGCAAGATTTAGAGAAATTGTCTCGTCTCCCATTTTTAGACTTCTAGATTCTGTACTAGTTTCCATTGGAACACTAGGGTTAGCTTCAATCCAGGCTAAGATTTTTTGAGCCGTTTCATGATCTACAGTATAGCAAGGAATTCCAAGTGCTACACAGTTTCCAAAAAAGATTTCGGAATAACTTTCTGCAATAATAGCATTGATGCCCCAGCGTTTTAATGCTTGAGGTGCATGTTCACGACTAGAACCACAACCAAAATTTTGATTGCTAACCAAGATACTACCTTTTTCGTACAATGGGTCTCTAAAAGGGTGTTTTTTATTTTGAATTTCAAGACTAGCAATGTCATCGGCAAAGGCAAACTGCCCTAGACCATCAAATGTCACTCGTTTCAAAAATCGGGCAGGAATAATACGATCTGTATCGATATCATTTCCGCGTAAAGGCACACCAGATCCAATCACTATATCAATTTTTTTTGCACTCATCATATTCTCCTAAAGGTATTTCCGTACATCTGCCACTTTACCTTCAATTGCTGCAGCAGCTACCATTGCAGGGCTCATCAAAAGAGTTCGTCCCGAAGGGCTACCTTGACGCCCTTTAAAGTTTCGGTTACTAGAACTCGCACTAACTTGTCGCCCTTTTAACTTGTCTGGATTCATGGCCAAACACAAGGAACAACCAGCTTCTCGCCACTCAGCACCTGCATCTATAAAAATTTTATCCAAACCCAATTCTTCAGCTTGTTTTTTAATTTTCATAGAACCAGGAACAATCCAAAGGCTCACATTAGGGTTCACTTTATGACCTTTTAAAATACTCGCAGCACTTTTTAAATCCGAAAGTCTGCCGTTGGTGCAACTCCCGATAAAGGCTACATCAATAGGTGTGCCTATCATTTTGCCACCCTCTTCAAAGCCCATGTATTCATAAGCTTCTGCGACAACAAAGCGTTCAGATTCTTTAAATGAATTGATCATAGGCATGTTATCATTCAATTGTATGGCTTGAGCAGGAGTGATACCCCAAGTGATCATAGGTTCTAATTCGCTACAATCGATTTCGACCTCATCGTCATAAGTGGCATCTGGATCACTAGCTACAGACTTCCAATAGGCAAGAGCTTCTTCCCACTTTTCACCTTTAGGTGCGAATGGTTTGCCTTTTAAAAAGGCATAAGTCTTTTCATCGGGATTGCAATATCCAACACGAGCACCTGCTTCGATTGCCATATTACAAACGGTCATACGACCTTCCATCTCCATATTATCAATGACAGGTCCGGTAAATTCATATGCATAACCCACACCACCATTCACACCGAGTTTAGCAATGTACGCCAACGCCACATCTTTGGGAGTCACGCCTGATTTTAATGAGCCTGTAAACACAATTCGTCTCGTTTTCAAAGGAGCCATGGCAAGTGTTTGTGTGGCAAGAACATCGGCAACTTGACTGGTACCTATTCCAAATGCGATAGTACCAAAAGCACCATGGGTAGCGGTATGAGAATCACCACAGGCAATGGTCATTCCAGGTTGAGTGATGCCTTGTTCGGGACCAACAACATGAACCACCCCTTGCTCTTCGGTAGAGGTTCCAAAAAAACGGATACCAAAGTCATTTGTATTCCTTTCGAGATGCACTAACATTTCTTCTGCAATTTCATCTTTTAATGGACGAATCCGTTCTTCTGCCACTGTTGGAATAATATGATCTACTGTAGCAAAAGTGCGTTCTGGAAACAGCACTTTAAGTCCATCTTCTCGAATCATAGCAAAAGCCTGTGGACTAGTCACTTCGTGAGCCAAATGAAGACCTATAAAAAGTTGTGTTTGACCACTAGGAAGTTTAGCAACTGTATGACTTTCAAAAATTTTCTGATATAAGTTTTTACCCATAATAGTACCAATTTAAATATTTATGATTTGAATAATATAGTAAAACTGTTTTGTAAAACCAGTGCGATTTTATTGAGAATTACCATAAAAACAAGATATAATTCAAAAAAAAACTTCTAGTGACTAGAAGTTTTCAACAAGGAAAAAATCAATTCGTTTCAAAAGCATATTTGAATTTATAATAAGCAACGAGTTCCTCAGCATTTCTAAAGCCTCCGTTTTTTATAGCACTACGAACTTCAGAATTAGAGCGAAGCATTTTTTTGAGTTGAACTTCCACATCTTTAAAAAACAGTTCATTGGAAGCCATGCTGACATGATTCAAATTGTAGTTAGAGTGATAACGGCGTTCTAGCAATTGAAACAGTTCTGTTTGGCATGAGTTTTCTGGAGGGTTTCTTTTTGCTACTGGTGTATAACACTTAGAAATATAGTTTTGTTTCATATCTACAATCATTTCATCTATTGTAGGAATGCTTCTATTAGCCTCGTGCGTTGCCATTTTTGCTTTGGGAGCGTATGAAGATGAGCAAGATACAAAGAATAACGCCAAACCCAATATCCATAGATTAGCAAAACGCATAAAATCTCCTAGAAAAAAAACGAAATTTACTACACCCAATATCTACATAACAGTATGTAATTTAGTTTAATATTTTATAAATAGAGCATATTTAATGTAACTTTTTACTTACTCTACACTACTTTTTACTTGAGAATAATACCATGTGATTGGACTCACCGTATTATATCGTACATTTCCTAGAGCTTTGGTTCCTTTCTTATCCACAAGCCCAGTTTCAATATGCACATGAGGTCCAGTAGTATGCCCAGTGGTCCCAACTGTAGCAATCGGGTCTCCCGCCATCACCTCTTGTCCGTTCAAATAAAGCAATTGATCACAATGCATAAAAAGAATCACTTTTTCTTTTTGCACAAGACCTATTACCACTCCCCCTCTATTGTCTTTAAATGTCCATGCTTTTGCAGCAAAAGGAGCTAATATTCGAGCCCCTTGACGGCTTGCAACATCTATCCCTAGATGAATACGCCCCACCGTTTTAGGGTTTTCATGATACAACTCTGTCAAATAAGACACGCTATCAGATATTAAACTAGTAAAGTATCTCCAAGCTAGCCCTATAGTGTCTGCTGGAGTGCTTTGAATGCTTTCCGAAGGTAAAAATCGAAGCTTAGTGCCTAACGGAGGAATATGAAGTTGATTTTTAAACCAAGAATTTTCTGTAAAACCATTTTTTTCTAAAACTTCTCTCACATAATCTTTTAAAATAGAAGGACTTGTCACTTTTGCATTAAAACGCCCCACAGCATAACGAGCAATCCTTTGAAGATTTTCTTTTCCATCGAATTCATATTCAAAATATGGAGATCCAGAAAGCATATCCCTTTCCATCCTAGCGTCTCTTAAATTAGAAACCTCTAAGCCTAATTTCTGTGAAAAAACAAAAGGACTAAAAGCGAATAGAAAAAAAAGTAAAGGGATGAGTGATAAGAAGATTCTTGGTAAACCTGAGATAGGATTTTTTTCTAAAATTTGAATTCTTAAAAAATTTTTAAGCTCATTTGCAACTATACTCGCTTCCACTTCGAGCAGATTTGGCTTTGATTTTAATAATTTTTGAGAAAACTTTGCCTGTCTATAAAGCTTAGCTTGAGGTTTTATAGAATCAAAATAGGGGGACCACCAAATTAAATTAGAGTATTTTTTAAATCCTTCAATGGCTATTGATATTTCACTAGCTTCTTCTTCATTTTCAGGTGATAAAACAATCAAATGAGAGGCTTCTAAAAAATAAAAGAAAAAAGGAGTCCGCTCTACAGGCAATAAACACAAAATATAAGAGTATTTTTGTTGTAAATTTATAAGATTAGACATAAATAAAGAAAACGAAGCTTCTTTATTAAAATAACAATACGGAGGAGAAGAGTATGCCCAAAAATCTTGACAAAGAGTGGGAGTTTTAAGCTCTTTATAGTCATTTAAAAATAAAGTTTCTGCACTTTCTAATTGAAAAGATGAGAAATAACCTTTAAAATCCAAAAGCAAAACAGAATCTAAGTTTTTCAATATTTTTTGAATCTGTGAAATAGATAAATCAGATCCAGAAAAACAAGGAAAAGTTAAGATACTCCCTTTTGAAAGAAGATATTCTAGCGTCTTTCTTTTCATAGATCACCTATTGAAAAGAGTTCAATATTAAACTTCACAAACAAAACAAACAGTTGTTTTAGTTTTGAAAAGACAATATCAACGGTGTGCCAATCCTCGAGAATATGTTATACTAGCAGGAGGTGCAGCAATAAACTTGTCCAATGCTAAAAACAGTTCTTCCGGAGTGGCTGTGGGGTTGAATTACACCTCTAAATTTCGAGCTGCAATACGACCTTTTAGTGGTTCAGAACGACGGTATTTGCTCACTACTGCTAAAGGAAGCACCTCAAGAATAGGGAGTAAGCCAAAGTAACGAAACAAACTAAAACTTTTTTGCCAAGTCATTCGTTCTACAAGTATAGCAAAAACACCTTCTGGAAGACTTTTAGTTCGAAGTAGGTCTTCGGCCCCAACTCTGACCAACTCATGATTCGTTGGAAAGTTATTTACAAAAGACAATAAATCGCCCTTAAGATAATTTTCATCACATATAAATACAAACTTCATAAAAGACCTTTTTATAAAAAGTACACAAATAAAGATAACTTAATTTCGATTCTTTGTCATCAATAAGCCTCTGTATTGGTTTTGATTTAACTTTACTTTTTCTCCTACAACTATTTTTCAAAGTTATTCTAGTTTACTAGACATTGAAGATTTTTCAAGTAAAAGCTCTATCTCCTTAAAAATCAATAACTTATATGAAATTGTTTTTTACTGGCGAAATAAAAAAACTAAAATCGCTCTTTTTTAAAAAAAAAAGATGTTTTTTTTATTCAAAATCATTATATTTTGCATTCTATAGGTATTCTAACACCTTATTTTATGATAATTTGCAAAAACTTTTAGTGGCTGTTTTTGTGTTAAATGAGCTCTATTGGAGATATAAATGAATTCATTAAAAACTTCTATTACTGTATTATTATTCTCATTCAGTCTGTTGTTTGTGATGGCAACGGCCCAAGAAGTAAATCCAGCACCCGAAGTCCCTCCTCCTGTTACAGAAAAAGATTCCTCGAATAATGATTCTACCGTAAGTAATGTTGCCCTTGAAGCTCCAAAAGAAGAAAAAACTCCAGAAATTGATGCTCACCCTCCAGTCGTGAGTGGTATTCCAGAAGAATCTATTTTAGAAGGCGGAAGCTTTACTCCCATTAAACTAGACCAATTCGTACAAGATGAAATTGATAAGCCGTCTGCCATTGTTTGGACTGTAAAAGGAAACAAAGACCTTAAAGTAAGTATTAGCAATCGAGTTGCCACTATTCAAACACCAGATAAATATTGGAATGGAAGTGAAAACATCACTTTTATTGCCACTAACTCAAAAAATCTTTCTAGCTCAGAAACGGTAGGCTTTCATGTTGAATCGGTGAATAATCCTCCAGAAGTAAAAAAAATCCCCAATCAAACTATTGCAGAAAAAAAGAAGTTTAGCCCTATAAAATTAGATGATTATGTCAGTGATCCAGATCATGAAAAAAATCAAATTGTATGGGAAACTTATGTAGAACCCACTAACAAAAAACAGGCTGAGGGAGATTTATCTGTAGAAATTGATAAAAATCGAATCGCCAGTGTTTTAACTCCGGACTCCTATTGGTATGGAGAGGCAAAAATCACCTTTACAGCAACAGATGGAGAGTTTGCCAGCGATAAAACCACAGCTATATTCACTGTAACTCCTGTAAATGACCCTCCTGTTGTAAAAAAACATCCCGATCAAGTGATCCAAGAAAAGGAGTATTTTGAATCCATTTATTTGGATGAATTAGTCACCGATGTAGATAACGAAACAAGCGAAATAAAGTGGACTGTATCAGGAGGCAAAGATTTAAAGGCAAGCATAGATAAACACAATGTGGCCACCATCAAAGCCCCTTACGAACATTGGAATGGACCTGCAGAGACATTCACATTCACAGCCACTGACCCAGAAGGAGCGTCTGCTAGTTTTAACACCACATTCACTGTGAAATCTATCAATGACCCTCCAGAATTTTTATCCCATATCGAAGATCAAAGCATTGATGAAAAGAAA
This sequence comes from Fibrobacter sp., assembly GCA_012523035.1. GTDB lineage: Bacteria > Fibrobacterota > Fibrobacteria > Fibrobacterales > Fibrobacteraceae > JAAYJH01. Next base: position 7,111 of record JAAYJH010000069.1, read on the forward strand.
GAATTTAAAGCCATTCAACTAGACAAGCTAGTCAAAGATATAGATCACTCTTTTGAACAACTAAAATGGTCTGTGAGTGGAAACAAAGATTTGAAGGTAGAGTTTTCTGGAAAAGAAGCTAAAGTTTTGATTCCAAATCCTCTATGGAATGGCTATGAGACCATTCTATTCAAGGTGACAGACCCCGAAGGAGCCTCCGCAGAATCAGAAGCCAGCTTTACGGTCCATTCTATCAATGACCCCCCTGTTTTTGTAAAAGCAATTCCAGACCAAAGCATTGACGAAAAGAAAACATTTTCTACCATCCAGTTAGATGAATTTATAAAAGATCCAGATCATAAAAATCAAGATTTATCTTTTGATGTCGAAGTCAAGCACAAGGGAAAAGAGCCCGAATCAGGTACACTGGAAGTCGAAATCAGTGAAAAAAGAGTGGCCTCCATTAAAATTCCAAACAAACTATGGAATGGTAGTGCCGTAGCTACTTTTACAGTCACTGATCCAGAGGGTGCTACAGTTAAACAAAGCGTGAATTTTACGGTGAAATCTATTAACGACTTGCCAGAGATCAAGAAAATTCCCGACCAAAACATAAATGAAAAAGAATCTCTCGCAAGCATTTCTATAGAAGAATATTTATCAGATCCAGACCACGAAATTTCTCAGTTAAAAGTAGAATTAAGCGGGCTCAAAGAAATCAAAGCAAATCTAAATAATGCCACCAAAGAAGTTTCATTTCAACTTCCTTATAACCACTGGAATGGGACTGAAACTCTTACAATTAAAGTCACAGATCCAGAAGGAGGAACGGCCTCTACCAATGTAAAATTAAGCGTAAAGTCCATCAATGACCCTCCGGTGATGAAAGATATTGCCAATCAAACAATCAAAGAAAAAGGAACTTTTAAGCCCATAGCCTTAGACCAATTTGTGAGTGATTTAGACCATACTAATAATCAAC
>JAAYJH010000070.1 GCA_012523035.1 Fibrobacter sp.
GAATTTTAATTTTAAAATACTTCTACACTGTGATTGTATTTAGCTCTATTTATGGTGGGGGTGTGATAAAATTCTGAGTTCTTAAATACATTCTAGAAAATGTATCAAATTTTATTTGATTTAAAAAAACATTTATTTTGTATTGCCTCTTTGCTGTCACTAAGGCACTCGTTTTTATTATTTTCGAAGTTTTACAGAATTACTTGCTGAGAGATTTTATTCCTCATAAAATCTCGAGAAGAGGTGCGTGCTTGAAAAGTGAGATGCAAATGGATTTTGGTGGTTTTAAAAAGAAATTGAGGAAATGCAATGCGAAATGTGCTACACTGAGCCTGTCGAAGTGCATGCCAGGAATGCTGGAATGCGTGCCAGATTAGTGGGAAGTTAGAAGTGGGAAGTTGTTAGTGCTCACGGAGACAAGTGTTTTTTTGTAGGGCAAGCCTTCCTTTAAGCAGGCAATGCGGTGTGGGATGATTTGCTGATATGTTTTGAGAAACATCGTGTTTGTAATGCAGTGCATGGAACTTGTCGAAATGTGCTACATTGAGCTTGTCGAAGTGCGTGCCAGAATATTGATTTTAAGTTTTAAAATTAAAAGCCAGGCGTGTGTGAGACTTCATCATAAATCTAAATTTTTATTTTTTTTTGAGTTTCATTCTAATTGTTTTTAAGTGTTTAGTTTTTATAGATTTGACTTCTATTTTCTTTCTAAATTTATTTGTTATGATTTTTGTTGCTATTGTGTAATTTGTGTTTGGTTTTTAAAGAAATCTGCGTGTAAAATACTCTTAATCCGTATGCCCTGATGATTTTTAAGCAATTGATTATAGTATTTTGTACTAATTTATAGGTGAAAATCCTTCAAAATGAATATGATTTCAGAGTCCTTTGTTTTATTAGAAAATTCTGCTTTATTGCCATAAAAGATTCTAGATTTATGGTATGGATTTAAAATTTTCAATGCTTTTTTTTGTCAAAGAAAACTTTTCTACCTTGAATGAGTCTAATTCAAAGGTGTTGATTGCTTTTGCGAAACATTTAAAACGATTTTTAGAGCACAATTCGGCTCGCCTTACTTTGTTTTTTCCTGGAGCTGTTTTAAAAGAGTTATTTAACTTGGCCCCTCAAGAGATGACATGGCTTAGAGATCGAGTGCAAGAGGCTAAACTTGAAATCATGGGCGGGACTTTAAATGACTCAATGCCTCCTTTTTTTCCTTCGGAATTGCAAGATTTGCAGTTAAAGAAAATGAAATCTGAAATTTTGAAGTCATTTAAAATAGAGCCAGTGGGTTATTTTAATTCTTCTTTTGTGTGGGAACTTGGGATGATAGAGCTTTTAAATGCCCAAGATTTTAAATATACTTTGGTCAATGAGTCTTGTTTAAGGACAGCTTTAGGGCGTACCACTCCTGTTTCTGGTTGGTTTACCACCGAAGATAAAGGGGCTATGATTCGTTTGATTTCTGTTTCTGAATCTATTTCTAAAGCTTTGCTAGGGACTCCAGAAGGACTTTTAGAGTCTTTAGAACTTTTACCTAAAAATGATAAAATTATTGTAACGGCTTTAGAAGTGCCTTTGGAATCCATAGAGGTATTAGATTTATTTTTTGACTCTTTGGAAAAGAATTTAGAGCTTGTCAAACCCCAAACATGGACCATAGCGCATGTAATCGAACAGCAAAGTCCAGATGGAAAGGTTAATTTAATGAGTGCCTTGGGGACAGATTTGGGTTTACCAGAGGGAGCACATAGTTGCCGAGAACTTTTAATTCGTCGACCAGAAATTAATTTTTTTCATAAGTCTTTTTTGGCTGTTTATCGTTATGCTATAGAGCATCTAAAAGATAAAGAATTAGAGAGGATTAAAACCAATTTACTTTCTTTGATGTCTCCTTTTTATTTTCGAGATTTATATGCGAATGAAGGGTTTAAAAATCCTAAGATTAGAAAGCAAGCTTATTTAGACTTGATTACCACTCTAACAGCTGTAGAGTATTTTATAGACTTTAAAGGAATTCGTATAGATTTATTCGATTATTTGCTGAATGGAGAAAAGCAAGTTTGGGTGAATAATTCTGAGTTTTCTATGTTAATTGATCATAGTCGGGGGGCCTATCTTCGATCTTTATTTTATAAAAGCACTAGATTTAATTTAATTAGTTCTATGCGAGATGATGGAGATGTTTCTATAGGTTTTATGGATCATATTCTTCCTAGTAAAGTGAATACTTTAGCTGGTTTTATATCGGCGGTAGAAGATCGTAATGGAGTTTTAACGGAGAGTGCAGATTATGAAATCAATCGTGAGAGGAAATGGACTCATTTGCAATTCCTTTCAGAACAAGTTTTCTCTACACCAGAATCTAAGCATATTTTTCAACTCAGTAAGCAGTTTTCTCTTTCCACTAACAAATCAAAATTTGAACTTAAATATCGATTGACTAATTCAACTTATATAGGTTTTGATGGTTATTTTGGTACAGAACTTGAGCTTGGATTAGAAGAGATTCAGCTTCTTAAAATAAATGGAGTTTCACAAGATTTTGATAAAAATACTCCTATTTTGCTGCACGAAGTGAGCGCTTTAGAGCTTCATGCTTTGTCTTCTTTTGTATTACAAATAGAGTTTTCTTGTTCGACTCATGTTTTATTGTCTCCTATTTTGGGAATGGATCAATATGCAGCTCCCATGGTTTTTCATGGCTTAAGACTTTTTTTATTTTGGAATGTGGAGCTTTCTGCCCTAGAAACAGAGCTTTTTTCTATGAAATTGAAGTTGTCAAAACGGAGACTATCTTTATGAAATCTGATTGGATGGATATTTTAGTCGATGATGCGGGCGATGAGGTAGAAATTTCACTTCGAGGTTCTTACAATCAAGTGCAACTCCCCGCATTAAGAGAAAAGCTAGAAATGCTCATCAAAGGCCCCGGTGTGTTTTTCTTTTTGAATATACAAAGGGCTCGATTTATGGATGAGTCTTTTTTAGAATTATTTTTGAACATTTTAAACCGAGTAAAAAAACAAAATGCCTCACTTGTTTTTTTAAGTTCAAAAGAAGAGCATCGAGATTATTTTTTAAAATATTCACATATTTTAGAGCTTTACGATGATAAAAGGGCTTTTAGGCGTTCAGGTTTATTCAAGCAATTAAGACAGGTGGGAGTGAATTATAGCAAACAAACAGGGCTTCGACTAAGTCCTACTGTGGCTATCGCTTTGCTTGTTTTTATACTAGGATGGTTTGGAGCTTTGATTTTTACTTTGCATTCTCAAAATCAAAATATTTTAGAAAAGCAAGCTTTAATCATCAGTTTAGAAAATAAAAAACAGCGCTCTATTCAAGAAATCGAACGGTTAAAATCTTCTTTAGGAGCTTTGGAAAATTTGGGATTAGTTGTAGATTCAACCACTTCGCATGCTTATGCTTCTATTCGAGATTGGGTAACTTACTTAGATTTTTTGGAGCAATCTAGGCGTGAAAACTAATTTTAGACTTTCTTCCAGAAGTGTACTTGTTCTTTATGTTGTAGTCGTTTCTATATTGATGGTTATAATGGTGTTTTGGCTCAGTAATCTAAATAAACAAAGTCATCTACTCAAAGAAGAGCAGAGGCTTCGTACTGAACTTTTAGAACTAGAAGAATACGGAAAATGGACTTTAGATTATATTAAAATTGAGAGGGGCTTAAATTTTTTATCTAAGAATAAAATTTCAGAGTGGACTCGTATAGAACTTACGGATCAAATTTGGAAAATATCTAGAACTTATAATATAGATCCAATGTTAATTTTAGGGATAGTAGCACAAGAAAGTCATGGCAATCCAAGAGCTAGAGGGAGGATGCGTTCAGGTGTGGAGTCAGGTGCTTTTGGTCTGATGCAAATAAAAGTAGAAACAGCAAAAAGTATTGGAAAACGCTTTGGTTATAAAATAGAAAACGAAGAAGATTTGATGGATCCAGAAGTGAATGTGGTCATAGGGGCTGCTTATTTGATGCGATTGATCGCTCGATATGAAAATTTAAAGCATGCAATTATAGCTTATAACATTGGTCATGGTCGTTTGGATTATTATTTGAAAAACAAACTCAATTTACCAAATCTCTATTATGAAAGAGTAATTTCTAAATATTGGAACTTAGTTTCTGGGTTAAATTTTCTAGATTTAGAGAGATGATTTTGCAAATAAAATATATTTCAAAGTACTTTTATAAAAAATTTTATGACTCTAAAAAAGCAAGTGCAATGTTTTTTTGCCTTGTGTTTTCTTTGTCTGCTTATAGTGGGGAAATACACTACGATTGCTTCTCTTTTGTTCAAGAGGCTATGCGCAAAGACCCTATAGTTCAAGAGAAAAGATTTTCGACCCAATTAAAAAAAGAAAAGTTAGCTTCCCTAAAAGCCGAAGCTATTTTGCCAAGCTTTTCTTTTTATATGCTAGTAGGACCAGCTCCTGGACTTCGTCAAGAAATGAATGATAAGGGTAACACTGTGGATGTTTGGGATTTTAAAAAAATGGGGCCTTTTTGGGGCACACAAGTGAAAGCGGTTCAACCTTTAAATTTAGGCCAATATAGAGTGGGTAAAAAAGCGATTCAGGCCGATATCCATCAACATCAATTTGGTATTATACAAGAAGAACATAAGAAAGAGGTAGAACTTCAATCTTATTATTACAATTATTTGTTAGCACTAGAAATGAAGCGTCTAGCCGAAGATGCTCAAAAACAAATAGACGACGCTTATATAAAACTAGAAGATGCTCTTGACAATGATGATCCTGGTGTTTCACAGATGGATCTATTAAAATTAAAATCTAACATGCATGTAATCCAAGAAGGAGTTTCAGATGCTAATACTGGATTGAAGCAAGTGATGCTTGCGATTCGATTTTCACTGCAATTAGATTCAGCTTTTATTTTTAAAACAAAAGACACTACACTCAATTTAAGGGGTGAGACACTTTATTCATTAGAAAAACTGCAAAATATTGCTTTAAAATCACATCCAGAACTCAAACAACTTCGTATTGGGCTAGAGGCAAAGTCTTATCAGATGGATTTAGCAGAAGCAAAGCTTTCACCAGAGTTTTTTATTATGGGTGAGTTTGAGTATGCAAAATCTTGGGCAGGTGGTCGAGATGGGATTCAAAAAGATGTGTTTTCAGAAGATGTTGTGAACAAATTATCCGGAGCTTTAGGTTTTGGGCTTCGTTATCGGTTGAATTTTTGGAGCAATTGGCAAAAATATAAAGAAGCAAAGGTAGAGTATAAAAGCCTAAAGATGAAAGATAAATATGCTGTAAATGGCATATTATTAAAACTAGAAGAACAATATTACAAAGTATCAGCTTTAAAAGAAAAAGTAGAAAACTTAAGAAATAGCCAAAGAGCGAGTGAAGCAATGCTCAAAGGTTATGCCATTCAATACGATTTAGACCCCTCTAATCCAGAAAACTTGATTTCAGCTTATACACAAAATGTAAATCTACTTAAAAATTACTATTTTGCTATATGTGCTTATAATATAGAATTTGCAGAGTTAATATATCGCACAGGGTTATCCTATACAGAATTTTATGAAACTTATGTTTCAAAGTGAGTGAATATGTCTAAAATGCCTTTATTTGTTTTGATCCTAATGGTTTTTTCTTCATTGCTTTTTGCAAATACTGATCCTGTTCATACCATTAAAAAAAATGATGCTGAACTTCAAAAGTTGTTAAAAAAGTCAAGTCTCACTAAAGCAGAAAAAGAACGAATTAAAAACTTATTAAATGATTCATTTGACTTTAAACTTTTAGCCCAAAAATCGCTGGCTCCTGCAGTCTGGAGTGCTCAAAGTGAAGCCGACCAGAGTATGTTTATCAAAGAGTTTCAACGGATGGTTCGAAATTCAAGTGCAAGAAAGTTAGAAATGTACAAAGCAGACTCTACAATTTATGATAAGCCTAAACTAAGAGGCAACGAAGAAGCTCGTGTGACAGCTCATTTGTGGTATAAAGGCAAAGAAACGACTTTAGAATACCGTATGACCATGGTCGAAGGCTCGTGGAAGGCGTGGGATTTAATTATTGATGATTTATCTACAGCTCGAAATTACAAAGAGCAATTTAGTACTTTACTCAAAAAAAAGAGTTTTAGTGAATTAATTCAAGTGATTCGAGACAAGGCAAACGAAACGGAGTAGTTTTGATAGGTCTTTTGATATTATCAGGACTTTTTTTTCTCGTAGTCTTATTGTTTTTTTTTCCTTTCAGTTTTAAATGTGATTTTAAAGCTATAGAAAAAGGAAGCGGCATAGAGCTTCGATTTTTTAGAAAAAAAATATACTCGACTTTTAAAGATCAAAAAAACAAAGGAAACTCTAAAGATAATTTAGATCCAAACGATGATACAAAAGATTTTGAAAAGTCTTTTAGCTCAGAACACAGAGATTCTTTGGATCCTGATGAGTTTTTCAATGAAAGCTTAGCTTCAGATTTTTCTAAGTCAAGTGACGATACACCTGTAAGTTCAAAAATGAATTCAAAACTGTCCGGTGATGCAGGTAGTTTGGACGAGTCTTTTAATGACGAACACAGTGACTCATCTATTTTTGAAGAGCTTCCATCGGATCTTTTTGAAGCAGAGACAACAGAAAACAAAGAAAACTTTAGTGAGGCTGATTTTTTAACCCTTGTGTTTCAACCACATTTGCACCAAAAAATTTGGACTTATTTGAAACGAATCTTTAAAAAAACAAGAAGCTCTATTCGAATTCGAGTCACTAAGCTAAAAATCGAAGGGATTCAAATGGAATACAGTGAAATGGGTTTTGCCACTTCTATTTTTTTATTTTTAAAATCTCAATCTAAAAAACTCCAAAATGTAGAGCTAGAAATGGATTGGCTTTCTCAAAAACAATTCTCTGTGAATGGCTCTCTTTCCATTCAATTTAGGCTTATTTCGTTCTTTATATTGGCACTGTATAGTGCTTATTTTTCTCTGATGACTTATATTTGGTATCGCCGAAACAAAAAAAAATACCTTCAAAATCCAAGTGCATTTCGCTTGGTGTTTTGGCGGCGTAAAATCATAGACATACTAGCCTCGGAGTCTCCATGAAAGGTCTTATCGCAGAGCGGTTGCTCGCATCTTTAGGTTTTGGGTCCAGAAAAGATTCTAGAAAAATTATCCGTTCAAAAGCTTTAGAAGTGGATGGGCAAATCATAGACGATCCCAACTATAAATTTCAAAATAAACCAGAATTTATTTATGTTTATGGAGAAAAAACTCCTACAATAATTGATTTGTATATCATGCTCCACAAGCCCCTTCAGGTGGAGTGTAGTCATCGCCCGCAGCATCATGTGTCAGTGTATTCTCTATTGCCAGAGCGATTTTTATCCATGAAACTTTCTTCCGTGGGTCGTTTGGATGTGGACAGCTCGGGCTTATTGCTTCTGTCCAATGATGGGCAGTTTATCCACCATTTAGAAAGCCCAAAACGCGGGATACTCAAACGCTATTCTATAAGCTTGGCTCGTCCCTTCAGCTCGGATCAAGAGCAAGCCCTTTTAACAGGAGTGGCCCTCAAAGGGGAGCGAAACATAGTTCATGCCAAAAGCCTAAAAGTCCATAGCCCCACACAAATAGAATTAGAAATAGGCGAAGGTTTGTATCACCAAGTACGCCGTATGTTTGCAGCTGTTGGAAACCATGTAGAAAGCCTTCAAAGGATCGCTGTTGGGGATTTGTTTTTAGATTCTAGTTTAAGTCCTGGAGATTGGCGTTTCCTTCAAAAAACAGATTTAGAAAAACTTTCTTTTCAAAACACAAAACTTTTTGAATAAGGGTAGTTAGAAGCGCCTAGGCTTTTAAAAACATTCAAAACACTCTAGTATTAAACGCAGATTCTCGTGAATAAAATGGCCAAAAATTTCTTGAATGTGGAAGCTTGGCTTCTGTTCAATTTTGAACAGATGGGTTGGCATCTACATAAGCTTGTTGTGAAACAGCCTCCCATTGGGCCGTCATTTGTTTTTTAATCGTGTTTGAAAACTTAAGACTTGGGATAATACGACTATGCAAATAGACCACTTCCCCTGTTCTCGGGTTCCGGGCAGGTCGTGGTTTACGAGTTTTAACATTGAAAGTTCCAAAACCTCGAAACTCTATGTTTTTTTCATCGAGTAAAAACTCACTGATCAATTCTAAAAATTGCTCTACAACGGTTTTAATTGTGGCTTGTGTATAACCAGTCTCTATAGCTATTTCTTGAATCAATTGATGTTTAGTTAAATTTCCCACTCTTAAAATATAGATTAGAAGTCCAAAAAAAGACTATCATTTCTCATTATATTCTATATTTATCTTGAATTTTGATAGTAAAAAGTGAATAAGTGTTAATACTATGTTGGAAACAAAGAAAAATACAATAGTCCATCCCTTAAATTTTATTTCTAACAAAGATTTTACGCAAAAAAAACCTATAACAGTTTTAAGCCCTATGGCTGGAGTGACAGACCCTCCGTTTAGAAGGCTTTGTAATGAACTTTCTAACAATCGTATAGGGCTTTTAGTCTCTGAATTTGTTTCTACAGATGGGGGAGGGGGTCCTTTTTTAAAAAATCGTAAAGAATTAAAGTTTTATCCAGAAGAAAGACCCTTTGGCGTTCAAATATTTGGCCGAAATCCTCAAAAAATGGCAGAAGGAGCACTGTGGATAGAGAAACATTTGAGCCCTGATTTTATAGAAATTAATGCGGGCTGTCCTGTGCCAAGAGTGGCTGGAAAAGGAGGAGGAGCGGGCCTACTCAAAGATTTGCCTCGCTTGGCCTCTATTTTAAAAGAAGTTAAGAAGAGTTTAACTCTTCCTATGACTTTAAAGTGTCGCTTGGGTTGGGATGAATCCAACATCAATGTACTCGAAACATTAAAAATAGCAGAAAATGAAGGGGTGGAATTATTGACTGTACACGGGAGAACTCGAGTACAAGGTTATAATGGTCTGGCAGATTGGGATTGGATAGGAAGTGTTGCGTCTAAAGCTAAAATTCCAGTGATTGGAAATGGGGATATAATTAGTGTCAAAACAGCTTTAGAAAAACTGAATAAATACCCTGTTGCAGGTTTAAGCATAGGTCGAGGTGCTCTGCACAATCCTTGGTTGTTTGGTCAAATAGCAGATGCACTAGAAGAAAAACCTCCTTCTAAGATTAGCATCCAAGAAGCTCTTTCTTTATTTAAACGGTACTATGAATATTTTATTGTAGAAGATGCTACTCCAATGAGAGCTTTGGGGCGATTGAAGCAATTAGCGGCTAGGTTAAGCAAGGGTATTTGCCCATGGAACATGGCGTTGAGAAGTGCTTTGCTCACTGCTGAAAGTCCGGCGAGTTTTTTTGAAGTCATAGACTCATTTTTGGATAGTCCCGTCGCTCAAAAAACTTCTTTTAATCCAGACAGATTGTTAAATTTAAATGGAAAAAAAGAAGATTCTATAGTTTATGGGGCACAATTTAAGACTTGATAATGGTGTCTTTGGAGACTACAACAATATTACTTTCTGTGACATGAAAGACTTTGCGGTCTCTTTCTAAATTGTATCCAATTTCAAATCCAGCTGGGATATGCAGACCTTTTTCGATGATTGCTCTTTTGACTTTGGCACCAGGTCCAATAGTTACATTTGGAAATAAAATGGATTCAGCCACTAAGGCGTCTTTTTGAATGGATACACCGGGACTCAGGACACTTTTTGCTGCAGTGCCCCCTCCTATAATGCAGCCAGCAGATACAATAGAGTCTATGGCGGTCCCTTGATAAGATATCGTGCTTTCTCCTGCAACAAAGCGAGCCGGGGGTTGATTCCAGTTCACTGTTCTAATGGGCCAGTAATGATTGTATAAATCAAAAAGAGGTGTTTCTGCACAAAGATCCATATTGGCTTCAAAAAAAGCATCTATGGTGCCTACATCACGCCAATAACCTTTGGTGGCAGATTGTTCCCCACGCACTATATTGGTGTTAAAGTCATATACAAAAACGGGATGATCTTTGTAAAGGCCTGGAATTATGTGTTTGCCAAAATCGGTGGCCCCTTTTTTAGATTTGCTCAAAAGCTCTCGAACCAAAAATTTACTTGTAAAAAGATAATTACCCATACTAGCCAAACACCAGCCGGGTTTTCCAGGGATTTCTTTGGGTTCTTTGGGTTTTTCTTGAAAACCTATCATGCGACTATCAGAATCGACTTCAATAATTCCAAATTCACTGGCTTCACTTATTGGAACAGGAATGGCGGCAATGGTTAAAAGAGCTGCCCGACTCAAATGGAAATCCACCATTTGATTGATATCCATTTTATAGATATGATCCCCACCAAAAATGGCAACCAAGTCAGGGCGTTCATCGGTGATCAAATTAATGTTTTGAAAAATAGCGTCCGAAGTGCCTCGGTACCAATCTTCACCAGTACGCATTTGTGCGGGGACTAAATCCACATATTGTTCTAAACTAGAATTAAGGCTCCATGCTGTAGAGATGTGTTTGTTTAGGGAATCTTATTTAAATTGAGTGAGGACTTTAATTTTAAATATACCGCTATTTATAAAATTGTTAAGCACAAAATCAATAATACGATAAGTCCCCCCAAAGTGTACAGCAGGTTTAGCGCGATCGCGAGTAAGTGGTTGGAGACGGCTCCCTTGACCTCCTGCCATAATCATGCACAAGATATTTTTTTGGTGTTCTCTATAAGACCAGCTCATGTATCCTCAGTAAATAAAAATTAGCCTTTCAGTTTCAATTTGCACTTTAAATATAAACAAAGATTTTCATTAAAACCACGATTTTTTGTTTTAGACCCAAAAAGACTCTTAAATATTTAAGAAAAATACACTTTTAGAAAAGCTTTAAAAGTTAAGGGTAAAAGTGGATACAAATACTTAGAGTTTTTATAGTTTTTTTGAAAAAATAACACATTTTTAAAATTAAAATTTCTATTTTTTACTCGTTCGAAATAAATCGAAGATATATCTTAACCCTATAGGAGATGAAATGTCCCTTACTAAACACGCAAAATTAAATGCTTGGATCGAAGAGATTAAAGCATTAGTGAAGCCCAAAAATGTTGTTCTATGTGATGGTTCACAAGCTCAATACGATCAATTAATTGCAGAAATGGTTGAATCTGGCCTTGCTACAGAGCTCAATCAAAAAGAGCTTCCCGGTTGTTATTTATTACGTTCCGATGCCTCTGATGTGGCCCGTGTTGAAGACCGTACTTATATCTCTTCTAAAACTAAAGAAGCAGCTGGTCCTACCAATAACTGGAGAGACCCAGAAGAACTTAAAAACACCATGTCAAAACTTTATGATGGCTGTATGAAAGGCCGTACCATGTATGTGATCCCCTTTTCTATGGGTCCTTTTGGTTCTGATATTGCAAAAATTGGTGTAGAAATTACCGATTCTGCTTATGTTGTGACCAATATGATGATTATGACTCGCGTTGGCAATAAAGTTTTAGATGTTTTAGGCACCGATGGCGAATATGTCCCATGTTTACATTCTGTTGGTAAACCACTTCAAGAAGGTGAAAGCGATAATGGTTTATGGCCATGTGCTCCCATGGATGACAAGTATATTTCTCACTTCCCAGAAGAACGCACTATTTGGTCTTATGGTTCCGGTTACGGTGGAAATGCCCTTTTAGGTAAAAAATGTTTGGCTCTTCGTATTGCTAGTGCTATCGCTCACGACGAAGGCTGGCTTGCAGAGCACATGCTTATCTTAAAAATCACTTCTCCAGAAAATGTAGTGAAATATGTTTGTGGAGCCTTCCCAAGTGCATGTGGAAAGACAAACCTTGCCATGTTGATCCCTACTATCCCGGGCTGGAAAGTAGAAACTATCGGTGATGATATTGCTTGGATGAAACCAGGTGCAGATGGTCGTCTCTATGCTATCAACCCAGAAGCTGGCTTCTTTGGTGTAGCTCCAGGTACCAACTTCCACAGCAACAAAAATGCTATGATTTCAGCTCAAAAAAATACCATTTATACTAATGTGGCTCTTGAAGAAGATGGCACTGTATGGTGGGAAGACATGGACAATCCTCCAAAAGGTGAACTCATTGACTGGAAAGGCAACAAATGGAATCTTCCAGCTAGTGGAAAGTCCGAAAAAGGCAAAGAAGCTGCTCATCCAAATGCTCGCTTCACAGCTCCAGCAATCAATTGTCCAGCCATTGCACCAGAATGGGAAGACCCTAAGGGTGTTCCAGTAGATGCTATCTTGTTTGGTGGTCGTCGCCCAAGCACAGTTCCATTAGTCCATCAAGCTATGAGCTGGGAACACGGTGTGTTCATGGGTTCCATTGTGGGCTCTGAAGTGACTGCCGCTGTGATTTCTGATCAAGTGGGTCAAGTTCGTCGTGATCCATTTGCGATGCTTCCATTCTGTGGCTATAATATGGGTGATTATTTTGCACATTGGATCAAAATGGGCAAAACCAATGCCGATAAGCTTCCAAAAATCTTCTTTGTAAACTGGTTCCGCAAAACAAAAGAAGGTAAATGGTTGTGGCCTGGTTACGGTGAAAACTCTCGCGTCCTCAAGTGGGTTTGCGAACGCTGTGATGACAAGGGTGACTTTGTTGAAACTCCAATTGGTTTCATGCCAAGTCTCGATGCCATTGAGCGTCCAGAAGGCGTCACTGAAGAAGACATGAAAGAGCTTCTCAATGTGGACAAAGAAGGCTGGCTTGCAGAGCTCGCTGATGTAGAAAAAAATCATTATCCTAAATTTGGTGATAAGCTTCCAGAAGAGCTTAAAACTCAAATTAAAAATATTCAAGAGCGTCTTTCTAAGTAGTTCTTTCTTATTTTAGTGAACCTCGAGTCTAGTGACTCGAGGTTTTTTTTATTAAATTAAGAATATGAAAATTTATGCTGTGCAAATGCAAATCAAGGCAGAAGCATTTGAAGAAAATTTTGAGACAATTCAAAAAGAAATCTTGAAAGCTAAGGCTAGTTCTTGCGATTTAGTTGTTTTTCCAGAAAATTGTTTATCTGGTTCTATGCTTGATTCCCTTTGGGATTCCCCTTCTTTCTTTGCAATTTGTGAGACTTACCATCAAAAAATGATGGCTATTTCGGATTCTATAGGGATTCTTTATATAAGTCATGGACAGTGGTTTTGTTTTTTGGATGGGGTGCAGAAAACACTTCAAAGCGATGCATTATCCACTCCAATCTTGAATATAAAAAACTACAAAATAGCTTTATTATCTGCTAAAAACTTGGAAATTTCTGACGAGATTGATTTTATCATTTGTTTAAAAAATGAATTCTTTTTCATGGATTCCTCCCCTTTTCAGTGGCCTTATTCAAAACCAGGTTTTTTATTGAACGCAGTGGGCACTCAAAATACGGGAAAAGCCGTTTATGCCTTGATGGGACTGTCTAAAATTATAGATGCTAATGCTCAGGTCCTTTATGAAGCACCATTTTTAGAAGAGAAATCTTTCTTATTAGAATGGAATCAAGCTTTTCAACTGCTAGAAACACCTTCAGTGCCGCTATCTTATTGGTCTCGTGTTCAAAAAGCTTTGATTTATATGATTCGAGAAAATTTATATCGATGGGGTATAAAAAAAATAGTGATAGGGGCTTCTGGAGGTATTGATAGTGCCTTGGCGGCAGTATTATATACAAAAGCTTTGGGCCCTCAAAATGTGATTTTAGTGAATTTACCCACGCAGTTTAACTCCCAAATCACAAAAAATGCTGCCAAAAAACTAGCAGAAAATTTAACATGCCCTTATTTAGAAATTCCCATCAGCGATACATTAGAAGTTATTAAAAATAATATAGAAACCTATGCTAAAAACTCCTTATTCGCGATGGAGGGGATTCATTTTGAAAATCTACAAGCAAGGGCTCGTTCTTCTATGTTTTTGGCAAGTATTGCATCGATGAACTCAGCGGCATTCACTAGTAATGCGAATAAAACAGAATTATTCACAGGTTACTGTACCTTGTATGGCGATACTAGCGGTGTGCTTTGTGCCTTGGGTGATTTATGGAAAACAGAAGTATATGCTTTAGCTGAAGCCATTAACATGGATTCACTTGTAATTCCAACGGAAACCCTGACAATACGGCCAAGTGCTGAATTAAGTGAGGAGCACAATATAGAAGAAGGGAGGGGAGATCCCATTCAATATGAATATCACGATCTTTTGTTTCGCTATTGGCTTCAAAGTAAAAGAAATTTAGAAGATACTAAAAAACTACTCTTAGATGGAAACTTCTTTTTAGAAACAAAAGTTCCTCCAAAAATATTCAATAAATTATTCTCTTCTATAGATGAAGCTGTTTTAGATATGACATATTGGTGGAAACGATACAAAGGGATTGCCCTTGCTAAACGCCTGCAAACGCCTCCAATTTTGCAATTGCATCAAAAAGAACTGGCTTTTGGTGCCTTTATAGAATCTCAAAATTGAATTTATACATATGGAAACATCTTCAATTTATTTTATCACTAAAAAAAAAGACAAAAAACTGTGTTTTGTCTTTTCAAAGAGATTTTACAGATAAAAGTTTAACACTCTGAATCGCAATCGCTACAACAAGAGTCACAGCTAGAATCATGGGAGTGAGGCTGTGTTTGTGCTTGAATTTCTTCTTCAGTAGCTTCTCTTACAGCCACCACTTCAATTTCAAAGTTTAAATTTTGACCAGCTAATGGATGATTGGCATCTACAATAGCGTGTGTATCCGTGACTTGAGTCACTGTTAAAGGCATGGGGCCATTTGGAGTTTGAGCGTAAAAAGACATGCCTACTTCGACTTTTTCAACTCCATTAAATAGAGAGAGTTCTAGTTCCTGAATAAGCTCATCATTTCGTTCTCCATAGCCTTCAGCAGGGCTCACCTTCACATTAAACTTGTCATCTTTTTGGTGGTCCAGCATTTCCTTTTCTAAACCAGGCACAATCATATGCAAGCCTTGAATGTAATTTAATGGATCTCTATCTAAAGAAGAGTCTATCACTTGACCATCGTCAGAAGTGAGGGTATAGTGGATGCTTACATAAGAGTTATTTTGGATTTTCATAAAATATCCTGGGAATAAATGATAAAGTACTCAGTAAATTAGAAAAAGAAATGAATTAAGTGCACTTTTTTTTGTCTTTCCAGGTACTTTTATTGAATAATTGCCCTTCTGAGAGCCCGTATTTTTCTTCGACTCCAATTTGTACCATAGCTTCTTCGATAGAAAGTTCTCTAGAAATAGCTTGCTGATACCAATTGATTTTTCTGGTAGCTAGACTTATACTTTCGTCTAAAAGTTCTATTCGAAACTGTGTTGTGCCCTTTTCTTGTAAGCCCTTTAATAGTTTAAGCGCGGATTGAGGCTTGCCTACAAATAGTGTATTACGACACTCAGCATCTGACTTTAAAAAGTGCTTTTCTCCTTTGTGGTCTAAGAGTTCCACTTGGTGTTTTGTGCATACTTTTTGGCAATCTGGAAAATCCTTAGCTTGGCTAAGCAAGGCTGCAAATACACAATGTCTAGTATGAAAGGCGGGCATGTATTGGTGCAAAGCAATTTCAAAATTAGAAGCTGTAGAAGCATCTAAAAGCTCAAAAAGTTGCGTGCTATTCAGATCCCATGATGGGTGTATTGTGTGAAGTCCCTGTTCAAAAAACCAGTCGGCACTTAGGCTATTGCTAATATTTAGACTGTAATCGCCTGTGAGTTGGATGCCCTTGTCTTTAAAAAAATAGAGAGCTCCCAAATTTCTGATCAAGACAAAATCTGGTTTTAACCTCAAAATTCGATTGAGATAATGATTTTCATTGGGTTGATGTATGCGGAGCGTGGCTATCCCTACTTTTAAACCCATCGATTTTGCTTTTTCAAAAGGAGAAGAAAGCTCCACCCCCCAATCCAAATCTAAAATAACTTTTTGTATAGAAGTTCCTTGGAGGGCTTCTAGTTGCTCCGGTTTTCGAATGAGCACACTAACAGATGTTTCTTGGTTGTTGTTTTTAAGAGTGTTTTTTTGCAAAAGTGAAATTTCTTTTGGTTCTTTAAACACAATAGGGAGGTGTTTCTGTAGACGGATTTCATTGAGTTGTGTGACTGCTTTTTGTTTTAAAGACCGTAGTGTTTTGTCTAGCAAAAATATGTCTGCAGATACATTCAAGTCCAATTTTTCTACACGATAAGGAGAGCCAGAAAGGGCTGCTAATTCTTTGATTAGATGCTTTTGGAGATTATCTCTTATTTTGTGGGCTTTTTCTAAAATGTCACCGTAAACTTTGACGGTGTTTTGGCCGTCAGAAAATATGAGTTGAAGCCTTTCATTCACTTGAGCTGTTAAAGAAATGTTTATAGGGATTTTCTTTTCATTCTCACGATTTTTGTAAGAGTTTTGCAGTTTTTTTTCTAAAGAAGGCGAATCATTTCTGTAAACACGCATTCCTTTTTGTAGTTGAGATAAGTCAAATTCTTTAGAAAAACTTAAATGTAAAAAATCTTTGGAGGAGACTTCTATATGGTACAGCCTGGCTCCTAGTGAACAGTGTTGATTTTCAAATAAGAGCCCATCACCAGCTTTTAATGATGCCTTACTATGAATATAAACCCCTCTGTTTTCTATTTTTTCTAGTGACCCCAAATACTCACCATGATGGTTTGAAAAACTTTGATTGATAAATTCTTGATGATCAACTCCTTTTAAAAAACCTTGTTTTAATCCTCTAGAAAACAACACTTCTAGAGACTCTTGATTTTCTTTTGAATAAAAGGATTCATCGATTTGAGAGCGGTATGCTTGGGTGACGGCTGCCACATATTCAGGGCTTTTCAAGCGGCCTTCTACTT
The DNA here is from genome assembly GCA_012523035.1 of Fibrobacter sp. Classification (GTDB taxonomy): domain Bacteria; phylum Fibrobacterota; class Fibrobacteria; order Fibrobacterales; family Fibrobacteraceae; genus JAAYJH01. The sequence goes on from JAAYJH010000070.1 coordinate 16,892, forward strand.
TTAATGATTGAATCCCAATTTGTTTTAGTTGAGGGATTAAATCTATACTAGAAAGGTCAAAAGGACTGAACAAATAATTGCCTTTATCGGTATTTTTTTGAACTCCATCAACAAAGAGGGTGTAGGGGAGTCTGCAGCTTTGAGCACACTGCCCACGATTTGCAGACCTGCCACCAAAAGCTTCGCTGGTCAAGCATTGCCCACTATAAGAAACACAAAGAGCCCCATGCACAAATACTTCTAATTCTATGCTTGTGTTTTCTTGAATACTTTGAATTTGCTCCAAAGAAAGCTCTCTTGCGAGTACCGCTCGGCTAAAACCAATGTTTTGAATCAAATGCAGGGCTTCGACGCTAGACAGGGTCATTTGAGTGGAGGCGTGTATCTCTTGATTGGGAGCAATAGACCTAATTAAACGGGCAAGTCCAATATCTTGGAGGATAAAAGCGTCGGGTTTTAACTTTATCAATTCGTAAAGGTAGGGACTTAGTTCTTCTAGTTCTCTTTGAAAAATCAAGACATTCATGGCTAAATAGCAACGAAGCCCTCTAAGCTTTGCGTATTCAATCATTTCTTTGAGTTCATCTAAATTGAAATCTTCGGTACGGCCACGAGCATTCCATCCGGGCACTCCCATATATACGGCATCAGCACCATTGTGCACTGCTGCCAGGAGCATTTCTTTATCGCCTACGGGAAGTAAAAGTTCAGGATAAGACATTATTCAAAGTTAAAAAAACTCTTGTTTATTTAAAGTATATATAAAAGGAAATAGCAAATCCAGACTTCTAAATTTATTTTATAATAGTCAGTTAATTTCAAGCTTTAAAATAAAAATAGCCTCAGTGCTGTGAAGCTAGGGCTATTAGATAATAAATAAAATTTATTTAGATTTTTGTGAATTAAAAGTTTTGAACTCGTTTTACCATTCCTTTTGCATGGATATAATAGATTCCAGCAGGAAAGCTAGACAAATCCACGCCACCTATACTTTGATGGACTCTTTGACCTTGTAAGTCAAAAACTTGAACTTTTGTGGAAGCATCTATATTCCACTGGAGATTCCTTCCATTACGAAGCATAATCGATGAAGGGTGACGAGCGATATTCAAAGAAATTGAACTAGGAGGGCTCACAAGATCTCCATCTAATTTTAATTGGTGAATAGACAAGGATTCCCAGCGTCCTTTGGGGATTGTGATTTTTAAAATCACAGCTTCATTTTTTGTGGCAGTAAAACTACATTGGTAACTAGAACCATTTTCACTGTTATCGACACTTAAAGTTTCATTGCAATATTCTGCTAAAGAAACTTTAATGTCCATTTTAGCTCCTCCACTAGACACTGTGGCATCAAAAGAGAGTGTGTAGTTTTTTCCAGATGAGACAGTCCCCAAGTTTTTTTGCAAAACTCTAACTTCATCCCAATTTTGAGCAGAACCAGCGGTGACAGAGGAGTTGCTGGCATCTGATATTTGTGTGTTTTCTCCAACCCAATCGGAGCCTGTTGGCTGAGATATTGATGAAGATGAGCTCCTGATGATGGAAGAAGAGGATGAGCTCCTGATGATGGAAGACGAGGATGAACTTCTGATGATGGAAGA
>JAAYJH010000071.1 GCA_012523035.1 Fibrobacter sp.
GTCAAGGGAGGAGCCGTTTCCCTGAAAAAAGATCCCCCCTGTTCGATCAGTAAGTTCCCAGTCTGATCATCGTATCTGCCACCCGCTCAAAAGCGGTGATGTTGGCGCCGGTTATGAGATCATAGCCAAGGTCGTATTCCTCGCAGGTATCAAAAATATCCTGATGCATGTGCTCCATGATCTCCTTGAGTCGTTCATCCATATGTTTGTCCGAAAGCATAAGCTTGATGGCATTTTGTGACATTTCCATGACGGATACCGAAACACCTCCGGCATTAGCTGCTTTGGCAGGAGCAAAAAGGACACCCGCTTCCATAAGTGCGTGCACAGCCTCTGGAGTGGACGGCATATTTGCCCCTTCTGCCACCATAGTCACACCATTTTGAATCAATAATTGAGCTGAATCCAAATCTAATTCATTTTGAGTCGCACAAGGAAGAGCTATATCACATGGAATACTCCAAACCCCTTTACACCCTTCAAAATACTGAGAACCAGGCACTCTTTTTGCGTATTCAGAAATTCGTGCCCTTTCCACTTCTTTGATTTGTTTAAGAACTTCAAGATTAATACCATTTGGATCATGAATATACCCACTAGAATCCGAAACGCTAAGCACTTTAGCCCCATAAGTCTGAGCTTTTTCAACAGCATAAGTAGCCACATTTCCAGATCCAGATACAAGCACTCTTTTTCCATTTAAATCTGTATTTTTGATATTTTTCAAAGCTTCTTGAGTAAAATAAATCAATCCATAGCCGGTTGCTTCCTTTCGAGCCAAAGAACCTCCATAAGAAAGTCCCTTGCCAGTAAACACACCCGTAAATTCATTTTTTATTTTCTTATATTGCCCAAACATATAGCCGACTTCGCGTGCTCCCACTCCGATATCTCCGGCAGGCACATCTACATCTGCACCGATATGACGGCTAAGCTCCACCATCAAAGCTTGGCAAAAGCGCATAATTTCATTTTCGGATTTTCCTTTAGGGTCAAAGTCTGCCCCCCCTTTTCCGCCTCCCATAGGAAGCCCTGTCAAGCTATTTTTATAAACTTGCTCAAAAGCCAAAAACTTTAAGATAGATGCATTCACAGAAGGGTGAAACCTAAAACCACCTTTATAGGGTCCAATAGCCGAATTGAACTGCACTCGGTATGCCCTATTCACCTGGACCACTCCAGCATCATCTATCCAAGAAACTCGAAACTGAACCAATCTTTCTGGTTCAATCATTCTGTCTATAACCCCTGTTTTAGCAAGTTCGGGCTCTTTTTCTAGAACAGGTTCTAGAGATTCTAAAAACTCTAAAACGGCTTGATGAAATTCTAATTCTCCGATATTTTTTTGAACAACAGTATCGTATATCCGTAGCAAATATTCGTTTTTGAGTGGCATTTGAAATCTCCATATAGATTGGTAAAACACACTGCAAATATAAATAAATTCTTAAAAAAGGATTAGATAAAACTGTTATAAAAAGAAAAAAAACTCTAAGTTAGTCGTTTTGAAACAAATCGGCCAAGTAGTCTTTTGCAGAAATAGTGATAGGCATAAAATAAGCTTTGGCTTTAGCTTCTGCAATACGATTCAAAAGCTGTCTAGCCAAGGTGCGATTTTCTGCAAGCCCATAATTAAAATCCACTGGAAAAACCGCTTGATTCACTCTTTCCCAATACAGGCGAGATTTTTCTGAATACACAGGGCTCAAACCAAACCACATATCCACACCTTTCAACTGCTCCAACCACAAATCCAAACTAGTTAAAGAGAAAAAGGGCTGGGTATAAAAGCCATCGGCTCCGGCCTCTAATTTTTGCATGGCATAGTCTATTTCTTTTCTAAAAGAACTCCGATAAGGGTCCAAACCCGCATAAATTTTTAAAGCAGGAAATGCAGCACGAATACTTTGTATTGCTTGCACTGTAGTCACTCCAGAAGGCTCAAACTCAATGTTTTTAGGAGGATCCCCTCCAATCAACAAAAGCTCTTTTAAACCTAAGTCCACCAGTTCGGCCACCATATTCTTTAAAACATCGATGGGCCTATCTATCAAACGAAAATGTGGAACCACAGAAATTCCAGCTTGTAAAAGGGCCTTAGAAGCCTCATAAGATTTGATAGGAACCGATAAAATCTCTGGAACATTGATTTTTTCAATAAAAGGATACGCTGCCAAATTCGAGCGACTCTCTTCAATAAAAAGCTCTAAATTCCTTGGAACCAATTCCAAAGCAATAGAAGACGGTATATTAAAACTCATATTCAAACACAACTCCTCAACAACTTTACCTCTTGAATTTAACAAATCACAAATAAAAAGTCAATGCCTTTATGCGTATTTAAGCATATAATTATTTTTATGCATGAAGTCTCACACACGCCTGGCTTTTTTTTTGAACATAAAAGCTATAAATTTCAAAGTTTATAGCGAGAATTTCCGTCCATAAAATCTATAAGTGGATGGTTTTTACAGTTGAAAAGCCAAAAATCGATAAGATGCAGAAGGGGTGGCGGAGAAGCCGCAGGCTTCGAAGACAGGGGAAGGCTTTCCCCTCTATACCTTGATTAAACACATTTTTAATGTTTGTTTTGTATTCGCTTGGAGATGATTTCACCTTTTGAAAAGTAAATTTTTGATTTTGATATATCTATAATTGGAAGTGATTCGTTTAAGGAATTTCTAATCAGAAAAACTTGGATAATTTGGGATTTTTTTTATAGGAATATAAGAGTTTTTGCTTGGAATACGCTCTAAATAAATGTGTTCATCCCCTAGTTGTAGTAAGATATAACTCGGTTTTAGTACCTTTAAATAACGATTGACTTGTATTTCTAAAGAATTCCATGTGTATTGGTCTTTGGCTTTACACTCTACTAAAAGCCATGGTTCGTCGATATTTTTGGAGTTTCTAAATTGATGGACCAAAATATCCACCCTGTCTCGATTTGTTTTTTGAATGTTTGTGAGCGAAAACTCCACTTCGATTAAGTGTTCAGGCACTTTCAAATTGTTTTTTAAAAAATGTAAGACGCTTTGCCTCACAGATTCTTCCGGAGTACTCGGCACATTTTTTTTGCGAATAGGGTCAAAATAAGACATATTCTAAATATAAGTAATTGAATTTATTTTATTCTTTCTTTTTTTAGAGAATTTGTTTTTAAAGTTTTTAGATTTGCTACATTTTAGATTCTACAAATTATACTCAATTTGTGGTTGTTTATAAAATGTCCTATAGGAGTTTTGAATGAGACTGAAATTATTGAGCGATGGTGCTAAAGAACTTTCTTACGAAATCCGTGAAATTGTTAAAAAAGCAAATCAGCTCGAAGCGCTTGGACTCACTATCCACTGGGAAAACATTGGTGACCCCATTCAAAAGAAAACTCAAGTCCCCACTTGGATTAAAGATATTGTCACTAAAATTGTACAAGACAATTGCAGTTATGGGTACTGCCCTTCTAAAGGTGTGCTCTCTACCAGAGAATTTTTGGCCAAAGAAACCAATGCTCTAGGAGGAGCTCAAATATCTGCCGAAGATATTTTGTTTTTTAATGGTTTAGGCGATGCTATTGCCACCATTTATAGTTTGCTTGCACTCACCACTCGTATTATCGGACCTTCTCCTGCTTATAGTACCCACAGCTCTGCCGAGGCCGCTCACGCCCATTCTGCTCCCATCACTTATATGCTAGATCCCAAAAACCATTGGTACCCTGACCTCGAAGATCTAGAAAACAAGATAAAATACAATCCTAATATTGGCGGCATTTTAATTATCAATCCAGACAATCCCACTGGAATGGTTTATCCTTTAGAAGACCTTAAAAAAATTGTCGAAATCGCTAGAAAATATAAACTCTTTATTATTTCCGATGAGATTTATAATAAAATTGTTTATAATGGAGCTCGAGCTTATGCACTAGCCGAAGTTATCGAAGATGTTCCTGGAATTGCCCTTAAAGGAATTTCAAAAGAATACCCGTGGCCTGGGTCAAGGTGTGGTTGGGCAGAATATTACAACCGCGATAAAGATGAACATTTCGACGCTTTTTGTCGAAGTTTAGATAACGCCAAAATGATCGAGGTGTGCTCTACAACCATGCCTCAAATGACTATCCCATTCGTTTTTAGCGATCCACGCTATACAGAGCATCGTCAAAATCTCAATAAAAAAATAGGCCATAGAAGCTCTATTATCAATGAAATTTTAAGCGATGTGCCCGAACTTTATTTTAATCCAACATATGGGGCTTTTTATAACACCATTACTTTCAAAGAAGGTGTGTTAAACGAGCGTCAAAGCCTCCCTATCGAAAACCCTGAGATTCGTGCCAAAGTAGAGAAATGGGTCGAAAATGTGCCTAGTTTAGATTATCGTTTTGTCTATTATTTACTCGGTGCCACAGGAATTTGTGTGGTGCCCAGCAGTAGCTTTTGTTCGGATTTGCAAGGCTTTAGGATCACTTTACTCGAAGAAAACGACGAGACTCTTCGAGAAATTTTTACAAAACTTAGAGATGCTATCAAGACTTTTATTCAAAGCGCATAGTGCACACTGGATTGGATAAAAGTCCAATTTGATACAATAGACCTAACGCATTTCCATTGGTGAAAAAGGAGGGTCTAATTCCAATGATATTGGGCAATGATCGGAGCCAAGCATTTCTGGGTGCACCTTAGAATCTAAGACACTAGGCATTAAAGCTTTATCTACAAACGCGTAGTCAATACGCCAGCCCACATTCCTTGCCCTAGAATTGGCCCTGTTGGACCACCAAGTGTAGACATCTTTTTGTTCTGGATTTAAATGGCGATAAGTGTCTATGAAGCCATTTTCTATATATTTATCTAGCCATGCGCGTTCAATGGGTAAAAAACCACTCACCGTTTCATTGTCTTTGGGGCGAGCTAAATCAATTTCTTGGTGTGCTGTATTGTAATCTCCTACAGTTACCACATGTTTGCCGTTGGCCAACCAGTGCAAAGAATTTTCTAAAAAAGCATCGTAAAATCGAAGTTTATAATCGACACGATGCTCCCCTTGCCCCCCATTTGGAAAATATACATTGTTCAACACCCAATCTGGAAACACCAATTGAATCATTCGACCTTCTTGGTCAAACTCTTCAATCCCCATGCCATAATTCACAAGGTCGGGCTCTATTTTTGAATAAATCGCTACCCCACTATAACCTTTTTTTGTTTTGGAAGGATTCCAATAGGTAAAATAGTTTTCTTTATTTTGTAAACTGGTAGGCACTTGATCTAATTCAGCACGAACTTCTTGAAGACATAAAATATCGGGCTCAATCTCTTTGAACCAAGTTTCAAAGCCCTTTTTAATGGCAGAGCGTATTCCATTCACATTCCAACTGTAGATATTCATAGATACCCTTTTTTAAAAAAGCAAAAAAAGATTATTAAAGAAGGAGTTTAAATCATTTTAAATAGGATACTAAAAGTAATCCTAAAACTCAATTAAAATAAAATTTAATGCTTTATTAAAGATAGAATATTTTAATCTCTTTAGCTAAATTCTTTAAAAGCTTCTTTAGATTGGTTAATATTATGTAAAAAAAGCTTTTTTTAATACTCTTCTTAAGAAAATCTATCCTTTTCTTTAAGTTTGAGTTTATATTTAATACATGAAGTTGATTTTTACTCTTTTTTTTTCAACCCTATTTATAGTAGGGTGTGCAGGCTCTCGAGATGGTTCTGACCTAGAAGTTCCAACAGATATGCCTCCAATTTGTCGTGATATTGACTTTGTTGCCCAGCCCGACATGCGAGAACTTTGCGGTGTTCGTGTGATGCGCTACAAAGCCTATCGCAATATTCCACAACAACGATATTTGAATAAACCTCAAGAAACTTCTTTAGTAAAAGTGAATAATAAGCTTGAACTTCGATTTCCAAACAATTTGCCCATCACGCTCACTGGACCTATTGTCAATGAAATCCAATTCAATCAAGACAAGCGACTTCAAAAAATAGCCAACTCTTATGACTATTATGAGATATACACATCTAATAAAGTCAGGATTCGCATATTTAAAATGGGTATCCCCACAGATTTGGGTAATAAACACGAATTTTGCTTTAGAATTCCCGATAAATTGGGAGATGAACGCACCCGAAATCAAGCTATGGGAGATCGCATAGAATCTATGTCTTGCAAAGATTTTGATATTTTAGTGAAAGAAAATAAAAAATAAGACGCTTTTAATTAAACAAGATTATCGATATTCCAAAATACAGCTGGCAAATTCAAGTCAGCTTTTATTTTTTGAGCCAAAGCTTGGACCCCAAAAATTTCTGTCCGATGATGACCACATGCCACTAAATTTCGAGCATCTTCTTCTATAAAAATAGGAGTTTGTTCTTTAATTTCTCCAGTAAAATATAAATCTACTCCTAAATCATAAGCCTCATCAATACCGCTAGTGCCTCCACCAGAACAGATGCCTATTTTTTGTATTTCTTTTTTACCAAAAAGAAGCTGATGCTGGATTGGGTAAGGGAAAACTTGTTCTACTTTTGCAATAAAAGTCTCTACAGGAATTGGTTCTTTTAAGCCCGCTATACAGCCTACGGTGACTTCTTTACCAGCAGAAATAAAGCCCTCTATATGTTCAAAACCTAATTTAGAAGCAATGATTGCATTATTTCCAATTTCTGGATGCCCATCTAAAGGCAAATGGAAGGCATATAAAGAAATTGAATGCTGCATTAATTTTTGAACTTTACGCCCCAAAGAACCTGTAAGGATTTTAGACTCATTATCCCAAAAACCATGAGGATGGTGCACAATAATACAATCTGCTCCTATCTCAATGGCTTTGTCAATAAGAGACTCTCTCAAAGAAACTCCAGTAAGCACTTTATTTACTTTTTTAGATGCCTCTACATTCAAACCATTCACACAAAAATCTTGGTATTGACTAGCAAAAAGCAGTTGATCCAAATATTTTGTAAAATCTTGTATTCGCATAATTCCTCTATAAGTTCATATACTAAAATAAAACTTCAAAACCAAGTCCAATACCATTTAAATAAATCTTTTAAGAATTTCAAATTAATTTTATTATTGGTTGATTTTAAGTATGCGATTTTCTAAATTTACGCATAGAGCCTTTTAAATAAACATCCAATCCATGAGGATATTATGGCAAACTATCTTTTTACTTCTGAGTCTGTCTCTTGTGGGCACCCCGACAAAATTGCCGACCAAATTTCTGATGCTATTCTCGATGCAGCCCTTAGTATTGACCCTCTTAGTCGTGTCGCTTGCGAAGTACTTGTCAACACGGGCCTTGTAGTCATTGCTGGAGAAATCACCACCAAAGCCAACCTCGATTATGCTCAAATCGCTCGAGATACTATTCATAAAATTGGCTACACAGACTCTGCTATGGGTTTTGATTATAAAAGTTGTGCCGTTTTGATAAATCTAGACAAACAATCTCCAGATATTGCTCAAGGAGTTGATAGCATCCAAGTCGAGGGAAAACTTTCTGCCGAGCAAGGGGCGGGGGATCAAGGGATGGTTTTTGGTTTTGCTTGTGATGAAACCGAAGAATTAATGCCTCTCCCTATCTCATTGTCGCATCAACTAATAAAAAAGATTCAAGATCTACGCTATTCAAATGAAATCCCCTGGCTTTGCCCCGATGCCAAAAGTCAAGTGACAGTGAAATACTCCAAAGACCACCAGCCACTTTGTGTTTCTGCTGTGGTATTGAGTACTCAACACTTAGAAACTTTTGAAAACAAAGAGCTCACTCACAAACAAATCGAATCTACCATCATCGAAAAAGTCATTAAAGCTGTTATTCCTGCAGAACTTTTAGAAGAATCCACTCAATACCTAGTGAATCCTACCGGCAAATTTGTGGTAGGAGGCCCTCATGGAGATGCTGGCCTCACCGGGCGAAAAATAATTGTGGACACTTATGGTGGTATGGGGCGTCATGGTGGTGGGGCATTTTCGGGCAAGGACCCTTCTAAAGTGGATCGTTCAGGAGCCTACGCCGCAAGATATGTAGCAAAAAACATTGTCGCAGCAAAACTCGCTTCTCGATGCGAAGTTCAAATCTCTTATGCTATCGGCTTTTCTAAACCCGTTTCCATTTTTGTGGATACTTTTGGAACAGGAAAAATACCAGACCACGAAATAGAACTTTTAGTCCAAGAACATTTTGACTTATCCCCCGCTGGACTCACTCAAATGCTTTCATTAAATTCACCCGGTTATATTGAAACTGCAAGTTTAGGTCACTTTGGTCGAACAGGCAAACGATTCACTTGGGAAGTCACCGACAAAGCAAATGATTTAATCCAAGCTGCAAAAAACAAAAACCTACTTTAACTTTGGAGTTTTTAATGTCTCGTCTTAGCATCCAAGAGGCTTTAGATTTATTCAACAATGCCCCTTTGGAGGACTTGTCCAAAATGGCAAACCATGCAAAAGAATGGCGTCATGGTAAATCCGTTTATTGGGTGAACAACAGGCAAATCAATTACACGAATGTTTGTGTACTCCATTGTTCTTTTTGCGCTTTTTCTAGAATAAAAAAAGACAGTCCAACCGCTTATAGCTGGACACACGAAACCATCCTTCAAAAAGCAGAAGAAGCCATACTCAAAGGGGCCAAAGAACTGCATATTGTAGGAGGCTTGCACCCAGATCACTCTTTCTCATATTATGTAGAAATGCTTTCTAAATTAAGGGCTCGTTTTCCAAGTGTAAACCTTAAAGCTTTCACCGCTGTTGAACTTTGTTACTTTGCAAAAATAACTCAAAGGCCCCTAAAAGACATTGTGCTAGAACTCAAAGAAGCCGGATTAGACGCTCTCCCTGGTGGTGGAGCTGAAATTTTGGTGCAAAGTGTTCGAGACGAAATATGCCCTGACAAAGAAACAGCAGAAGAATGGCTAAACGCTCACCGCACTGTGCATCAAGCTGCACTTCACTCCAACGCCACCATGCTTTTTGGTCATATAGAAAGTCCAGAACACCGTTTAGAACATATGCAAATGCTACGAGACCTACAAGACGAAACGAATGGCTTTTTCGCCTTTATCCCCCTTGTTTTTCATCCAGAAAAAAACAGCCTTGGCAGGCGCGTTGGTAATATCACCACCCCAGAAGACATTTTAAGGACTGTAGCCATTTCTAGACTTTTTTTGGACAACTTCCCACACATCAAAGCGTATTGGATTCAAATGGGTATTCCCACCGCTTTAAAAGCTCTCCACGCAGGGGCATCCGACTTAGATGGCACCATTCTCGAAGAAAAAATCACTCACGCGGCTGGAGCAAGCTCTCCTATTGGCATGTCTGCTTCACAAATCCGAGAGCTCATTTTAAACGAATCTTTAATTCCAATCGAAAGGAATGCCAAGTACGAAACTTTTAACTAAGCACAATCAAAACTTTGCAACAATGAATCCAAAAACAAATCTAAGATTATTTTAATCCCACAAATCACTTCAATCCTTTGATTTTTTTAAAAATAAAATCTGATTTTTATGAAGTTTCAGAAACGCCTGGCTTGTTGAGCTACACTTAAGCATCTATTTATACTCAGATTCTCGCTCTCTTTTCAATACACCTAAAAAAGATGCCATTCCATATTAAAAACTGCTTAGAAAATCACTTTATAAGTGCATTCCCCTCAGAATAGTAAGAATAAAAATCCTCAATCTCATCATGGCAAGAGCCATACCCTGTGCCAATCCATAAAAAAAAATCTACTCATAGAAAACCTTCACTTTCAAACTCTGTATGCTTCGGCTACCCTACGACCTAAATGACGAATAAAAACCATTTTTCTCTGCCGTCTCATTGGAATGGCATCTTAGAGGAGCTACACAAGAATCATGCAAGTAATAAACAAGTATACTAGCATAGCAAATCACACACCACCACAACCCTTCAATAGAAACACTTCCGCAATTTCTAAACGAAATGAAAGCAAATAAAAGTTTAAAGCAATCTATAAAAGACACCACCACTCTTAAAAATCATCTTTGCAATAAAAAAATATTAAGTTCCCTATTATGTTTTTTTCGATTATTTTTGTATCTTATAAAAACATGTAAATCATTTTTTTGTATTTATTTTCATAGAGGTTTTTATGTTTTCAATTTTCCGTTCTGGAGTTTTTCTTTGTTTTTCTTTGACAATGCTTTTTGCTCAAGCACCCCAAAAAAATGAAATTCCTTTAATGAAAGAGGACTCTGGTGAACTAATGAAAATGGATTTTTCGATCCCTTTGGTGGGTATCAGTGATCCTGGAATGCTCTTTAGCCACTTTGCAAATAAAAATCTAATGATTTATTACTTTAGCCCTAAATGTGTACATTGTGTGAACCACTATTCTCAAATTCAAGACATTATAAAAAAATATGAACCCAAAGGACTCTCTGGTATTGCTATTGGTCTTGGAGGGGGCATTAAAAAGAATAATATTCGACTTTTTATGAACCAACAGCGAGCCTCGATTCCATTTTTTCAAGATCAAAACTCTAAATTTGGACCAAAATATGGAACTGGCTATATCCCTGCTCTATACTTAGTCCTTGAAAATGGCACTTTTTATAGGTATGCCGAACTCAACGAAACCAATATAAACCACTTAATGCAAACTCTCAACAGTTTGTATTCAAAATAAAATTAAAAACACGCTCTAACGGTCTAAAACTTTCTACTTTTAATAGAAACTAGAAATTTTTGCAATTCAATTTAGTTTTCGACCTTGAGCTTTTAGCCATCGTTCATATAAAAACAAAGCAATTAAGTTTTTCCCATCGACAAAGCACTTAGCAGCTTCTTCATATGGCATAACCACCGTTTTTATCCACTCCCCTTCTTCTTGGTACACCTGATTTTTTTGATCCAGTTGTTGCAACTCTTCTGGGCTTACCTCTCTTTCAACAGCATAAAAATAAATATGCTCATCGAGCAAGCCACAACTACAAGCAAAACCAGTCGCCACTTCTCCTTGCCAAAACGCAGTCAAATTGATAAGTTCATCTTTATGAACTTCTATTTGAGCTTCTTCCTTTAATTCTTCTAAGGCTATTTTTTCATGGTGCATAGACTTATCCAATATTCCAGCTGGAATTTCTAAGGACCGCGTAGAAGCAATAGGAAATCTAGGTTGCTCTACCATCAGTAAATACGCTTTGTTTTCACATCGAAGCACCACCAATACAGCCACAGCATCCCCTCTTAGCACTACAATACCGTGCACTAATTCTCCTGTTTTAAGATAGGCCTCGGCTTTTAGTTTTATAAAAAGAGCCTCTTCACTGTGAGTTCTAAAATCAAAGGATTGAAAAACTATTTTTTTGATGGTGAAGTTTTTAGAAGCTTTATGAAGCCATTGTGTAAAAATAGAACTTTTTAAAAGAGCCTTTTTTTGGGTTTCGGTCCAGGACTTTGAAAACTCATATTGAATCAAGGGGCATCCCCTTGCAATATAGAGGCTAACTCTAAAGCATCTCTAAGAGAATCTTCACTGGCAAGCCCTTTCCACGCCAAATCAAAACCGGTTCCATGGTCCACACTAGTACGCACAATAGGTAAACCTAAAGATGTATTCACTCCTCGAGTTTTATGATTTTTTAAATCGAAAAGCAATGTCTTTGTCACAATATGCCCTTGATCATGATACATTGCCAAAGCCCCATCATAAAGCTTACTTTGTAATTGTGGAAATAAAACATCGGCTGGAATAGGCCCCTTCGCATTTATATTTTCTGAATTTAGAGTGTGCAAGGCAGGGATGATTTCTAAAATTTCTTCGGTACCAAAAAGCCCATTTTCTCCGGCATGAGGGTTTAAACCAGCCACACCAATACTTGGATTTTTCAACTTTTTGTAGCGTACTAAAAATTCATTTAATAAACGCCCCGCTTTTAAAATTCGTTCTTGTTTGACCCTTTGACACGCTTCTGCCAAAGAAACATGAGTGCTAATGTGAGCGACCACCCAATCTTGGTGCACCAAGCAAAGTACAGGTTCGGCTTCTCCACACATGGCACCTATATATTCTGTATGCCCTTGAAAACCAGGTACACTTTGCTCTACAGCTTCTTTACAAAGAGGTGCGGTCACCATTGCTGCAGCACGATTTTCTAAACAAAGTTCAGTCGCTGCATGAACCCAAGAAATACTGGATTCTCCTGCAGCTTTTGAAATCTGTCCTGGCTTTACATTTTCTTTAAACGGTAGTCCCACATCTAAAACAGCTATCCCTTGTTTGGAAGCTTCAAAAATGTCCTCTGGATTTTGAATAGAAATTAAAGGTGATTTTATTTTCAACAAATCTGCCGCTTTTTGCAATACATTCAAATCCCCCAGTACGCCAATAGGACGACTTACATTGACAGATTTTGTCAATAATCTTAAGGTGATTTCTGGTCCTACCCCATTCGGATCACCCATTGTCACTAGTAAGGGCAATTTATGTTTCATTGATCTTCTTCCTTTTTATAAGAGGGTGCAATAGGGGCCAAAACCCAATGAGCCACTATTTTATTTGCTTTGTCTGCTTCTTGAATGGACTTTTGTTTCATCAAATCATAGATGATCCAACTAGAGGCTTTCTTTGAAGAGCATTTTGTTTTAGAAGGATCAAAAATAAAAAGAGTCTTTTCTATAATACTATGCCCTCCATAATAAAACTCTGATAATTTTTTTAATTGTGTCAGCTGTTGGCATGAGTCTATGGGTTCTATATAATAAAATGAAGTGAACCAAGTTGTATCTACTTGAACTTCTATAGACATCTTGTCTTGAATTTGAGCAGAATCTACAGCCCAATCTTTTTCTAAGCAGTATGTTTTTTTAGAGTTTTCGCATGATTTTATAAGGGGTATCGAAATAGTATCTTTTGGACTCCATGAATGATTAGGTAAAAGAGTGTCCAATTTTAAATCACAAGAGTCATTTATTTTTTCACATCTATAAGGCAGCAACTTCCAATATAAATCTTGTGTTTCTATAGAATCCACTTCCATAAAAAAGCTTGCATTTTCAGAACTTCTCAAAGGCAAGGCATAAGGATCTTCGAACAAAAAATCCAAATAAAGTGTGTCTGTTTTAGTTTCATAATGACCATAGCGTATGATTGTCGTATCTATCTCTTCGTGTCCAGTATTTAACAAAGAAACTTTTTTAATCTTATTAAAATTTTGCATCGGAATAAGCAAAAGTGTTTCTGGTCTAAACAAAGGAGATGCACAATCTTTGTCGTTCCAAGCAAGCTCAATTCGAGGTCGAATCGTCAGTAGAGTGTCGTCGATAATACTTTTTTCTAAGACAATATCCGATAAACTACAGTTTGAAAAAGACCAAATACTGTCTAAATAAATAGACAAAGTATCTCCATAAGAAAGAATAGGTGCACCGTAGTTTAATTCCCCCACATAAAAAAAACCTTCTTTTCTATCTCCCATATCTTTTTGACTGTACACGGGCATGGGGCCATCTTCAAAACGAGTGCATGACAAAAGCAAAAAGGAAAGGAGCAAAAAAAAACGAAACATTAGCAAACCTTATATTACAAAATAAAAAAGAAAAAGTGCTGCTAAAAACAAACTTAAAAGAAAGAAAACTGTAAACTTAGAAGAAGCTGTCTTCTTTTCTGAAAATGGATTTTTTGAAAGATTTGAATGAACTTCGACGCTTTCTTGGTTTTTAGACTTTGGTATAATTTCTTCTTTTATTTTTGGTGTTTTTTTTATAAGTTTAGCAGAAAATGCTATTATAGCAGCCTCATTGTCAAATATTTTAATTTTTTTATCTAATCCAGCTTGATTAATGCCTTCTATCACCGTTTTCCGATTGCTTATAACCCCTAAGACTCCGCTATTTTTTTGCAATTGTTGTTGAAAAAACAAAAAAGCATTGTATGCATCACTATATAAAAAATCTATGGCACTAAGATCTACCGCTATAAACCGAAAATCTTTTTTTATCAAATCTCCTACTTCTTTTTTAAATGCTTCAGCATCAAAAGCTCCTATGGGATTTAACGGGGCAGACAAAAGCTCAAAAACTCCAACTTCACGATAATTTTTCATTTCTAACATATTTGTAAATATAACCAAAAATAAATCATTCTTCCCAATGAGTGCCAACTTCCTCTTCTTCTTCGTACAAATCCGTCTCTTCTTGGAGTAATAGTTCGGGATTGCTTCTTAAAACTTCTTCTTTGGGTTTACCCCTATCCCTTTTAAAGAACAAACTTGGACTAAAACTTAAACTCACTCGATGTACAGGTGTCAAAACAGGATGAGACTCAAAAGCATAGTCTAGCTGTAAAAATTGAGCTATTTGAACACCAGCCCCAAATGTTAAGCTTTGCCAAGTATTTAAACTAGCTAAACCCACTCTTAGAGAAAGTCCCAAGTCAAAAACAAATTCAAAGCCGAGCCTTCCACCCATTAACCAATCCAGAGGAGATTCCCAAAAACGGTCTCCAGAAGCTGTTTCTACCCACTCCAAGTCTCTGGCTTCTCTATGAAACAAACCAGAACTTTGCCAATATAAATTCCATTTTCCATAAAAATAAGCTTGGTGGCCTTGATAATGTGCCGCTAAATATAGTTCAGGAGATGAATACTCTACATAGCCAGATTCAAATCGAGTCGCTGAAGAGGTCCAAGCTTGAAGCAAAGTACTTAAAGAAAATGATGGAGAGGCTTGATATTTTAAGAACAAATCGCTCCTAAATCCAAAACCACTTTGATCTAAATCTCGATATAATCCATGAAACAAAGCCCCTATATCCAATAAAAACCATTTTTTTGCCCATGCTAGACTAAAGGTATAATCGGCAATGCTCAAAACTTTATAATCTGAACTTTCTGGAATAGGATCTCCTTCTTTGATCCAAGGGATATCATTGGCACCAAACCTTGAAAATGCAATTGCTATTCCGTGTGAGCCTCCAAGAGGTATAGACATTGCAGCGAAATCATATTGGGTCCCTTCAAAATAAGAAACATGTGAAAATGCCGCGTAAGAATATGAAAGTGAACTCAAGGGCAGTGGATTTAAACTCAAAGAGTTAATGTCTGCATCTACAGCTAAAATAGCACCTCCAAGAGCCGCAGAATGAGCTCCTGGAATAAGATCTAAGCTTGCATTAGCCCCAACTACTCGCTCTATAGCATAAAGATTCACTATAAAAACAAGCAAAAAAGAAAAGAACCAATGAAAATGAGATGCAAATAACTTCATAAAAATCTATGTTAAAGAATAATGGTTATGCCCCAAACAAACATTTCTATAAGATAGAATTTTTATGACTCCGATTTCTATAGATTTTAAAAACTTTTTAGATTATATCGCTAATCAACGAATATATTCTCCACAAACTGTGAAAACTTACCAAAAGTCTTTGAAAAAATTTTCAGAACACTTAGGAGAAGATGCTCAACGACTGGATTTTAACACTCCCAAAATCCGTGATTTTATTTGGAATCTTAAAACAAAAGAAAGATTAGCTTCCACCACCATTGCCTTGCATTTGGCTTGTTTAAAAAGTTTTGGAAAATATATGCTTCGCTCTCATTTTATCGAAACAAATCCTGCGGCACAAATTCCTACTCCCAAAAAACCTACAAGATTGGTTTCTTTTTTATCTCAAAATGACTTGTCGGTGGATAACTTCAAGCATGAACTCCTTTCATTTCAGGATCAAAGGGCACTATTTTTATTAGAATTAATTTATGGTTCTGGGCTACGAATTTCAGAGTGTGCTTCTTTGACTTGGGATCGATTTGACTTTAAAGAACTTTGGATCAAGGTGCATGGAAAAGGAAATAAAGAAAGAATAGTTCCCATCACCCACGCCCTCCAAAAAAACTTAGAACTTTATCGATTTTCTCTCTTAGAAAACAAACACCCTATTTCATTGAAGGGTCCTGTTTTTGTAAATAAAAAAGGGAAGGCTTATAGCGTTAGAACTCTTAGAGCAGATATTGACAAACTATTAAAGTCTATCGGATGGGAAGGAAAGGCTAGCCCTCATGTCCTAAGACACTCGTTTGCCACTCATCTTTTAGAAAATGGAGCCGATTTACTGAGTGTTAAAGAAATGCTTGGACACAGCAGTCTCTCTACCACTCAAATTTACACACATGTCAGTGCTAAAAGACTTAAAAAAAGTTTTAAAAAATCCCACCCCAGAGCTTGAACACTCATTAAAAAAAATAAATTTTATGCTTTACTTCTGTGTACTCACACACCTTACATATAAGCCTTTTTCTATATCTTCATCGAAACGATCTATAGCCTTAGTTGCGTTTCTGACTTCAAAAGCTCTAGCTTTATTTTTTAAAAATTTAGAAATAGACCAATACTGCCCTACATTTGAAGCATCTCCATAAGAATCCCAATCTTTAAAGCCTCCCCTCCCCATGTTTTTCCAATCCACCCCATTATTTTTTATAAAAGCCCTCCAGTCTTTTTCATTGGGGAGTCGCCACCCCGAAGGGCAAGCTTTAGAAGCCTCTTTCCATGTATAATACCTTCCATATTTTTTACAAAACTGAGGGTCTTCTAAATAACAATTTTTGGGATCTAGAGTATCTATTGACGAAAAATCATAGGCTAAATTTTTCATCATCCATATCGTATTTTCTATTTGTATGATCGGGTATGTCTTAGAATTTCGAATATCATTAAAAACACTATCCTTGAGTTTTATGGTATCGATCACCAGTGTTTGATTTGAAGTTTGTTGTTTTGATAAAGTTGACTTTTTTAAATGATTTTCTGAGGCTTCTACTACAAACACACCAAAAAAGAGTAGTAACACACACACTACATTCAGATTTTGTATACTTAGTCTATAAAAAACACTCATTCTATGAATATAAGTCGAAAAAAATGGTCTATTATAAAATTAAAATGATCCAAAGAAATAGTGTAGAAAAAATCTAAACAAGATTAATACAAATTAAAAGAAAAACATTTAAAATATTTTAGTAAAGCCTATATAGCCAGGAAAAACATTGAGACTAAAAGACTTTGAATTTATTTCGTGTGCTTTTAAAACGGTATAGGCACTAAGACTCCCCATTAAAGCCCCCACTATAATGTCTGTTGGGTAATGCTTGCCAGAAGCGACCCTTAAAACAGAAACGGTGCTGGCTACAGAAAGGCTCCCGAACCAAAAATAAGGGGTGTATTTCGAAGTTGGATAAGTGTTTTGAAACCAACTAGAACCCAAAATGGCTATAGAAAAAGCAGCAGAAGCATGACCCGAATAAAATGACCCATAGGATTCTGCTGGTATTTTATGATGTTCTATTTTAGCATTATACACATAAGGCCTTGGCCAAATTTTAGCACTTCGAATCATCAAATTCACTCCCCCCTGCAGGCCTATGCTTTCTACATACATTAAAAACAAAGTCCATAACTCCTTTTTTTCTATATCTTCTTGCATATATGCCCCTAAACCTACAATCAAAGGAAAAGGTGCAAAAAGAGTGAATGCTCGGTTTACTTGATCATATTTTGGATTATAAACTCCAGCAAATGGACGATCCCAAATAAAAAGATTCGATTTTGAAAATATGGAGTCACTACCAGCAGGGTTTTTAACCCGATAATCTCCCCATAAGTTCAATGCTAGAGCAGAAACTGATAAGCCTATATCTAAAACTAAATTCGTCTCATATGATTTTTGAGCAAAAGCTTGGCTGTAAAAGCTTGATAGCAACAAAAAAAGAATTATACCTGAGAATTTATGCATAAAAAAGAATTTAATAAATTATATTATTGAAAAGTTTCTGTTTTTTTTTACTTGGAGTTTTTGTGTCATCTTATACTATTCAAGAAGCTATTACACCTAATATAGAACTTTTTAGTGCTATTTCCGATGAAATTCGTATTAAAATTTTAATGGTTCTGAATGAAACTGAATTTACTGTGAATGAATTAAAAGATATTTTAGATATCCACCAGTCCAATGCAAGCCGCCATTTGACTAGATTGTCTGCCGCAAAACTTGTAAAAGATAGGCGAGAAGGGACCAAGGCTTTTTATGGATTGAGCGATGATCTTTACATGAGCCCTTCCATTTTAGAGGTTGTTTTAAAAAGTGCAGAGCAACTCAAAGACATCCATTTTATAAAAGCACGAGTGAAAGAGACCCTTTCTAAAAGAAAAAAAGTCTCAACAAAAAAATTTCATAAATTAGATGAAGTGGGTGGTGGTCTTAAAGCCCAAGTCTATTTGTTTTCAAAACTTATTATGCCATTTGAACACGCTATAGATATTGGATGTGGAGAAGGTGCTGAGCTCAGTTTAATGCTTGCTCATCGTTGTAAAAAAGTAAGTGCCATAGACAACAATGCAAACACAATCATCCAGTTAAAAAAACACCTTCAAGAAAAGAACATCTTAAATGTACATCCTATAAAAGCAGATATGAATGAAATCCCATTAAAAAATGAAAGTGCTGATTTAATTTTGATGAGTCAGGTTCTGCACCATGCCTCTAGTCCCCAAAAAGCCATTAAAGAAGCTGTTCGTCTTTTAAAAGTAAATGGATTATTGGCATTATTAGATTTGGCCGAACATAACGAAGAAGAACTTCGAGAAACTCACGGACACCTTTGGCTAGGTTTTGACCAAAAAAGGATAGAGTTTTTATTAAAAAACTTGCCATGCCGCATTCTCTCTAGCGAAGTGGTTTTAAAAGACCCCATTACTTCTATTCCAAGTTCATTCCAAAAACTCCCTATTATTTGCACCATCATCCAAAAAGAAACCCATAGCAAATACTAAGCACTTCAACACTTTTTCATGATAAATCTTTTGCTTTTTATTTTTATCCTTCTATTTGTCTTTTATTGCTATTTATTGCTTGTTTTTATAAATTTTGAACTTGCTTATTTCAAAAAAATCTAGTATCTTATAAAGAGAATTTAAAGATATTTACTTAAAATCTATAAAGGTATAAATTTTACTCCATCTAATTTAAAAGAAGGTTTTATGAGAAAAGTTTTAAAATACGCCACTATTATTATAGTATTGGTTATTTCTGCTTTGTCTATTTTTCACTTGATTCAAAATAATAAAATTGACGAAAACACCCTAGACTAAAGCCTATTGTTTTAGTCTTGTTTAGCCAATATTCTTTTGACCCTAATTAAACAAAGTTTTACACATTTTAAGATGCGTTTTTGTCTATACTTCCTTTTGTTAGTCACTACGGCTGTTTTTTCTATTTCACCCCTAGACATTCAAAAAGCCTCATCTTATTCTAGGGATCAACAATTGAGAGAATTTGCCAAAGTATTTCAACCCAAAACAACCGCCTATTTTGCTATAGGTTCTTATTACACCCCATTCTCCACTCAAATTCCATTAAATTCAGTTTATGGAACCCATCATGGTTTTGCTTTTAGAGATCGTTTAGCATTTTATTATTCTTCACCTTTTTTAGATAAAAATAAAGAAGTGCAGCTTGGAGCTTTTTGGTGGGGTGAAAGGCATGGTTGGGATCACGAAGATTTTATTCTATTTCCTGCTTACAAAGATTTTTCTTTAGTCAAGAGTATTCAAACTACAGGTCTTAGCCTCATGCATTCAAAACATTCTTTGGGTTTTGCAGCTGGAATTCAGTTTCAAAATATAGAACGATCCTCAAAGATATATCCCAATGAATCTGATTCTCTATACACATGGGCTCACGCTACCTGGAATGCTTTTGCACTGCAAGGTTCTTTTTATAAATCAGAGCTTCGACACTTACGATTCTTACTGAATTTTGAATCTAAGTTTATTTTTGGAGGCAAAAAAAATGGACTTCAAACTTACCTACCCAATTTTGACATTAGTTATTTCAATAGTGAGTCTAAAGATTCTCTTCGATTTTCTTGGGAACAAAACTTATACAAACAAAATCTATATTTAGTCTTGAGCAAATACCTTCGACACACAGAAAGAAGTGAGGCTAGTTTAAAATTTTTCCCTGATCCTTCTCGTTTCATTAGCTTAGACGCCACACTTTTTAAAACAGAAAAAGGAACACTATGGGGAGCGGGAGTAGAATTTCCTTTTGTTCGCATAGCCTATAACCACGCAGAAGATATTGAACATTTTTTTGGAGCTAAAGGCACTTTTATTTTTGAACTTCGTTTTTCTATTTCTCTTATCGAAAACTATTTTAGTGGATTGAACGCTCCCCAACCCGCCCCTATGGAAGACATTCAAATACTAAAACCAAAA
>JAAYJH010000072.1 GCA_012523035.1 Fibrobacter sp.
TGGCACGATTTTTGCAAAGCACATCCATCACAAATTCCAGCTTTATTGGCACAGTTTTTGCAGAATATCGCATCCTAATTTTCAACCCCGCATCCCAGCATCTTTGGCACGATTTTTGCAGATTTTTCTTAAATTTTTAATACTTTTTTTTGCACCTTATTTCGCATAGATTCACCCCCCGTTTCAAACACGCATCCCACCGTCATTGTGCCACTCCATACAAGATGGACGGGCGAAATGGGAAGTTTCAAGTTGAAAGTGAGGATTTGCATAAATAGCCAGGCGTGTGTGAGACTTCATAAAAAAAAAATTACTGGCAAGTTTCGAGAGGAAATTTTATTGATAGTTTTACTTAAAAAAAATAAGAAACATTCATAAAATTTTAGCACCTTATTTCTCGGATTTAATACACTGATTTTTTCGAAACATCTTAAAACCTACCAAAATGAGTCATGTAAGGATTTGTTTTTCAAAGGAGGCTTGCATGGAATGTTTAGCAAACTTGAATTCAAGTGACTGATCAATTTAAAAACAATAAAAAAAGTCTAGCCGAAATGTGGTCATTGAACTTGTCGAAGTGCTATCTTTTATTGCCTTTAAAAAAGGCTAAATTGAATGAAATAAATAAACCGAGAAGAAAGATGCCAAACTCATATTCAGTAAAAAACAAAGCCTGTCTTTTTTAAGTGTAATTAAGTCACGAAGGAGAAATTTTAATCCTTTTTCTTTCATATTTTTTGTATATTATGCAAAACAAGCTTTTATTTTGAAGCCAAATCAAGGAATTTTATGAAATCTCTTTCTTTAATAGCTACTGTTGCGGTCATTTTTTCTTTGACCGCTTGCAACGAAGCCTCTGCTCAGAGTGGTGATTCTAAGAATCTAAAAAACAAAGTCGATAGTCTTTCCAAAGAACTCAACGAAATGAAAGAAGAGTTTGATGTTCTTAAGTATGGGCTAGAAAAAAGAGGGATTTCTATCGATGAAATTCGTGTAGAAATGGTGCAAGCCAATACCGTGTGGGATATTCCCGATCACGATAGCCCCGTTTATGGAAACACCAAAAACCCCAAAATCACTATCGTGGAATTTACGGAATTCCAGTGCCCTTATTGCAGTAATATAGCCCCTGTTATTCAAGATCTTATGAATAAATACCCTAAGGAGATTAAATTTGTTTATAAACATTTTCCTCTAGGTTTTCATAATCGTGCTGCAGCCGCTTCTGCAGCGAGTATTGCAGCTCAAAAACAAGGTAAATTTTGGGAGTTTCGCTATGCTCTAGCCCCTTATTTTAGAGATTTGAGTGATGAGAATTTTATTAAAGTAGCCAAAGAGGTGGGGCTCGATATCGAAAAGTTTAAAAAAGATATGGTTTTAGACTCTACAATGCAAGCAAGGATTAACGAAGACTTTGAACTAGGAGTCAAGGTAGGAGTTCAAGGAACACCGAACTTCTATATCAATGGAAAAAGACAAGATAGATTCAGTGTGCAGCTGATTGAGAAAATGCTCAAAGAATCTAAATAACTGAAGATCAAAAACTTTTAAAAGCTTCATTTGATGGAGCTTTTTTTGTTTTAAAAACTTGATTTTATTCAAAGGATCGGCTCAAAAACCTAATAAAACAAGGCAAATACATCATAAAAAATAGTTTTCTTTATAAAAAGTGCCATTTTTCCTTTGGCTAAGCTTGAAGTGACGAGAATATAAGTATGGAGAGCCTTTTTTAGAGTTAATTTGTTTTGGGCTTTTTAACTTTATTTTCTTCAAACAATTTTGCTTATTGAAAGAAAATGCTTTATATTATTGTGAATGGGTTTTCAAAGGAGTTGTTATGAAAAACGGGGTCTTTTTCTTTATTATTATTGCTTTCACTTCTGTTTAGGCTCATTCTAATTTCTTTTCTATGGGAGCTAGAGTCGCCGTCACACACAATGGCTACTGGGGAAAAGAGGCTATGGGTTTAATGCTGGTACAAACTTTTTATTGAATTTTAATTCCCTAGCTATACAGCCAAATATTGCTTTTGCTTATCACCATACCGCCGAAGAAATCGAAAAACTAAAGTTTAGCTATACTCAATTCAATTGCGATGTCCCTCTCCTGGTCCGTTATAATCTAAGTCCCCAACTGTTTTTAATGGTTGGGCCCGAAACTCATTTTAATTTTTATTCTAAGAAAAAATTAAAGGGCGATAAAAGTGAAAATATAAAAGAAAAAAATGCTTTTATGGAGTTTGGTTTGACTTTTGGGGCTGCTGTCTCTATTATTAAAAACATAGATTTAGACTTTCGTTACTTTTTAGGCATTACAGAACCTATTAAAAATGAAAAGGTTTCTTCTTCAATACTACAGTTAGGTGTCTCTTATTGGATTCTTTAAGTTCACACTCACAACCTAAATTTTTTAATTTTTGTATTTATTCTTTTTTCAAAGAATCACTTCGTTTTTAAGTTTACTTTGATATTGTTTCTATTCATTCAATATGAGTCATTGATTTTTTACTCTATTTTATCAAATGTGTACAAAAAATCTCTTATTTTCGCTTTATTTCCAAAATAAAAGCTATTTTAAAGACAATTTTAATGTGGATACTCTGAATGAAATCTAAAATACTATTTTGTTCTTTAGGTTTAAAAAACAACAAATAAAATCTCGCTATATTTCATTTGTTACTTTTGAGTTTTTACCATTTTACTAAACAATAACAAGGAAGCGTTATATGATAAAAAACATGTTCAAAGCGGTTTCAATGATCCTACTTGGGCTCACTGTTACCGCTACGATGGCTCAACCCAAACCTCCGCGTATAGTCCCCTACAAGTTTTTTGATGAACAGTACCGTCAGGGTGGATTTGACTATGCTTATGGTGGCAAAAGTAAGGGAATCACTATCACTAAATCTGGTGGTTATAAATCTCAAGCCGCTATACACCTCCACTTAGACCCTTCTGACTATTCTGGTGCTTCTATTTGTTTATACAACGAAGTTTTTGATTTTGATAAGTATATGCTCGACTCTCACTTAGAGTTTTATATTAAAGGAAAATCTGGTGGCGAACAACTTATTGTTGGTCTTTTAGATGAAGAGATTTCTGATGGCAAAAAGACTCAAGTCAAGCTACCTCTCAATAAATATGTGCAAATCACAAAAGATTGGAAAAAGGTCTCCATTCCTTTGGTAGATTTTCCAGATCGCGGTCTTTATTGGGATCAAACCAAAAAGACTGAGCTTCCTGCTCGTATAGACTGGGATAAAATTGCAGAAATTCGTTTTTCTATCGACAAAGGAACCAATCCTTCTTTAGAAGTATGGATTGATAATATTGAATTGGTCAAAGGCAATAAAAAAGCCAAGCCAAAACCAAAAATAGTTTATTGGGACGAAAACAATGAAGTCATCAATGGTCCTAAAAATCCAGAAAAACTCGATGGTAAAGCCAAGACTTTAGCTACTTTTTATGATAACGAGTTCAAAGGCTTTAGTTATGTTTATGGTGGTTTAACCGCTCAAAAAGAAATAGCTTCTAAAACTGCAGCTAATCCTAATGTGCTTGCTATGTACATTGATAACAACGATTGGTCTGGTGTGACCTATTCTCTTGGAGAAGGTAAATATATTGACTTGTCCAAAGTTCGCAACAAAGGTGGACTTTATTTTTGGATAAAAGGTAAACTTGGCGGTGAAAAGCTCTATATTGGTCTTTTGGACAACCAAGGTAACGATGTAAAAAGCCAAACTAAACTTGGACTCAACGATTGGATTAAAGTTTCTAAAGATTGGCAATTGGTCAAAATCCCTCTAAAACGCTTTATGGACAAAGGTAGAGCATGGGATGCTAATAAACAAGCCGAAGTTGCAAAAGATGTTCAATGGAATAAAATTCAAGAAATTCGTTTCTCTGTGGGTAAAGGCGAAAACGCTGGCGAACCAGGAAAACCTGCTCCAGTGACTGTCTATGTGGATCAAATTACATTTACAGAAAACATTGATTGGGTGGATCCAGACCAAAAATGGGACAATTTCAAATCCAATGAAGCTGATTTAGTCCTTTCTGACTTTGATAAAAATGGTTGGGATAAAGAACTTTGGGAGCCTTCTACTGG
This sequence comes from Fibrobacter sp., assembly GCA_012523035.1. Classification (GTDB taxonomy): domain Bacteria; phylum Fibrobacterota; class Fibrobacteria; order Fibrobacterales; family Fibrobacteraceae; genus JAAYJH01. Next base: position 4,111 of record JAAYJH010000072.1, read on the forward strand.
CCCTAAATCTCAGTTAAAACATTCTATCGGTAAAGGCAAATTAGATGGAAATAGCTTAAATATTGAGCACTATCTTCTCGCAGACTGGGTCGATGTGGTCCTTGATATGCAAAAAAGAAAAAGAGACCCGAAATACCGTGACTGGACCAAGCACTGGGGTTTAATGTTTGATGTATACACAGATAAAGCATGGCAATCCATAACGGTTCAAGTGAGTGATGATGGAAATGAAATATTTGTTTCTAACACCGGTGTCCCCAAAGGTAGAACCACAGTACTCGTTCCTTTCCGTTCTTTCTCTAAGTTCCCTTATTATCAACCACCCGATGCCAAAGAAAACGGTATTTTTGACCTTAAAAATGTCATTAGCTTAGACTTTAAGCCTAGTGGTGAAGGGACTAGCGGTAGCTTCCAAGTGGACAACATTCGTCTCACTAATAAAAGAGAACTTCCAAAGGTAGATCGTCCTGCAGTGGTCAAAGCAACCATTAAAGGTGATTTTAACACTGTGATCAACCCACAAATTGCTCCTGGTATCTTTGGTATCAACGCAGCCCTTTGGGATGGTGACCTTCTTCATGCCCGTGACTCTAAAGTTCAAACTGCTGATTTTGTGAAAAGAATCAATCATGGAATTATTCGCTACCCAGGCGGTCTAAGAGCAGACGATGACCATTGGAAAGAAATCTTAGACAATAAAGACTGGATGGTCGATACAGATGAATTCTTAGAATGGCTTAAAAAGACTGGTGCAGAAGCTATGTTTACTGCAAACTTTGGAAGTGGAACCGCCCAAGAAGCTGCTGCATGGGTGAAACACACCAATGTGACCAAAAAGGCTAATGTAAAATATTGGGAAATTGGTAACGAAATCTACGGTGACTGGCATCCTTATTACGAGAAATACGGTAAAGATGGTGGTGACATTTACGGAAAAAGAGCCCGTGAATTTATTCTCGCTATGAAAAAAGTAGATCCAAACATAAAAGTGGGTGTACTTGGTGTTCTTGAAGGTGAGTGGAACGAAAAAGTCCTTAAACACACAGCAGATGTAGCCGATGCTCTTATTGTTCACCATTATCCTCAACATTTTGGTGAAGAAAATGACTTTGCTCTACTTTCTTCTCCTCAAAGTTTAGAGCCTATTTATGACCGTTTACACAAACTTTTAGCTAAGTACAAAAATAAAGAAGGAAAGCCTCTCGAAATTTGGCTTACCGAATGGAACTCTGTGGACTTTAATCCAGGACTCCAAACTCTTTCTATTGTGAATGGTTTATTTGTAGCCGATTATCTTGGAATGCTCGCCCAAACCGGTGCCGACAACGCTCAATACTGGGATATTCATAATGATATCACTCCAGAAGGCGGTGACTATGGTTACTTGACTCGCTCTTATGAGTCTTGCGGTAACTGCCCTCGTCCTTCTTATTGGGGCTTTAAGCTAGCATCTGATGCTTTAAGAGGCAAGCTTCTAAAGACAAGTGTAGAAGGTGATAAAGACGCTATGATCACCTCTTATTTATCACAAAATGGTAAAACCAAAACTTTGATGATTGTGAATAAGAGCCCATATAGCGACTATGACTTTAAACTCGATATCCCTGGATTTAAAGGAAAAGCAAAAATGCAAGTTTTAGATTCTAAAACAGAAAAACTAAAACCTGGTTTTGAAAATGACCCAGAAAAAACAGCAAAAACTATTGATGTTTCTAAAGGTGTCAAAGTTCCTAAACGCTCTTTAGTTCTATTGACTATTCAATAAACAAAGTAATCGTTTTTTTAAGAGAGCCCGCTATATGGCGGGCTCTTTTTTTATGTATTCAAGGGACTAAAACGAATTAAAATAAAAGACTAGTTCAAATACGGTTCATTGATTCAGAAAATCTTATCTGTTTGTAGACGCTACAAAAAAACAAATTGCGTGAAATAACTAAAGCACAAGATAGATATCCATTTTATGCCATGAAGGAAGCCGGTTTTTCACATATGAGCATCACTAAAATATTTCACAGAAACACTTCGATTTTAAATATAAGCCCTAAAATAAAATGATTCTAGATTAAAAAAACTTAACTTGTAAATGTCGACAAGAAATGTTTTACTCACAAACAATGAATCTCAAAACTGTCAAACGAAGCTTTTTTCACTTCACCCTTCTTTGTCGTATTGAAATGCGTTGTATTAAACCTGTCGATATATGATGGTGTGGATTGCCCGAAAAAGATATTTGTTTTTAGATTCTAAATGGTTCGTAGTGTCGCCTTGAGGGTTGAGACCACGAGGGAGTCCATTTGAAAATAGTGAGAACAGATCACTTCTACTTTCAAAAAGCCAGGCGTGTGTGAGACTTCAATATTAATAAAAAAA
>JAAYJH010000012.1 GCA_012523035.1 Fibrobacter sp.
TGTTCTAAAACTCTGATTATTTGAGCCTCGCTATAGCGTTTGCCTGTTTTCTGTGTCATATGTTCTCCTTATGTAAAGATAGAAGAACTATCACTCAATCTTGTACACTTTTTGGGGAGCACCTCAACATTTATGACATTAAAATCATCAGTAAAAGCGAAGCTTATGCTGTAGTTAGTCCTGGTTTCGGTGGTGCAGGGCGTATATTAAAATACAATGGCAACACTTGGACTACAGATTATCTTTATGCCGATATGGGCACAGAATTATTTTATGGATTGGGTTTAGCTAACTCAGAAATTTACGCCGTTGGAGCTGGAGGATTGATCAAAAAAAAAACACAGTATCCAATACTAGCATTAAAAAAATAAACTCCAAAAATTCAAATCTTTTTTATACTAAAATCAACTCTAATCGAGTCTATATCCAAAACAATACAAAGAACGGATTGATGTTCAATATTCATAACAGTAAAGGTGAAAAACTATTAAACTCAACGCTTCATAAAAACCAATCTATCAAGCTTGATGTTTCAAAATACCCAAAAGGAATTTATTATTTAAACCTTAAAGCTTCTAATTTGAATCAAACAAAAACTTTTAGACTGTAAAATCAATTGAACCGTAACATTAAGGCGATTTCAAATAAGAGAATTTGCCGTAAGTGTGGAGTTTCATCGTCTAATTTTTCATGTATTTGGCGATATTCGATATATGCACTTGCAGAAGCCACCTTGTTGAATTGATATCCTGCACTAGGCCGCACAAACCACTCATGAGTCCTCAAGGGCACCGTTTTGTCAGTGAGTGAAATTTCTGGTTTATAAACTGTATAAATTTTGTCGTCCAGCTTCCATTCTTTAAAAACTCCATCGGTACCGCTCTCTTTATTCCACATATTAAAATCTGGAGTCGGTTCATAAAGTTCACGGATTGTTTTTCTGTATTCATATCCTGCGGTGAGCTTAATGTCGATATCATTTTTAAGTTTAAAATACCATTTCCATAATTGAAAGCCTTTTTTTGTCTTGAGGGGATATGTAATGGTCAAGTCGTTCGCCGCATTGTAACCAAAATCTTTAAATAATGCCGTATGGAGCCAAGGGGTATTTAAAAAATAAGAGGAGGTGTCTTGTAGATCAGGTATTTCACTAGGCCAATTAGTTTGTGAAATCACTTCTTCTTTGGGGCGGCGGTCAGAAAATTCAAATTTAAGTCGAACATTATTTTCTATTCGAATGTTGTTTTGCAATAAAAATGAGAAGCGAACTAAAGGATTAAAATTCCAAGTGGTAGTCCATGAATCTTCGGCACTTTGAAAAGGCCGAACGGTAGTCACATAAGTATAATCCAATCGGTGTGTGGTAGAGACACTCTTAAAGGAATTTAAAAAAGACACTTTTTTAGCAAAATTGGGCACAGTGATCCCTACCCCTATTTTTGGCCAAGTGAGTGTAGTATCTGTATAAAGAGGGGTTTCTCTGGGCTGCACAAACTCTTGTCGCCATTGTAAATCTCCTCGAAGCCCTATATCCCATATAGGTAGTGTTAAACCTGACGCGACTTGAAAAGCTCTGGATACATTGTGTCGAAAATTCCCTTGATAAACCAAAGTATCTACATTTCTATTTAAATATTCTGCGAAATCTCTATAATCCTTTCTAGACTTCAAACCCATGTCTCCAGAAACTATATTCCACAAGCCTCGATTCCTATAACCATCACCAATCCCTAATCCATATAAATAATACTGTAAAGGATGAACGCCTTGATCTTCATAAAGTTGAGCTAGAGTAAAATTTTCTCCAATGGTGTTTAGATTCACATTCCAATTCATACGAACTTCGTTCCAACGCCATTTTTCTAAGAAAGAGGTCACTGCATTGGTAGATCCAAAAAGTTTAGTAAACTCTATTAGTTTTAGTGTTGGAGCCAGTTCAAATCGATTATTTTGAGATATGGTCCAAAAGTTTTTATCAATATCCGATGGGTCAAAGAGACTAAACTGATCGGGGATAGTTTTTTGATGTGTAAAATCGGTGGTAAAATGAGTCACTATAGGTAAGAATCGAATAAAAGAAGGAGTAAAAGAAAGTCTAAATTGTTGATTCCTAAGCCGTTCATTCCTTAAAATCCCATATTTTTTTCCATAATTTTTATGCCCAACGCTATCTACTTTATAAAAATAAGTGCTATCGTACAGTACAGTGTAAGAGTCTTTATTGTCAAAATCTATCACCATGGTGTCTCCATTCGAGAGCACTGTCGCTACCGTATCATAAGGGATTACAATAAGACTATCTCTGGAGATATACACTTTTTTATCATTATGATCAAAATCAAAAATCCTATTAGAGGCTAAAAAACCACCTTCACTATTACTAAACAAGTTTTCTGCAGTAAAGGCTTCTCTATCTCCTCCACCATACATATCACGTCTAATATTGATATTATAACTCGTCGATAAAAACGGAAATAAATTCCACCTCAAGTTCACCTTGTGACTTAGATCCACAGTGTAAGTCACTACTTTATCGGAGAGTGGCTCCACATAATTAGGGTCTCTATCTTGATCCACATAACGAGTATAAGTTAAATCCATTAAGGTTAAATCAAATGTCTGAGGCCAAGGTTCAAAACTCATGTTAGAAAAAACTTTAGCCCAGGATTTTTTTTCTAAAGACTTGAATGGTTTTAAATCGTAGCGATTGAAAGAGCCTAAACGGTATTCTAAAAGAGTATGATAAGAATAAGATGAGTCTGCATTGAGGGCGGACTTGGATTCCATTTGATTGTAAGAATAACTCCACGCTGGTCGTTCTAAGAAAACTTGAGAGAGAATTTCTGCCATTCGAGTGTCATCGGGAACATATTCCTTACTATAACTTAGACTAAAGTTTTTATTGGTTGTATAAGCTTGATAGCCCTTAGAATGTGCTAGGTCTCTTTCTTTTTGCTCTTCTTTATAATCCATCTCTAGTTTTTGCTGCACAAAATCAGAATTTAAATCCATAAAATTGTCTTTTGTCAGTTGAAGATCATCGGAAGGTTTTAAATAAGGTCTAAAAGTACTGCTCCTATAGCCAAAACTCATAGGGATTCGAAGCCTATGCTCTTCATCAAAAAACTTATTTAAATTGAAACTCAAATCAGAAGCCACATCTAATTGTGAAGCGGCTTGAGAAAGATTAGGTTTAGGAGAACCACCAGAAGTCGAAAGTGTCGCAAAATCACCATCTTGATAACGCATCGCTCCAGATACAGTCATAAAATCCGAAACATCCACCTGCCCCGACAAACGAACCGCCTGTCCCCATTCAGAATCCATTTCAGAAAGGCGTAAATCATTGATCCAAAAAGTCCCCTTAAGGTCTGCAGGTGAAGCATCGTCGTCGGCAATAATCACAAATCGAATCCAATCTATGCTGCTCGAAGAAGGATTCCCCACTAATTTTATTTCTTCTGCTCTAGCCCCTCCCAAAGATTTTACCACGGGCTCTAAATAAGGGGGGCGTCGCCCCATTTTCAAGTCCGAAAAATCTGAAATGGCCAAAGAAAATGCATTATTTAACCAGTTTTCTTCGTGACAATCTTGGATTCGTTTAGAAGAAGAGCAGGTGTAGTTTTGAGGTTTAAAACTCCACTCATAGTAATTATTGGAACCTTCTAAAGAACCTTCGCCAAACTGCAAAGCAAAACGAATAGGAACAGAACTTGCTTCTGTTTCATAATGAATTTCCATTTTAATCGACTTATAAGAAGTAAAATCTCGTCTTTCCCCTTCAAAAACTCGTGTCACACCCACTTCTTGACCCGGAGACATATTATCATAATCTAAAACCAAAGCTGTTTCTCTAAGGATGGCATTGGAGCTCGCATCTCTTTCTGTCGCTGTATTTGGAGATTTAAAATACTCATCTGCATTTTCTCGATTATTAATAGTACTTACTTTAATATAAGAAGTGTCTTTCACATCTCTAGCACCTTCAAGGCTCAGTTCTGCTCCTCCTATTTCGGCCATTTGAGACTGCTCGGTAGAGCTCGTCACATATTGACTAGCCACATTGGTCGCTTCCCATGAATTTCCCATCACCCCTAAATGCACCATTTGAACTTTAGCTTCCGCCACTCCTGGGTTTAGGTTTCCCATCCACAACCTTGTAAATTGAGCTTCTGATAAAATTGTCAAATAATTATTCCCACTCTGTGAGACAATGGTGTCATATTGATTCAATGGAATTTTCCAGCGCCGCCATCCATTTTTTAACTCCTCAAAATCCGCTAAATTATCACTAGACAAATCCACTCGATAACGCACAAAACTAATATCTAAATCCAAAGCTCCGTTCCTATTAATATCTTCTGTATCATAGGCCCTTTCTCCAGCATTTCCTTCGGTTCCATTAATAGAAGCAGGGGGATCACTATCTTCTTCTAAATTGGGGTTAAAATTATCCTTGGCTATATCTGTATTAGAAGGCTCAGAATTCAAGGCATTGTATTCTGTAGAAATACAACCAGAGACTCGACAATCCCACACCAAGCGGGTTTCTTCGTTTCCAGATACGCCGTCCAAGCCTTTATCGTGCAAGGCAGTAGTGAAACCTAAATCATTTTCACCATCATAGGTGTTGTTGGGCGCATATCCATTAATAGACAAATCTTCACTCACCAAACCTAGATCGATATATATAGAACCTACATTACCCCTCGCCACCACTTCAATATACTTTTGATTGCTCAAATCTTGATAATAGGAACTATTAGGACGCATAATACCACCCCAACTTTTCCCAACCAAATTATCATTTGGACGAAGCGTCATTTTTAAGACCGACAAATGCTGATTGTCCACTTCTGAATTACCCACATTAGGGTAAATTCGTTTGTACAGCTCGGTGTTATTACTATGCCAGATAAACTCCCCTTGGTGGCGATAGTCTAAGTCTTCTATATAAGTACTTGGATCTGTAGAAACACCCCCTGGTGGCGATGCTGGATACCATAGTGTTCTAGCCATTGGGTAAATCAATCCCGTGCTACTGCTCTCAAAGTCTTCTATCAATGCTGAGTTTTTAGAACTCGTATTGGCATTATGATAACTGCTCGCAAACTCGGCTTCGAAACGCCAATTCGACGCTGCTGTTGATTTTAACAAAGGTGCTTTTTTCACCAAAGTATCTAACCAAGAAGCCGAATCTAAAAGCTTCAAATTAAAGCCCCACAAAAAACTTGAATATGGTTCATTACCCAAAGTAGGGATAGAAGCCGTTGTATTTTGACTTTTATATAGAGCGGTCACCCCAAAAAGCGAACCCTCCGAAAAACCATAACGATGCAAAGGCAGCTCTGCTCTTGCTCCCAGCAAAACTTTGCTATCAATTTCAAACAAGGGTTCACACTCAAAACTCACACTAATTTGTTTGTTGGGGTCCAAAGCCCTATCACTCAAAAGTTCAATTTGCCCCAGTTCATAGTTCACATCATAATCCACATTTCGGACCAATACTTCTGAACCTGCTTTTAGCTTTTCTGTTCCTGGAGAAATATCCATACAAGAACCAGCACTCACCGAATAACTAGAATTAGGATCCCTCACACTAATAGTCGAATTACGCCTTTTGCCCACAGACTCAAAATAGTAACGATTGGTATAGCGATTTAAATTATGAACAGGGAGTGTATATAAAGAGCCAATGGACTCATCGATATTTCTTAGTGGTTCCAAGCAATTTTGCTTTGCCGTTTCGATCGCTTTGGCCCCAGAATAATAAGAAGCTGGTAAACACGGAAGCCACATCTCTCCTGAATAAGACCCCGACGCATCTTTTTTAAAAATAGAAGGATCATTGACCAATATTTGCCCTGTAAGCGAATCCGCAATCCCTAATTGTTTTAAATAAGAACCTGAATTTCCAGACTTGTCTTTTAACCTCAAAATAAAATTAGTCGCACTTTCATCACTAATCCCCACCGAATATATATTTCTAAGCATTAGCTTGTCTATGCCACTGAGCTCAGACAAGGTCGCATCCCACTGTAGCAGCACCACTTTAGAACCATTTCGAATGGTGGTACTGTTTCTCCCGGTACCATCGTTACTCCAGCTAGCAGCAAGTAAAGTGTTCTGATTCACACCATTGACTTTGATAACCCCTGTTTTAGGATCATAAAAATAATCGCTCGCAGGGACCTCCACCATCCGCTCCACTAGTTTTTCGATTTGCTTTCCAGATGGCGTTTTATAAACCACCACTACATCTTTCAACACATCGGTATTAGTGTTCAAAGTACTTCTTTTATAAAGTCTTAGATTAGTCGCTGGATAAGAAGACTGTGGCCTACCTGCAATAGCCGAATTCACATACGCATCTCTAGCTTCGTGATTCAAAAAATAGTAACGATAAGCAATAAACCCCTTGTCTAAAATTTGAAACTCAGTCGTACTCTCACTAGCATTAATCGTGTATTCTTCTTGGCTTCCTCCATCTTGAGACGCAATCGTGGTGAGCCTCCAGTCTCCCAATTTCCAATCTGCCTTGATCCCAAACAAGCCTTGATGGTTCTCTGAATATCCTGTCAACTCGGTACCACTCAAACTAAGAGAAGTCGTACCAGCCTCTATCCTTTGTAAAATATAATCCTCAAACTCATTTTCAAAAGACTCCTCATAAACCACTCTCACCTGATTTTTCACCCCAAGTCCACTCTCCACATTATTAATCTCTACAGTCACATAAGGCCCAATTTTACCTTTGACCATAAAGCTTGGATTGTAATCCAAAGAAGGAGAAGGCCACAAACTATTCAAAGAGCTCCCTGGAGCATTATCTTTTTCACCCCTCCCCAGCAAACGAATGTCCATACTCCCTTGCAAAAACAATCGTGGCTTATTAAAACCAAAATCTTTCATCCACGAGGGCATATTCACAGGGATTGTAATATCAAAAAGCGAGCCTGTTTCTGGGGGTGTATAACCATCCGCCTTATTTCCAATCAAGGAGTTTAACCAGAGATTTTTCAAACCGATATCGTACATATCCATCACATAAAGAGCAAGCTCTGGATATTGGGCAGACCAAAGATCGATAGTGTCTTTAGAGAACTTATTCACAGCCTGTGCTTTCACCTCTAGCTCTCGAGTCGAAATATCAATATCATGCTCATAATGAATTTGACGAGAATTATCCATCAAAGCCCCACCTTTTTGGCCAATCCCAGCGGCGGGAAGCATGGCATCTAAAGGAGCCGTATTAGGAGGCAGATCAAGGTACTGCACTGCATTTGGTATCGAATCCACAGCAAAAGACACCCCTGCCATCACCAAGAATAGAGAGCAAAATCTCCACCAAAAACTCTTTTGCAACCTAACTCTTAGCTTCAAAATTCACACACCTTTAGAGGCAAGCATTTCTTTAAAAACAAAATACCACAAAACACCATTACATTCACTAATGGCTCTGAAATCATTTTATTGTTCAAACGCAATATACCCATAACGGACTTTTACAATAGTTCCTCAAGCCGTAAAATATAGAATTCTATAATAAAAAGCTATCTTTAGAATAAAAATAACCATAATATTTTCATTATGCTCATACTTTTAGACTTACTTGGCACTTTTGCCTTTGCTTTATCTGGTGCATCCAAAGCCATTCGCTACAAATTAGACTGGCTAGGTTTACTAGTCATGGCATCAGTCACTGGGGTCGGGGGGGGCATCACACGCGACTTACTCTTGGGCTCCACACCGCCCATAGCCCTTCAAAAACCAGAATACATTGTCACATGCATCGCTGGAGCTTTCTTAAGTCTCTTTCTAAAAAAACAATCCAAACTATTCTTAAAATTTGTTTTAATAGTAGATGCTCTAGGCTTAGGTTTTTTCACAGCAGTCGGCGCAAGTAAAGCCGCACAAGCAGATGCAGGCCCTCTAGCCATAGTATTACTAGCCATGATCACAGCCGCAGGGGGAGGTTTGATTCGCGACCTCTTAGTCAGTGAAATCCCACAAGTCTTAAAAAGTGATTTTTATGCCACCGCCGCCTTTTTGGGTGGGCTCCTTTACTTGTTTTTACATGCCACAGCCCTCTCACTCACCACCCAAATGCTAATCACCACCGCATTCACCTTTGTGATCCGCCTCATTGCATTAAGGCATCGCATTTCTCTACCAAAAACCAGATAAAAAGAAAACACAGTCTCTACCCTCCACTCTTCACTGCGATATGTTTTTTTAGGATTTTAATCAAAAAAAAGCTTTTCGACTAGTTCTTTTCTTTGTTTTTAAAGGCATTGTTTGTTTAGCTTCAAGATGTTTATACCCATTTTTCACTCCTCAACAATGTCCACAATGGATGGGTCCCTCATAGATGAATTAGCACAAGAAACCGGCCTTATCAATTGCTAAGGATCAATGCATGAAAAAGATACATTATCTGCTTTTGGATACCACAGTGGATGCTTCTACTTTAAGTTTAAAAAGCCAGGCGCTTCTGAAACTTCAATCTTAACTAGATTTATGATTTGTTGCAGAATAATGAGCTTTTATTTTTATTTTTAATGTATTTTTTTTTAATGCTATATAAAACTCAATTTGATTCACCTTTGGGTTTGCTCCACCTGGCAGCGAAGGAGCACGCTTTAGTTGGGCTTTGGGTAGAGAAGCAAAAGCATCAGGGGGATCTCTCTAAGCTTAGGAAAAAAGACGATTTGGATGTTTTTATAAATGTGAAAAAGTGGCTGGATTTGTACTTTGCGAGAAAAAATCCTTCACTAAATTCTATTCCTTTAGCTCCTGCAGGGACAGATTTTAGACAAAAAGTCTGGGCTCAATTGTTGAAGATACCTTATGGAAGTTTCACTAGCTATGGAGAAATTGCTCGTTTGTTGGGAGTGAATTCGGCTCAGGCTGTGGGCTCTGCAGTGGGTCACAACCCGATTTCTATTTTAATTCCATGCCACCGAGTGCTTGGAGCTCAAGGGCAATTGACAGGATACGCTAGTGGGCTTGAAAACAAAAAAAAGTTATTGCTTTTAGAAGGAGTTATAGAGCATGCGGACTTGTTTAGCAAGGTTTAAATGGTGAATTGTCACTTTTCGTGTGGATGCTAAAATGTTTTTGACTTGTGTTAAATATGGATTTGTTTTTGGATTTGAATCATAAAAAAAATGCTCTTAGATAAAGAGCAAAAAAATGAGAGGTGAATACAGAACCTTGAACTTACCAGGAGGGGAGCAATGATATAGTTATGTCAGGATTTACCCTTATCACCATCTCAATAGAGAATATAGTAAAATGGTGAAAAGAAAAAGCTTATAAATAACTTACTTAATCCTCTTCTTTAAATACAATTCTACTGTGAGGTATGAATCTAAAGCCTCCGCGACGATGTCGTTCAAATTCAAAGTGTTCAGAAACTCTTTTGGAGTGCTCCAAAACACGGTTCAATCGACTCTCGAAGTTAGGACGCAATGAGTCCACACAAATATCGGGATCTCTTTTAAACTCTCTGTTTTCAAACTCCTCTCTTCCTGTTTTAAGGTATTCTTTGATCACATTTCGTAAGATTCTCGCAGGAACATTACGCATCAAATGCCTGTTGTTCAATGCAATGGAGTCGTCTTTTTTGTAATAAACGATCTCTATGGATTCATTGATTTCATTTAAAAGAGCTTCGTGAGCTTTTTGTATTGGCTTCCAAACTTCGAACTCTTGACGAACCAAAGAGCTCATCATATTGGCTAAAGGATCTGGATGCTGGACACCCGCTTCATAAGAAATTTTTAAGATACTTAAAGGAGCATTATAAACTGCCCCCGCTTTTAAAATGAGGGTGCCTGTATAAGGCTTCATTACATTTTCATCGACACGAATACAAATGGACTCTTTCTCTTGGTCGTTTTCCCAAGAAATTCCGTTTTTTTCTAAAATTTCTCCAAAAGCAACCTTTTTACCTACCACTTTACCATCGACAATTAATTCATCAGCTTCAACTTGAGCTGTGAGGTCGTGTTCCATCAAAAGGTCTAAAGCGTTGTTTTGATAAGAAATAGATTGAATCAATTCGTAAGGAGGAGTAGTCAAAAAAACTGGAGAATAACGCACATATGTTTCTATCCAAGGCATATAATGACTTGCTATTTCACGCCCTGCTTCTTCTCTAAAAAGCAAATAGTCTGTTCTTAAACCTTCTTCTCTTTCGTTAAAGATCACCTTAGCATTTTTTAAATAAGAATTGTTTTCTGGAATCACTTCCAAATTTAATCGGCGAACATCCTTAGCATTGTAAAATCGAGGGATAAAAGGAATATAAGAACGAAGGACCATTCTTGAAGATATATAATCTGTTTCGACAAGCCGACTAAAAACATTCTCGATAAAATGAGCGGGATTCACTCCTTTTTCACCCAACCACTCCCACAAAGTGTCGAGAAAAATTTTGTGATCTTTGTATTTGAATAACTTTTCTTCAAACCAAAGAGAGTCTAAAAAATCTTTTTTAAAGTTAGGAAGTGCACGCAAAAAACTTAACACTTCTTTTGTATTGTAAGAAACTAATAACTCCACATAAGCCATTCTTGGAAAAAAATTAGTAATCATATTATATATTCCTTTTTGTCTAGGAACTTTTAACCATCCTTTCTATTTTTAACTATCCATTATAATGTCTAGTGCTGGACACTTCCTTATAATTTAATATATTTTCATTAAAAAAACCATCTTTATTATGATTTTACCCATATTTTTAAAATGAATAACTCTAAAATACGCCTTTTAAGTGATGAGGTCATCAATAAAATCGCTGCAGGAGAGGTAATAGAGAGACCTGCATCCGTGGTTAAAGAGTTAATAGAAAACTCTTTAGACGCCCAAAGCTCTTTTATTAAAGTGCAAATCGAAGAGGGTGGTAAATCTAAAATCACTATCACCGACGATGGTGAAGGCATGTCTTTAGAAGATTTGAATCTATGCTATATAAGACATTCTACTTCTAAGTTACAGGTGGCAGATGACTTGTTTGCCCTTAGAACGAATGGTTTTAGAGGAGAGGCTGTAGCATCAATTGCTGCCATTTCTAAGCTGACTATTATTTCGAAAACAAAAGACATGAGTGCCGGGAACAAAATAACACTACTTGGTGGTGAAGTTCAAAATCAAACCGCAACCAGTGCTCCTATTGGCACCACCTTTATTATTGAAGACTTGTTTTATAATACTCCCGTTCGAAAACAATTTCTCTCAAGCAATAATGCCGAAGCCACCAGAATTTTAGATGTGATTACCCGTCTGGCCATTGCACACCCCAAAGTTCGGTTTGAATATAAAAATGCCGCCAAAGATATGTTTATTGGCAATAAAACCGATTTAAAAAACCGTTTGGCCGAAGCTTTAAGTAGCAATATCGCCAAAAAACTAATCCCTCTGACTTATGCTGATGCACGCATTAGCGTTACGGGCTTTATTTCTCCTGCAGAAAGCTCTACTAGAAAACGAGGGAGATTTTATTTGTATATTAAAAACCGCCCTTTTAGCAATTCCTTAATTGTTAAAGCTATCCAAAAAGCCTACGAAGCTTATGCCAAGTCCATAGCTCCTGTGGCGGTGCTGTTTTTGGATATGCCAGATGAATATTTTGATGTCAATGTGCACCCAGCAAAAAAAGAAGTCCGATTTTCTAATCCTTCAGAAATTTACACTGCAGTTTATAGAGCTGTAAAAAACACTTTGTATCAAGAAACATTTGGTGATTCTGCAACTATTAACTTGAAGGGCTATTCTGATTCTCAGGCCATTAGAGATGCAGGGCACTCCTGGAGTCATTTTGATGAAAAACCACCTGTTCCTAATTCAAAAAACTCAAGTCTTCTTGAATTAGAAGAATCTATCTCTCAAGATTTATTTTCTTCTCCAGAATTTGGCACCGTGATTACACTTTCAAATCAGTCTTTTCAGCGTCAAGAGGACACTCTACAGTTTACTCCTCCTTCTTTTTTACAATTAGCAGACACTTATATTCTTTCTCAAGATAAGGAAGGGATTTTAATTATCGATCAACATGCCGCCCACTCTCGAGTTTTATTTGAAGAGGCTTTGGCTACATTTAATGAAAATAAAAAAATTGTGGCCCAAGAACTATTGTTTGCTGAGTTGATGGAGTTCACCACAGTAGAAAAATCTATTTTAAAAGAAATTCTCACACAATTGAATTCGCTTGGCTTTGATATAGAAGACTTTGGAGGGAACCATTGTCGTGTAAGGGCAATTCCAGGGACTTTGTCAATTTCTAAGGCAGAGCAAAGTATTCGTGATATTATAGAACAAGTTCAAGAGGAAAACTATTCAGAATCGATACCCTTTGATTCTTTAATCAAAATTTGGGCCTCTACTACAGCATTTCGTGCCAATGAAAAGCTTAGTCATGATACCATAGTCGCTTTGGTGAATCAACTCTTAAAAACAGAAGAGCCTTTAGAGTCACCCTTTGGAAAGCCTACTATGATTCGTATCCCTATCGAAGATATTCATAAAAAATTCAAGCGTTAAATTTTGAATAGTCACTCCCTCACAAGCTCGTTGCAATGCAATCAGTTCATTTTTGTGTTTACTTGTTTTGCTTATGTTTTTTAAAATGTTTTCTGTTATGTAAGGAATTTCTTTTTTTAGATGAGAGTTTTTATAGCTTAAAACCTCTGAAACTAGATTTTTTTTTGTGATTAAATTAGGGAGTGTAATGCAAGGGATTCGAAGCAAGAATCGTCCTATTAAATAAGAAGGAAATTCTATTTTTGAAAAGGCCAAAACAGGGCTTTGCACCAATGAAGCTTCTAAAACAGCCGTACCAGGGTGTGCCACTATATAATAGGCTTCTGCATACAATCTAGCCCGTTCATCAAGATTTCTGGGAGCTATTATCGAGTTTTTTTGATGCTCCTTCGATAGTGTTTTTTTATGGGTGCTCCTAGATAAAACCCATTGGATTTCTAAGAGTGGATTTTGCAAATGGAGTTGTTTTTGAAGCTCTGTGTAAAGCTCTAAATTTCTTTGAATTTGACGACTTCGACTGCCCAAAAGGAATAAAACTCTTTTTTTTTCTGCGGCACTGCTATTCAAAACTTTTTTGGAAGCTTGTAAAAAAGGATGTTCTATTTTTACTGTCTGGCATTGTTGCTTTTGATAGGCTTTTTGTTCCCAATCAAAAAAAACTCCCAATAAAACACCTCGTAAATGCTTTGCCCTCCAAGATTTCCATGCCCAAATTTGAGGAGGTGATAAATACAAAATAGGTTTTCCATTTTGCTTGGCAAAAGCGAGTAGCTTCATATTAAAACCAGGAAAGTCTATAAGCACTACCGCTCTACACTGGGTTTGTTTGATTGTTTTTTTTAAAAGAGATAGAGTTTTTTTTAAACTTTTGTATTTAAAAAGCACATCTATATACCCATTGACCGCTAAATCATCAAAATTAGCAAGCTGCATGAGTCCAGCCTGTTGCATCAAAGGGCCACCCACTCCCCTAGCCTCTAATTTTAAATGTTCCATGGCTACAAGGGCTTGCGAGCCTATAATATCTCCAGAATCTTCTCCAGCACAAAACAGAACAAAGTCTTTTGGGGCTAATGGATTCACTTTATGCCTTTACTTTGTTAGAAACCCATATAGAAGTGACGGGCAAGTTTTTTTGCAACCAATCCAATAAGGAGACATCGTATTTAAAGCGAGAGTTTTTTGATAGTAAAACATGTTTATAACCAGCATCTGTTTCAATATGAAAAACAATTTGACACGCCTGCTCTCCTGGAAATGGGGCCGAGCTTTTTAAGGTTTCTTCTAAGGCCTCTAATTTTTGTGTGTTTAAAGAAAATGCGTGCAAAGAAACATGCAAGAATCGAACCCATTCTTGACGAATTTTTTCTAATGAGATGAATTTATCCACGATAATTTGTGGGCCTTTATCATCTTTTTGTTGCTCTAGTACTCCTTGCACCAACACGCGATCATCTGTAGAGATTCTGTCTCTATACGCTTCCCATTTTTCGGATTTAATAAATAAAGATATTTCTCCATGAAAATCTTGCAGTTCTCCACTACCAATTGTATCCCCTCTCTTGGTTTGAAAGGACCTCATGCGGGTAATGACTCCACCTACGCTGATCATTTTTTTGAGTAAGCCTGAATTATTCACCTCACTTTCGGCCAAACTACAAGTAGTAAAACCTTGAAGTTCCGGACGATACTCTTCAAGTGGATGCCCCGAAAGATAAATCCCTAAAACTTCTTTTTCTTTATTTAAAAGCTCTATATATGTCCACTCATCGGCATCTTCTAAAACTTCCACATTTGCATTAAAATGACTTTCTTCACTCGCTATATCAAAAAAGGAAGTTTGCCCGCTATCCATATTTTGTCGGTGTCGGTTAGCGACTTCAAAGGCTTTATCTATAGAGGCTAATTGAGCACTCCTACTCCCTTCTAGCTCATCTAAAGCCCCCGCCATGATTAAACTTTCTAGCGTTTTTTTGTTTAAAGGAGGCCTTTTTTCTACTTGATTGGACTGGTAATCTAAAACTCTTTTGCATAGATCAAAAAGACTCTCGTATTTACCATTCAATTCTCGTTCTTGAACTATATCCTCTACAATGTCTTTGCCCACATTTTTAATACCTGCAAGCCCATACAAAACCTCTCCGTTTTTGACTGTAAAAACTGGATATGAAGAGTTGACATTTGGACTCAAATAGCGAACTCCTATTTTATCACATTCCTGTAATAAGGCCACTCGTTTTTCGACTTCTTGAGTATTTGTCATAGAAGCCGCCATAAATTCAGCTCCATAATTTGCTTTTAAATAGGCTGTTTGATAGGCCACATAAGCATAAGCTGCTGCATGACTTTTGTTAAAAGCATAACCACAAAACGGCAAAAGGACTGCCCAAATGGTTTTAATTAAAGAGAGTTCATAACCTCTTTCTTTGCATTTTTGAATAAATTCGGGCTCTAATTTCGCCATCTCTTCTGGTCGTTTTTTCCCCATAATGCGTCTTAAAATATCTGCACCACCCAAAGAATAACCACCCATTTTTTGAGCAATTCGCATCACCTGCTCTTGATAGACTATCACCCCATAGGTCTCTTTCAAGATGGGCTCTAAGTCAGGGTGATAATAGTCAATTTCTTCGTCTCCTCTTTTTCTAGCAATAAAGTGTGGGATTTGATCCATTGGACCCGGCCTATACAAAGCATTCATCGCTATTAAATCTTCTAGCCTTTCTGGGGCTAGCTTTCTTAAATAATCGCGCATTCCAGGAGACTCAAACTGGAAAACTCCAGTAGTGAGCCCCTTTGCAACTAAATCAAAAGTTTTTGAATCTTCTAGAGATATGTTGTCAATATCGATTTCTATGCCTTGAGTCTTTTTAATTAAATTCACCGTATCTTGTATAATCGATAAGTTTTTTAACCCTAAAAAATCCATTTTTAAAAGCCCTATGTCTTCGACATAATGCTTGTCATACATTATAGCGGTGGGGTCTCCTTTTTTTGCTCTATAAAGAGGTGCCAAATAAGACATAGGGACCGGGGCTATAATCACAGCAGCAGCATGAACACCGATTTGTCTAACAATGTTTTCTAAACGCTCACAGTAAGACCACAAATCCTTGTATATTTGCTTGGACTCGATCAATTCATTCAATGGCTCCGGACTATAACCATCTAATGGGACTCCTTTTTTCTTCCCAGTTTTGGCCATTTCAAGGCTTGCATCGTTTGGAATTGTAGGTAATAAACGAGTAATTTGTCTCACATCTTGAATGGGTATCCCCAAAACTCGTGCCACATCGTTGATCACCGCTTTGGCTTTTAAGGTTCCATAAGTCACAATCTGAGTCACACTGTCTTTGCCGTATTGTTCTATCACATATTGAAAGACTCGCCCTCGATCTTTATCGGCAAAGTCGGTATCAATATCTGGCATACTCACTCGTTCGGGGTTTAAAAAGCGTTCAAAAAGCAAGTCAAAACGAAGCGGTTCTATATTAGTGATACCAATAATATAAGTGACTATAGAACCAGCAGCAGAACCTCGTCCTGGGCCCACCGGGATTCCATTTTCTTTGGCCCAATTGATAAAATCCCAAACGATTAAAAGGTATCCTGCCACTTTCATTTCTTTAATACAAGAAAGTTCTTCTTCCATTCTATCGATAACAGCTGGGCTCAACTCTTCGTATCGCTCTTTGACTTTTTCGTTGCACAAGTGGGCTAAAAAAGCATCGGCATCTGAAAACTCCGAGGGAAATTTATATTGAGGCCAAAATTCATCGCCACAATTCGTTTTAATCACTACGCTGCATTGCTCTGCTATTCTAACTGTATTGGAAATTGCCTCCGGATATTCCTTAAAATCCTCGATAATTTTTTCTGTACTTTTAAAATAATATTGATTGCCCGGATAAAGAAAGTCTTCGAAATCTTGGATTTTTTCTGCAGCTTGTATGCACCTCAGAATTTTATGCAATTGTGCATCATCTTCTTTTATATAGTGCACATTGTTTACTGCAACCAAAGCTCTATCTAATTCTTTAGAAAATTCTATCACCGCTGCATTGAGTAAACTTTGATTCTCTAAATTTTGATTTTGTATGGTAAAATACAAATGATCTCGATCAAAAATTTGTGTTAAGGAGACAAAATACTCCTTGGCGAGCTCTTTTTTTCCAGACAACACATCTGTCCCAAAACGACTAAAATAGTCTCCGGCCAGAGCAAACAAACCCTCTGAATGTTTTTGAATAAACTCCAAAGGGACTGCAGGTATCTCTTTGTACAATTCGTCATCTTCGTAGCAATAACTCACTATTTTGAGTAAGTTTTGATAGCCTTCGTTAGATTTCACCAGTAATGTCAAACGGTGATAGCTTTGCTCTTCTTTTGTATTTGCAGTAGAAGCTTCCACATAGATATGGCTTCCTAAAATAGCATTGATGGGGCTTAAGCCTTGGTTTTGACGCTCTTTATTGAGTTTTTGAGCCTCCATATAAAACTCTAAAATCCCAAACATATTGCCATGATCTGTTAAAGCTATGGCGGGCTGATTGTTTTGAATTGCTGCGTGGAGCAACTCCTTGACTCGACAAGTAGAACGCAATAAAGAAAACTCTGAATGTGTTTGTAAATGAACAAAGCTCATGTAAAAACCTTTATATAAAAAAGAATTTATACCAATTAAAGGCTAAAATTAGGAGATAAATCCATTAATGGACGGACTATTTCTAATAGAATCTTCTTGTCAATATAGAATAAAGACTGTGTTTTGAAACTTTCTAAACTTAGAGTTTAGGTTTAAGACTAAAATTTTGATGGTAAGCTAAGTGGAGAGCCTTGTCTTGATATGGATCTTTAGAAGAATGCAAATCTTGAGCTGTGTAAGCACTAGAAATACTCTTTAAAATGATAGATTTTGAAGTTTCATCGAAATTAAAGTGGATTCTAAAAGTTCTAAACGCCAAAGTGGCTTGATTTTTGGAATCTTTTAATACTTTCACTCTTTTTCGACTTTTATCTAAAGGATTTTCTGAGAGTTGCAACTGAGCAAAAGAGTGTAAGTCCCAATTTTTCTCTTGCAAAATCCATTGACTTTGCTGTTCAAACAAAGCTTCCGACAAAACACTCCAAAACTCGATCTTTTGGTTCTCTGTCCAGCCCGCTATTGCCTCTGGAAAGGCGTCTATTCTGGGAATATAAGGTTTTATATCTAGTATTGGGGTTTCATTTAGCAAATCGCAACCCTCTACAAACAGTTTTAGACCTTCTACTTTGACTAAAGGCACAGCACTCATGCCAATAGAATTCGGTCGATATGGACTCCTTGTAGCAAAAAGCCCCACAGAGTTTTTATCTGCAGGTGCCACAGGCGGCTGCACCACAGGCTTCCAGGTATGATTATGATGAAATTGAAAAAGAAGCCAAACTCTATCGAAGCCTTCTAAGTCCATTAAAGCTTGCTCAAAACCCATTTGAGCATTTAAATGAACTTCTCCAGAATGTTTTTTTGAAAACACCCCTTGCCTTGGAACTTCGTATTTATAAGTAGCATCTGTATAAAAAAAGCCAATAGGATTGCATATCATATACATTAAATCTAATTCATTTTTCTAAATTAATAAACAATGAAAGATAAAATTCAAAAACTCATCCATAAGTACGAAGAACTAGAGTCCGAATTGGCTCGCCCAGAAGTTGTTTCTGACCAAAAAAATTATACGCGATTACACAAAAACTTTAAAGGCATCGAAAAAGCGGTCCTGAAGGGTAAAGCTTATTTACAAGCCCTCGCTGATTTAGAAGAATGGCAAAAAGTAGTCTATGATCCCGATCCAGAACTCTCTTCTTGTGCCAAAGAAGAAATCAAAGAACTAGAGCCAAAAATAGACAATCTTTCACAAGAGCTTCAAATTTTAATGGTTCCCAAAGAGCCTTGGGATTTTAGAAATGCCACCTTAGAAATAAGAGCGGGAACGGGGGGTGACGAATCTTCTTTATTTGTCAATGATTTATTAAAAATGTACCGCGGTTATTGTGACTCTATGCATTGGAAAATGTCTATTTTAGATGCTTCGGAGGGCACAGTAGGCGGTTACAAAGAAGTCGTCGTTTTCATAGAAGGTGATTCTGTCTATGGAACTTTAAAGTTTGAAAGTGGAGTGCACCGCGTTCAACGAGTCCCCGACACCGAAACACAAGGCCGAGTTCACACTTCTGCTGCAACTGTAGCTATTCTTCCAGAGGCCGAAGAACTCGATGTTGAAATCCGTGAGTCCGACATTCAAATGGACACTTTTAGAGCTAGCGGAGCAGGTGGACAACATGTGAACAAAACAGATTCTGCGGTCCGCCTCACCCACATCCCTACTGGAGTGGTGGTAAGCTGTCAAGAAGAACGCAGCCAGCTCAAAAACAGGAGCAAAGCCATGCACATGTTGAGAGCCAAACTTTTGGACGCAGCCATAGCCAAAAAAGAGCAAGAAGAAGCCAGAAGCAGAAAAGCCTTAGTGGGGACTGGAGACCGATCGGCAAAAATTCGCACCTACAACTACCCACAAAACCGCATCACTGACCACCGAGTCAATCTAACTTTGTACAGTCTGGATTCTGTAATGACAGGAGAAATTCAAGAGATCATAGACGCTTTACAAATCGCCAACGCTCAAGAAAAACTGGGTGAATTTAACGCATGAGCACCGTACTTGAAATTTTAAACGCCACTACAGCTTTTTTTGAAAAGCACAAAATTCCAGACGCTCGTTTAGACGCCCAGTATCTACTCGCACATGGCCTCAATATGAAACGAATGGATTTGTATTTGAATTTTGACAAACCTTTAAGCGAAACAGAACTTGATTCATTACGACCTTTGGTTGCTAGACGGGCCAAACGAGAACCCCTACAACATATTATCGGGAACACCTCTTTTAGAGGGCATTTGATTCAATGCGATACTAGGGCTTTGATCCCGCGCCCCGAAACAGAAATGATGGTCGATTTAATTCAAGAATTAGCTCCATTAAAACCCCATCAAAAACTCTTTGATATTGGGACTGGAACTGGTGCCCTTGCGATTGCTTTTGCCAAAGAATTTCCAGAACTCAAAGTTTGGGCGAGTGATATTTCCACAGATGCCTTGTCACTAGCGAAGACCAACGCCACCGCAAATCAAGTGGATAACATTTCTTTTATAGAAAGTAATTTGTGGGAAAACTTCCCAGAAGAAAAGGCCCATGTGATTGTCGCCAATCTCCCTTATATCCCCGACAACGAAAAGGAAAGCCTTCAAGAAGAGGTTCAGTTTTTTGACCCGCATCTTGCCTTATTTGGTGGACCCGATGGTTTAAAATGGATTCGCTTGTTGTTAGAGGGTAGTCAGAAGCGCCTAGCCTCTAATGCTTATATACTGCTCGAAATTGCTCCCGGACAAGAAAAACTCTTAGAATCAGAATCACACCTTTACCCATGGTTAAAATACCAAAGAAGCTTTCAAGATTTTTTAGAAAACACGCGATTTGTAGCATTTCAGCACATCCATCCAGAAAATTAAACAAATTTTACACACATAAAAGCTTTGGAACAGCTTTTTATAGAAAAAAATCATAAATTAAAATGAGTTCTTTTAAAGAACCAAGTTTATGTTGTTCTAAAGTTTTTAATAAAGAATAAATACAACGGGTGATTCTTTTGTGCTTTAGAAATTGGTTTTTAAATAAAGACTAAAGGAGATTCATGCATTATTTTTTTATTGCTCTCGCCTTCTTTTTTTCTTCTATCATTTTAGAAGCAAGGCCAGCTTTTACAGGATTAAAGACTATTACACAAATGGACGGGACTGAAATTTTAATCCGTGAACATGGAGACGAATTTTATTATTACTACACCAGTGAAGATAGTCTTTTGATTGTTCAAGATTCTACAGGACTGTTCTTTTTTGCCAATGAAGAGGGAGAGGCTTCTTCTGTAAAGGTACGCACTAAAAATAAACGAGGCGCTTCTGAAACTTCAAAAATAAAAAAAATCAATCAAAAAAAATCCAGAAAAGCCCATCAACAAAAGCGACAAAAACGATTCCAAAAACCAGAAAAGCAAAGTCCCACCTCTTTGCAGGCACCCCCTTTAATAGAACGACCTGTGAATGAAGCCTGGACCATTGGCGAACGGCGTTTTCCTGTCATTTTGTTATCGACTAAAGACAAAAATGCAATGGATTCGGCCTTGTTTCATCGATTTTTTAATGAATCTGGATTTTCAGAAGATAAAAACATTGGGAGTCTTCGTGATTATTTTTTAGTCTCCTCAGATTCTTTGTTTCAACCGCATTTTGATATTTTCCCCATACATTTGGATAAGCAATTGAGTGATTATGTTTCTGACAATCAAAAATTAATGGAAGGCAAACTGATCGCAGATGCCCTTGACATTTTGACTGCTCGCAAGGACTTTGACGGAAACAAATATTGTGCTAATAAAATTAATGTCGATGGCTTTTTGTTTTTATTTCCTGGAAGAGAAGTAGATGCAACCCAACTCAGCGAAGATTTTTGGGCTCACCAATATTGGATGCAATACAACGGCTCCAATCCTAATAATAGAGCCTATGTCTCTAATGGTTTCTCATTTAATAAATATATTCTCTCCGCTCAAGAAGGTAATAAAATCAACAGCTTAAATCAACTCGGGATTTTTGTTCATGAATTTAGCCATGTTTTGGGCCTCAAAGACCATTATGCTTACGACGATCAAAATAATTTCATCGCTGGTCCAAGCCCATGGGATGTGATGACTCAAGGCATGTATAACGGCAA
>JAAYJH010000073.1 GCA_012523035.1 Fibrobacter sp.
GGCATCCAGTAAAGGATTTAACCGTTAAGACACAATAAAAGATAATAATCTATAAAACATCGGATTTGTTTTCGAGAAAAAAAATAAAGCGGAATGAATCAGAAAATATCTTAATTTAGAAGCCTTTTACTCTTTTAGTTTACATAATATACATTATCGGAAGTGAGTGATTCTCTTAAATTCACGAGTTTTTCTTAGTTTGATTTATTAAGCTTTTCTTTTTTGAGCTCAATGTTTAGTCCAAATATTCTTGGATTTCGGTAGTCACATAATCTTCACTATCTAAAACAATTTCCTCTTTTCTATACATCGCTCTAACTTTTGAAACTGCTTCTTCTGCATTTAACGCTTCAACTTTAATTATTCGAGATAAAAACTCCTAGATTTCAATCTTAAATTTCTTCATCTTACACCTTTTTATATACACCACGACCGACAAATTCAATTATACCTTTGTCTCGTAAAACTTGTAATTGTTGTCGTATTTTATCTTTAATAAAGTTATTAGTTGGGTATTTTGACTGCAACTCTTTTTCAAATTTATAGACATCATCAAGAGTGAAAGTTTCTTTTTGAATCAAATCTACACAATTCATTATGTGCAAAATCCAAGCTTTTTCTCCTTTAGTTTTTGTCTGCAAAAACAAAGTTTTATTAAAGGTCTCTTTGACAAAATTTTGATGGATTGCTTGAGAGTTCTTTACCAAGAACACCTTCCCTACCCTTGTAACTTTCGATATATCAATATTGCATCCAACCCACCCTGCTTGTTTTGCAGTTGCTGCTAAGGGTGGTCTTTTGATTATTATTTCAGGTGTAAAAAAATGCTTAGGAATTATGAAAAAATCATTCACAGTCCAATTTTTGGTGTAAGTTAAAAAGAAAAAATTCGGGTTATTCTCTTAATTAATGCGTTCAATCATTGTGGAATACGCTCCACCTGCAATTGTATTTGAAAATTTTCCACTTTTACTTTTTAATTCAAACTCTTCTTTACACTTTTTACAAGAAAAGTCTGCAACAGGGCGATTATTTTTAAATTTATTCAACGAAGAGTATCCACACCCCGGACAATAAATATTTCTTAAGACCCAATCCTCGCTCAGTACTCTTGCAATTTGTGACTTACTCTTATATCCATGAGCTAAATTTGTATTAAGAGTTAAATTCATGTTCTGTTCCTTATTTTATCAAAAGCCTTATTTGTTTAGTATAAAGTACGGTTATAAAATATAGGATCTTGTACAAGTAATTTCCTCTACCTAAAAATAAATTTTGAATAAGATATATTAAAAGTAGTGAGGGTCAAGAGAAAAATGATTTTTTTATGATAGATGCTTTTAAAATGAGCCTCCCTTTGCTAAAGTTTTTTGGTGTTTTATCTTTCTTTTTGGTATATTGTGGGTATCTTTGTTTGAGGTTTTATGGTGAAGTTCAAATATTTAGGGTTTTTGTTGTTTTTTACAGTTTTTTTGTTGAGTGCTTGTAGTGTTTCAAAAAAGCTCAAGGTGAATCGAATATTGTCCAGAGCTGAATTATCTTTGGATAGTGTGAGTTTAGATTCATTGGTGATAGATTCCACCCTGTTTAAGGAGCTCAGCTCTACGAGTGAGAGTATTTTGCCCAATCCAGAAGTGATTTCTTTGGTGACAAATTTGGCAAAAGGGATTATTTCTAGTCATATTGGGACGGCTTTTTTGAGGGTGGCTTTTATTTTGGATAGTCCAGAGAAGGATTCTTTATGGGTGGAATCTTTTGATGCCGTTTTAACATTAGATTCTCTGGAACTTCCCGTGAGTTTAGTCCAGAAGCAGGTCTTGATTCCGGGCAAGCAAAAAGTGGAGTTTAAAACCAGTGTGCCTATTGATTCGAAAGTTTGGGCTTTGTTTTTTTCTAAAGAGGCAAAAATGAAAGGTGTTTTTGGGGTGGCTGTCAAAAAAAATGACTCCCCTATGCCTTTAGAATTTGAGTTTCACAAAGAGATCACAGACAAAGAACGAAAGGAAGTGACAGATTTTGCTCGTCAAAAGATTATGGATTTTGTGATAGAAAATTGGGTAGAAAAACTACTTTTATAACGGATAGGTTTATTTAAATGAAAGAAAAAAGATTTTTTGTTCCTCTTGATTTAGATATTAATAAGAGTGAAACGGTGTTAGAATTGTATCAAGAATTAGAGTCCGAAAAGATTTTAGGGACTCCTGATTCCTTGAAATCGTGGATTTTAAAATGGAGTGAATTGGAGTCTGTACTTTCAGAGTCCATGTCTCGCCGTTATGTGGCGATGACTATCAATACTCAAGATGAAAAGGCCTCCAAAGATTACAACTACTTTGTTGAAAACATCGACCCCATCATGAGTGAATATGGAGACCTGCTTAGAAAAAAGTTAGTCCAGCACCCTTCACTTTTGGATTTAAAAGACGAGTTTGGTCTTTGGTTTGAGTCAGTGAAAGTGGCTCTAGACCTATTCAACGCTAAAAACATTCCACTAGAAACAAAGCTTGCCCAAGATGTTCAAAAATACCAGGGTATCACCGGGACTATGAGCGTGGATTTTAATGGAAAGACCTACACTCTTTCTCAGATGAGTCCTTTTTTGGAGTCTCCAGATGCAAGTGTCCGTGAAAAAGCCTGGCGTCTCATTGGAAATCGTAGATTAAAAGACAAAGATCGATTAGACGATTCTTTTGATGAGTTGTTCAAAACTCGAATCGCCATTGCCAAAAACACAGGGTCTACAGACTACTTAGATTATATTTTTAGAGCAAAAGGCCGTATAGACTATACACCCAAGGACTGCCGAGATTTTCATGAAAGTATAGAAAAGATAGTGCTTCCCGCTTTAAAAGAAATATACCAACAAAGGAAAACCCAAATGGGCTTGACTTCATTAAGGCCTTGGGACTTAAATGTAGATCCTTTGCATCGCCCTGCTTTGAAGCCTTTTGAAAACAGCACCGAGCTCCTCAAAAAAACTGCCAAAATCTTCAAAAAAATGCACCCTAAAACAGCAAGATGGTTTCAAACTCTCATCGATCAAAATTTAATAGACTTAGATAGTCGAATAGGAAAAGCTCCTGGAGGCTACCAAATTGGTTTCGATGAAAGTCGCGTGCCTTTTATATTTATGAACGCTTCGGGCACCGACCGAGATGCTTACACCTTATTTCACGAAGCCGGACATGCATTCCATCAATTCGCCATGGCAAAACAACCCATAGTGGCTTACAGAGATATTCCCTCAGAATTTGCCGAAGTCGCTAGCATGAGCATGGAACTTATTGTCATGTCTGATTTGAGTGAGTTTTATAGTCCGGAAGATGCCAAACGAAGCACCAGGGGGCAACTCGAAGATATCATTTGGTTGTTCCCTTGGGTGGCAAGCATAGACCAGTTTCAGCACGAACTTTATACTAGACCTAATCACAACGCCACTGACAGAAAAGAAATTTGGCGTGGCATCATGGACCGTTTTGATGCAGGTGTCGATTATTCTGGACTCGAAGAATTTAGAGATTATTTGTGGCAAAAACAACTCCATTTATTTGAAGTCCCCTTTTATTACATCGAATACGCCATAGCTCAATTAGGGGCTTTACAAGTATGGGCCAATTATAAAAAGGACCCTCAAAAAGCTTTGGACCAACTTTTCACTGCAGAATCTTTAGGAAGCAGTCAAAAACTCCCTCAACTATTTAAAACCGCAGGCATTCAATTTGACTTTTCCCCAAAAACCATAGAACCACTCATTCAAAATGTTTTGGAGTCTTTATGATAAGATATAATTATTAGAAGAAAAAGCTGAATATCCCTTGTTTTATTTGCTTTATTTATTATAATTGAGGTCTATAATTTTGGAGGAATGGCCGAGTGGTTGAAGGCGCACGCTTGGAAAGCGTGTTTACTTAATTGTAACGAGGGTTCGAATCCCTCTTCCTCCTGTTAAATCAACGCTAGAGGTATTTCTATGTCCGATCAAAGAGTTTATCTAGATGATATTTACGCCAGTGAAAAGTGCGAAGGCTCTGTATTCAAAGCAGTAGTGATGATGGCTCAAGAGGCTCGTTTTATTAACGAACAAGCCCTATTAGGAAATATCCAACTCACTAAAAAGCCCACCACCATCGCCATGTACAAGTTTAAAGAAGACAAGCTTTCCATTCGAGAAACTCCTGTAGAAAATATAGAAGAACAGAGCATCGATGAAACCCCTTCCATCGATATCGATGAAGCCGCAGACGCCGCCTTCGGAGAATAACTCCACTTCAAACTTTAAAAAGGCTCCAAAGGCCTTTTTTTTATTTTAAAAACTACACTCGTTTTATTATTGAAGTTTCAGAAGCGCCTGGCTTTTATTAGTGAAAAGTTAAAAGTTATTAGCACTTAGAGATTAACAGCATTTTTGGACACGCATCCCACTATTCAAACTCGCATCCCTACATTTCTGGCACGATTTTCGCACCTTCCTCTTCTGCTTTTTCCACCGTATCCTTCCGATTTCCGTACCACATCTCTAACCTGCATCCCCACTTTTCTGGCACGATTTTCGCACCATCCTCTTCAGCTTTTCCCACCGTATCCTTCCGATTTCCGTACCACATCTCTAATTCGCATCCCTTCATTTCTGGCACAATTTTCGCACCATCCACTCCGAATTTGCATAACATCTCTAACATGAACCACTACCCACTTCCAGCTTTCCACTATTCACTTTATCTATTCATTATTAAATAACTTTTAATTACAAAGCTTTCTCTAGTACGGATTTCACGCTTTGCCCGTGGCAATCCGTGCGAAACGCGTGTCAGAAACAGACTGGGATGCGTGTTTGAAATGTGAGGTGAAAC
>JAAYJH010000074.1 GCA_012523035.1 Fibrobacter sp.
CACAAAGCCACGAAAATAATAAAGCTATTTTTATTGAAGTGTTTTTGAAATATTGAGTCATTGTAACCCCATGGTTTGGGCAAGCCTTGGTCTTTGATAGCAGTTGAGAAGATCTGTGATAGTATTTGTTTAAAAATACATTCATTTTGTAAAAAACAATGATTTTCTAGTAAAAAGTGTGAAATAAAGTTTAGTTTGTGGCTTTTATCACAATTGCTTTGATTCATTTAATTCACCAGAATGGCCTTATTCGACATTATCTTAAATAATTTAAAGCTTTTAAATGAAAAAGATCCCTCCATGTTCATTATTTCATTGGCAAGAGTCCTATAAGCCGTAGAGTGGAAAGGGATAAAAGACTTTTTGAAGTATAAGGCTAAAAAAACAGTTTGAGACACTAAAAAGCATAGGCCGCTTCTGAAATTTCAACTTCAAACTAGTTTTTTCACTTTTAAGTGTTATGGAGAGCTTTTGATTTGGATAAAAATAATTTTTATAGTCTAAAAAGGGCTTTTTTGCTAACTTGAGGGTATGATGACCGAAGAGACACAATCTATATCTAATAAACTGGCTTTAGTGGCTAAGTCTCCTAAGTATCGTGGTGCTATTTTTCAAATAGAAGCAGATGAAAAAGGCCTTGCCCTTATTGACATTAAAGAGTCTAGTCTTAAAATCTATTTGTTGGTGGATCCCGATTCTGATCAAATTTTGGAGACTCGGTTCTTTACTTATGGTGGGCCTATATTCACAGCTCTCGCCGATGCTTTTTGTGCTTTGATTCAAAATAAGACTGTCGAAGAAGCTGCTTCTATCCATGTGGATCGGGTGGAAGAAGAGTTGAGAGATAGCCCGCACACTAGAGCCCTTCCAGAAAGTGCTATTGAAATTGCTTTGTTGCAAAAGCTCATCACTAAAATCGCAGAAGCTTACCCCGAGAAAAAAAACTTGGCTTTGGCTGCTAGAGAAGCGATGGATGTGAGTAAATATAAAACGCAAACTGTTGAAGGTAGAGCCGAGGCCGATGCGGAATGGAATGCTTTGACAAAAGAGGAAAAGCTTCAAAAAATCAAAGCAGCTATCAATGAATATGTCCGAGGGATGTTGATGATGGACGGTGGCGATATGGAGATTTTGGATTTGACCGATAAAAATCGTTTGATAATCCGCTATTTGGGTGCTTGTGATGGATGCAGTGCGGCTACCGGGAGTACTTTGTTTTATATAGAAGATAAGCTACAGTCTTCTGTGTATTATAACCTTTTTGTAGAGCCCGAAAACCCCTTTGCAGCCTATGCTGCTTTTGATGAGTAGTAAAGTTTTATTATGTCTAAAAAATATAAATATGGTTTTGTGACCAATATCGAAAATGAGGCTTTTGAAAAAGGTTTGAATGAATCTGTGATTAGGAGAGCTTCTAAACTTAAGAAAGAACCCGAATTTTTATTGAATTTTAGGCTAAAGTCCTATGAGCAGTTTTTAAAAATGAGCCCACCCACTTGGGGAGAGCTTGATTTTCCGCCTATGGACTTGCAAGATATTGTGTATTATTCTGCTCCAAAGACGAAAAAACAATACGAGTCTATCGAAGATGTGGATCCAGAGCTTTTGGCTACTTTTGAAAAGCTGGGCATTCCACTTGAAGAACAAAAGAGACTTGCTAATGTGGCGGTCGATGCTGTGTTTGATAGTGTGAGTATTTTTACAAGTCATAAGAAAAAACTCATGGAATACGGTGTTATTTTCACCTCGATTAGCGATGCTGTGCAAGAGTATCCAGAGATTATTGAGGAATACCTGGGTTCTGTGGTGCCACCTGGCGATAATTATTTTGCAGCCCTAAATAGTGCCGTGTTTACCGATGGGAGTTTTGTGTATGTGCCACCCGGTGTTCGATGCCCCATGGATTTATCGACTTATTTTAGGATTAATAATAAAGAAGCAGGGCAGTTTGAACGGACTTTGATTATTGCAGACGAAGGGGCTAGTGTGAGCTATTTAGAGGGCTGTACGGCTCCTGAGTTTAGCACCAACCAATTGCACGGGGCTGTGGTAGAGCTTATCGCCAAAGACCACGCCAAAATTAAATACAGTACTGTGCAAAATTGGTACGCCGGTGATCCAGATACTGGAAAAGGTGGGGTTTATAATTTTGTGACTAAACGGGGTAAATGTGCTGGAAAACACAGCCATATTAGCTGGACCCAAGTGGAGAGCGGAAGTGCTGTCACTTGGAAATACCCTTCTTGTATTTTGGCAGGAGACCACTCTATTGGAGAATTTTATTCTGTGGCACTAACCAATGGTTATATGCAGGCCGATACAGGAACCAAAATGATCCATCTAGGGAAAAACACCAAAAGCACTATTATTAGTAAAGGGATTAGTGCCGACAATAGTAGCAATGCTTTTAGGGGTTTGGTGAGTGTGAATTCCAAAGCTACCGATGCTAGAAACTTTACCCAATGTGATAGTATGCTGGTGGGCCAAAAGAGTGCCGCACACACTTTTCCTTATATTCAAATTGCAAATGCTTCTGCAAAAACAGAACACGAGGCCACAACGAGTCGGATCAGTGAAGATCAACTTTATTATTTTGAATCTAGGGGTATCGACAGAGAAGATGCTATACAAGCTTTGGTGAGTGGTTTTTGTAGAGATGTGTTTGAAGAGCTGCCCGGAGAGTTTGCTTCAGAGGCGAGACAGTTGCTCACGCTAAAACTAGAACATAGTGTTGGTTAATAGACTTTAACAATGGTGTTCTGCAAATACTCGATGCGGGATACCATGTGCTATTAGATCGACTTCGCAGCCATACATTTTACGCATCATCTCAGAAGTGACTTCGCGTTCGGGGTGGTAATGGGCTGTTTTGTTTACGCAAACTACACTTTTGATACGATTGGAAAGCACCATCAGGTCGTGACTCACTACCACCACAGTCATTTGTTGGTTTAGTTCTTCGAGTAATTTAAAAAGCTGCTCTTGTCCGCCGACATCGATATTGCTAGAGGGTTCGTCGAGTAGCATGATGCGAGGAGAAGAAACCAGTGCTCGAGCGATGAAAATACGCTGCCGTTCACCTCCAGAGAGTTCTCCTAAACGCTTGAAACGATAATCTTGCATGTGGACTTGTTCTAAAGCCCACGAGATGAGTTTGGGGTCTTTTTTTTGATTTAAAAAGCCTAAAGCCACGCACTCTTCTACGGTGATTGGAAAATCAATGTTGTGACTGGTATTTTGAGGGACATAACCCACACTCGCTTTGGGATGAGGGACTTTTTTTCCTAATAGTTTGATAGTTCCTTTTTGAGGTTTTAAAAGGCCTAGCATGAGTTTCATGAGAGTGGTTTTGCCCCCGCCATTGGGGCCTATGATCCCTACAAAGTCTCCTTCTTGGATGGTGAACGAGACTTGATCTAAGACCAAGCTGTGACCATAAGAAAAGCTCATGTTTTGGATTTCGACTGCCTTCATTTTTGATCCTCTTGCACTAAAGCTTGTATAAAGAGTCGAAGATTGGCTTCGATATCGTAGGCCAATGGATTGGTGCTCAAGACTCTTCCTTTTAATTGGGTGGAAATGCTTTCGGCGGCTCGTTTGCTAAATTGAGGTTGCACAAAAACGATGCTGATGTTTTTCTTTTTGGCGGTGTTGATTAGTTTTTGTAAGTCTTTGGGTTTGGGTTCTTTGCCTTCGATTTCGATGGCTGCTTGTGTGAGTCCATAATCACGAGCTAGATAGCCATAGGATGGGTGAAAAACTAAGAAGATGCGTTTGTCTGGAGGGAGTTTTTTAAGTTCCATTTCCATATGAGCGTCTAAAGTTGTCCACTTTTGTGTGAAAAGTTTGAAACGAGACTCAAAATAGTCTTTGGAGCCAGGCGCTTCTGAAACTAAAATATTTAAAATGTTTTTACCGATGAGCAATACTTGCTTGGGAGAAGTCCATAAATGAGGGTCTAAATGCTGATGATCGTGGTGGTGATGAGCTTCTGACCAGTGGATGCCGCTAGTGATAAATTTTAACTGGACCGAGGGGTTTACCGACATGAATCGTGGAAGCCAGGCTTGGTCTAGCCCAGAGCTATCACTGAAATATAGTTTTGCTTTTGAAAATTCTTTGAGTGTGGCTGGTTTTGGCTCGTAAGAGTGAGGGTCGGCGTTGGAAGGGACCATGGTGATCACAGAGACTTTTTCGCCTCCAATGGCGTCGACAATGTTGGCGTAAGGGGCTAAGCTTACGGCGATGGTCAAAATTTCACCGCTGAAAGCTAAACTGGAGAGTATTAAAAATAGAGGAATCCATGATTTCATATGAGGCCCTGAATGAGAGAGTTGAAGTCTATGTCACTCACTTGATCTACGATGATTTCTGGAATTTCTTCGTTGTTTTTTTGAAGATTTTCTATGTCTTGGAGGGTGGTTTCTCCGCAAAGAGGGAGTGCAAAACGGCAGCCAGTTCTTTTGGCTAATTCAAAGTCGGTATACAAACGGTCTCCTACAAATAATATTTCTTGAGGCTCGTAAGCTTGTAAGAGTGGTTTTAATATTTCGGGATTGGGCTTTCCAAAACTCCGTTCTGGTTCTATGCCATAAGCTGTCTTGAATAGGGACAAAAAACTGCCTATGTCTGGAACAGAGCCGTTGGAGTCGGGGCAAACCAAGTCAGTGTGTGTGACCCAAAATCGAGTCTTTCTTTGCAATCGCCAAGACAATTCGCAAAGCTCTTGATAATCCATTGAATTGTGATAGGCCATTAAGACTAATTCGCAGTCTTGAATGCTGGACTGAAGGTTTAGGCTGGGGTCTTGAGCCAAAAACCATTCTCTCACTTCTGGGTTGGCAAAGAAATAAATGTTTTGAAGGCCTTCTTTTTGGATGGCGTCTAAAGCTAAATTTAAGGCAGAAATAATGGCCCCTTTGGCTAAGGGGAGACCCATTCGTTGCAAACGATTTTTGTAAAAGACAGGGGATTTGCTGGTGTTGTTGCTTAAATAATAGACCGGTACTTGCTTGGCGACTTGATGCACCGTTTCTACGGCTTTTGGGTATGCTTTTCCACTTAAATAAAGAGTGCCGTCTAAATCAAATACCAAAGCTCGAATCTTTTTTTTAGTCTGGAGCATGGGTGGACTCCAACTGGATGTACTTTTTTAAAGCTTCTTTCCAGTGAGGGACTTGGACTCCGAAAGTTTCTTGCACCTCTGTTTTGGAAAGGGCTGACCATAAAGGCCTTTTGGCGGGAGTGACAAATTCTGAGCTTGAGACAGGGTGTATGGGAATCGATTTTGAAAGCAAGCCATATTGAAGCCCTAATTCTTGAATGGCTTTGGCAAAGTCATACCACGAGGTGATGCCATCGCCTGTGTAATGGTATGTGCCAAAATGAGATTTGCTTTGGATGATTTGAAGGATAGCTTCTGCCAAATTGAGGGTCCAAGTAGGGTTGCCAAATTGGTCGTGAATGACCCGTAGTTCTTCTTTGTTTTGCATTAAATGGAGCATGGTTTTGACAAAATTTTTACCATGAATGCCGTAGAGCCATGCGGTCCTTAAAATCCACACCGAAGCCCCACTCTCTTTTAAAAACAACTCCCCTTGCATTTTGGCTTTGCCGTATTCGTTGACTGGAGAATAGGCGTCACTGGGTCGAAGAGGATTTGGAGATTTTCCGTTGAGTACATAGTCTGTGGAAATATGCAGTATGGGGATGTTTTTTGGTGCTAAAACTTTGCCTAAAACTTGTGGGCCAGTGGCATTGATTTTGTAATTCAAGTCTTTTTCGGTTTCGGCTAAATCTACGGCTGTGTATGCCGCACAATTGACGAGGACACTGGGTTGATGCTTTTCTATAAAAGATTCTACACTCGATTCGTTGGTGATATCGACTTCTATGTCACTTAAAATCGTATGGTATGAATGCTGTGAGGCAAGGGCACTCAGTTCTTGCCCCAACATGCCTTTTGCACCTGTTATCCAAATTTTTTCATTCATCTTATAAATATAGTAAAAAAGCCCTTTTAAGATTTTAAAATACTAAAGCCGAAGTCTATTTATTCTTTTGAGTTGAAATAACGGTTGCATTTTATTTTAAATAGATTTTTTTTACAGATTATAGAGTCTATTCTTTTATTGAATCCTGTATTTGTGTATTTCGTTTTATTTCTGTTTTAGAGTCTTTGTTTTGAGTGCAAAACAGCATTGAATGTATATGTTTTTGAAATTTATCTCGTTTAGAGCCGTTATTTCGAGATTTTGAAGCGAAAATTCGATAGGATAAAAGCCGATACTGACTATTTCTGATTTTTTAAGGTTTTGGGTGGCCATTCTCCTCATTTAATTTTTATTTTGCCCCCATGAAATCTCCAGATACACATTTTTTTCATCCTGATTTACATGCAGGAAAACACTTTTTACTCGCCGATGAGGCACACCATGCCATAAAAGTTTACCGTGCAAAACTTGGTACTGTGTTGAATCTTTGTGATGGTAAAGGCTCTTTTGCCAAAGCAGAAATAGTGGATATCCATTCGAATGGATGCGAAATATGGATTCGAGAAGAGCCCGTCTTTCAAAAGCCTAAACCGTTGCTTTCTTTGGCTATTGCTTGCTTAAAAGAAGAGGCTATCCAAGATTTTGTGTTTCATGCGACTCAAACCGAACTCGATCAAATCACTTTTTTGAGGACCGATTATTCTCAAGAGCCCAAAAAGTCTAATTGTCAAAAAATAATACGAAAGGCAGAGGCAAAAAGTTTGGTGGGCTTAAAGCAATCTAAAAAGGCATGGCTCACCAGTATCAATGGCCCCCTTCCATTCCACGAATGGTTAAAATCTTATTCTGGAGATTTGATTTTTGCAGATATACACGGAGTATCGGCCGCGAATCTAAAGGCCTTGGAGAGGAATACGACTTTGTTGGTGGGGCCAGAGGGCGGTTTTTCTGAGGCAGAGATCCAAAAGATTCAAAGTTTTCAAAATGGTGCTGTTCAGTCTCTACAATTGGGAAATTCTCGGCTTAGGGCACAAACGGCAGCGATTATGGCTGTTGGGGCTTTGCTTGGACTTTTGTAGCCAGGCGTTTCTGGAACTTCATAAAAAAAGACTCGCCATTGCTGACGAGCTTTTTAAATGTGTTTTCAAAAAAAATTTAGACTAGATTTTCGTGAAAAGTCCTGTTGATCACATCTAACTGTTGTTCTCGTGTGAGTTTGATGAAGTTCACCGCATATCCAGAGACCCGTATGGTTAAAGAGGGGTAATTTTCTGGATGTTCCATAGCGTCTAATAAGGTGTCTCTTTGGAGTACATTCACATTGACATGGTAACCGCCCGCTCCCACAAATCCGTCTAGGCAATTGCATAAATTGATGGACTG
Source organism: Fibrobacter sp. (assembly GCA_012523035.1). Classification (GTDB taxonomy): domain Bacteria; phylum Fibrobacterota; class Fibrobacteria; order Fibrobacterales; family Fibrobacteraceae; genus JAAYJH01. The sequence goes on from JAAYJH010000074.1 coordinate 7,377, forward strand.
GTCATCGATTCCATGACCAAGTGCACTGGGAGTTGAAGTGGCTGTCCAAGAAATTCCGTCTAAGGCGTTGTCGTACGGGATTTTGGCGACTGAGGCTCCTGCTGCTATGAAACCATTGCTGTCTCTGCCATTCATGGGGTTGGCTCCTGGTGCAAAAGGCTCGCCTGCTCGACGACCGCAAGGGGTGTTCCCTGTTTTTTTGCCATAAACCACATTGGAGGTGATGGTTAAAATGGACTGGGTGATCACACTGTCTCTATAGGTTTTTTGTTTTCTTAGTTTTTCCATGAATCGATTGACTAGCATGACCGCTATGCTATCGACTCGGTCGTCGTTGTTGCCATAAGCGGGGTAAGTGCCTTCTATTTTGAAATCGGTGGCTATGCCTTCTTCGTTTCGGATAGGGGTCACTTTGGCGTATTTGATAGCAGATAAAGAGTCGGCCGCTACTGATAAACCAGCGATGCCTGTAGCCATGGTTCGTAAAACATCTCGGTCGTGGAATGCCATTTCTATGCGTTCGTAATAGTATTTGTCGTGCATATAATGGATTACATTTAAGGCTTTGACATAAGTGTATGCAAGCCAATCCATGACTTTGTCAAACTTTTCTAAGACGGTGTCGTAGTCTAAAATGGGGTCTAAGATGGGTTCAAATCCAGTGGCAACTTTTTCCAAACTCAGCTCATCCACTCCACCATTGATGGTATATAATAAGGCTTTGGCTAGGTTTGCTCTGGCTCCAAAAAACTGTAACTGTTTGCCTATTCGCATGGCCGATACACAACAGGCTATCCCATAGTCATCTCCAAATCGTGGACGCATTAAATCGTCGGATTCGTATTGGATGGCACAGGTTTCTATGGAAACTTTGGCACAGTATTTTTTGAAAGCTTCGGGGAGTTGCTCAGACCATAAAACGGTTAAATTTGGCTCGGGAGCGGGGTCTAAGTTGTACAAAGTGTGTAAAAATCTAAAGCTGTTCTTGCTCACTAACGGGCGACCGTCTTCGGATATGCCACCAATGGCTTCGGTAACCCAAGTGGGGTCCCCAGAAAACAAAGCGTCGTATTCGGGGGTTCGTAAAAAACGGACAATTCTAAGTTTGATGACTAAATCGTCTATGAGTTCTTGGGCTTCGATTTCTGTGAGCGTGCCTTCGGCAAAGTCTCTTTCGATATAAATATCTAAAAAACTAGAAATTCGACCAATGCTCATGGCAGCTCCATTTTGCTCTTTGACTGCTGCTAAATAGGCAAAATAGGTCCACTGTATGGCTTCCTTGGCGTTAGACGCGGGCTGACTCACATCAAAACCATAGTTTTTTGCCATTTGGACTAATTCTTGGAGTGCTTTGATTTGTTCTGACAACTCTTCTCTTAAACGAATGGTGTCTTCGTTAAATTCATCGAAATCGGTTTGTGTTTTTTCTAAGATTTTTTGTTGAATAAGGTAGTCGGATCCATACAAGGCAAGCCTTCTGTAGTCTCCAATAATGCGGCCTCGACCATAAGCATCTGGAAGCCCTGTGATCACTCCAGATTTTCTGCAAGCTTTTATGTCTGGACTGTAAACATCAAAAACACCTTGGTTGTGGTCTTTTCTGTATTTTGAATAGACTTCTTTTATTTGAGGGTCCACCTCGTAACCATAGGCGTGCAAACCGTTTTCAACCATTCGTATCCCACCATTGGGAGCAATGGCTCTTTTTAAGGCTTTGTCTGTTTGTAGCCCTACTATTAGTTCTAAATCTTTGTCTATGTAACCTGCTTGGTGTGCTGTGATTGAAGTGCCTACATCTAAACTGACATCTAAGATACCCTTCTTTCGCTCTTCTTTTAGTAAAGCGTTGATTTTTTCCATTATTTTCTGAGTTCTAGGGGTAGCCTTTTCTAAAAAAGATTCATCTCCATAGTAGGGTTTAATATTGGTATGTATAAAATCTTTGAGATTGATTTCGTTTTGCCAAGCACCTGCATTAAAGTTTCGCCATGAATTATTTGTTGTCATAATTTTACCTTCATCTTTTCGCGCATTTGTTTGACTTTTTGAAGGGCCTCTTCGATGCTTTTTCCTCTAGCTAATAATACCCCCATTCGGCGTTTTCCTTTGAGTTCTGGTTTTCCAAATAAACGAATGGAGGTGTCTGTTTGAGACAGTACTTCAGATAAATTTTCAAATCGCAATTGTGAAGAATCTCCTTCACAAACGATAGCTTTTGAGGCAGAAGGGCCGTGAAAAGCAATATTTGGAATTGGGAGCCCCAGTACGGCGCGAGCGTGCAAGGCAAATTCCGATAAATCCTGTGAAATCAAGGTCACCATTCCAGTATCGTGTGGACGCGGGCTAACCTCACTAAATAACACTTTGTCTTTAGAGATGAATAGCTCTACACCAAAAATACCGTAACCACCTAAAGCTTCCGTGATTTTTTGTGCCATATTTTGTGCTTCTTTTAATAAGTTTGGCTTCATTGCTTGTGGTTGGAATGATTCTTGATAATCCCCATCGACTTGGTAATGTCCAATAGGTTCTAAGAAAGAAACTCCGCCTATGTGCTGTACTGTTAAAAGGGTGATTTCGTAATCAAAATCTATAAAACCCTCTACAATAACTCTTCCTGCACCTGCGCGACCTTCTTTTTGTGAAATATCCCATGCATTTTCTATATCGGATTCTGAACGAATCACACTTTGACCGTGTCCAGAAGAACTCATGATTGGCTTGACTACACAAGGAAAGCCTATTTCTTGAACAGCTTGTTTAAAAGCTTCGAAGGTTTCGGCAAAACGATAAGGAGAAGTTTTAAGCCCTAAAGTTTCTGCAGCTAATCGACGAATTCCCTCTCGATTCATGGTGAGTTGAGTGGCTCTGGCGGTTGGAATCACACGAAATGATTCTTTTTCTAGTTCGACCAATACATCGGTGGCAATGGCTTCGACTTCGGGCACAATATAATGTGGGTTTTCTTGCTGGATAACGCGACGAAGTTCTGCTCCATTTAACATATCTATTACATGAGATCGGTGTGCTACCTGCATGGCGGGTGCATTTGGATACCTATCCACCGCAATGACTTCTACTCCTAAACGCATCATCTCAATCGCAAGTTCTTTTGCTAGTTCTCCTGCTCCACAAAAGAGAACTCGAGTTGCAGATTCAGTCAAAGGAGTGCCAATACTTGCCATGATAACCTCTATAGATAAATGCAGTGCTTGATTTGAGCCCGTAAATACTATATCTTGTATTGTACTTATGTGTCTCTACAATATATAGGCCTTATAAGGATTCAAACACATTTATTAAAATAGAAAAAAACACAAGAATAAACTAGGTGTCTAAGGCTTTCCTTTAAAAAAAAGATGAGAAAAGACAAGCCCAGATCGGATCCAAAAATCTTTTTGCGAATTTTGAGCAATATGCTCTCTGTTTTTGACCCATAAAAAACCTCCTCCAAAGTAAAATTGGAGGAATGGCTTGTAGTTTTGGGTGTAAAGCACATCGACAAGATAACGGGTCTCCACTATTCCAGAAAGCCCCTTATCTGCTGCTATCGCTAATTCATAGTCTGTGTATAAGTCTTTGTCTCCTTGCCTTAAATATGCCATTTCGAGCTGGATTCTATGAGATTTTTGCTCCCAAACTCCAAATAACCATATGTCTAAAGCATCTGGACCTCGGCGATAACCTAGAGGGTAATCCACAAAATAAGAATCTGCAAAATCTGGATCACTTTGTTTGCGGTAATTGCTGCGATACATTCGACGGCTGCTCTGTTTTAATAGTGGAAGCCCTTGGTTGTTGTGTGCTGGATCGGTGTAAACCACATCCAATCTATACATAAAATCCCCATGGCTTGCTGTTTTTATTTCTTGCCTATAGCCAGTGAGATAGCTAATGATACTTCGAGTAGTGGCTCCTCCAGATTCTCCGACAGGACTTGCAATATCTTCTAAGTTGATTTGCCAATAAAATTGAGATGATTTCTGTGGTCTAAAACCCCATTCGAAAAAACTACTCGCTTTGGTATAACCATTGGCATAGTTGTCGTGCCAAAACATAAAAGGGTTGATGCTCCTCAAATCCAAAGACCTCCCCCCTATGACACTCTGCTCCATGAATCGAATCCAAAAAAAGCCTAAATCAACACCCAAGCTATGAAATGCTAAGTTTTTATGAGCTTCTGTGTAAGAACGATTCCTTTGATTGTCCATGCTCCTCGTTTCTTGCCAATAAGCTTCTGAACCCTCTGGATAGGCTTCACCTTTTTTTTCTGGTGTTCCATGCAACCAAGGGTTTAAAGAGGATAACAAAAAATCATAACGAAAAATACTGGCCTCAAAACGCCACAAAAGTGCATCGTGATGAGGTGCACCTCCAATAGCTAAAGTGTTTGGTGTGGGCGAAAGATCGGGTTTAAAACGCCCCAATTGCACAAATCCTGATTGGTTTGTCCATATTGCATAAGCCTTGTTCGGCACATTAATGTCTAATTCACTCGGAGATAAGGTGAAATTAGTACTGTATTTGGATTGGTACCAAGCTTCTAAATCTTTGCGTAAAGGAGCTTCGATGTGTATTAAAAAGTTTTCATAAGCAGCCTTTAAATCTAGCTGAAAAAAAGGATGGATTTGTTCGTAAGAGCTTCCATTTTCAAGTGGAATCTGAAGTGCACGCCAATTAGAAGCATAACGATCCACAGTATCTAGTGCAAAAAAAGAGGCTTTAGGGGCACCATTAAGACCAATATCCAAGGTAGTACGGAGCTCAAAAAAACTAGCTTCTACTGTAGAAAGACCAAAAATCAAATAGATCAAAATCCATAAATATTCTTTTATTCGCTTTTGCATAAATTCCCTTTCTCTTTTTAATTTAGCAAGATTCTGGTCAATGGATGAATTTTCATTTCTTTTTTACAAGATTCAAAGGCATTTCAAGATTTATATTCAAATTCAATAGAAATACTCAAGAAGTTCTATATAAAATGTGCTATTTATGCTCAAAAAATCAATAAATGATCAAAATGGCTCCAAAATCTCTTCTTTCTATTTTTTAAAAATAGTTTCCAACGAGCTAAAACTGCAAAAAATCTGTTTAAAACACAAAAACATCTCTAAAAACACCTCTAAGAAGCTTGAATATAAAGCTACACAATAACATATCCGCCAAAGGACTACTTTTAAAAGCCATTGCAATAAAGCTATCGTTTTTTTGTTTTTTTTAGATAACTTAGGAGAATGCGAGTAAAAGCCATTTGTTTAAATGCTAAACAATCCCATAAAAATTAAATTCAACACACAGCCTCTCAATTTAATTATTAAATTTATCCCATGAATTTAATGAAATATATCCTCCAGATACACTGTCCCGACCAAAAAGGGCTTATTGCTGTGACTACCCAAGTACTTGCTAAAGCAGGTGCTAATATTATCGATTTAAAGCAACACACCGCAAAAGATATTGGGATTTTTTTCTTGAGGGCTGTCTTTGAAATCGAAGAAGCTGGTATTTTAGAAGTGAAAAATCACCTTAAAAGCATAGAAAGCGAGTACCAATTAAAATGGAATCTGCTAAACACCAAAAAAACACCTCGAATCGCTATATTTGTAAGTAAAACAGACCACTGCTTGTACGATCTTTTGCTCAAACAACGAGACGGAGCCCTAGCCTGTGAATTTAGCTGCATTGTGAGCAATCACACTGATTTAGGCCCTGTGGGTGGCTCTTTTGGAGTGCCTTTTTATTATGTTCCTAGCAACCAAGAAAAATCTGTCCAAGAAGGCCGTTTTAGAGAAATTATTTCTGAAACCAAAACAGATGGCATTGTGCTTGCCCGTTATATGCAAATTTTAAGTGCCGATTTTACTCAAGATTTTTTATATAAAATCATCAATATCCACCACAGTTTTTTGCCTGCATTTAAAGGAGCAAAACCCTACCACCAAGCATGGCATAAAGGTGTAAAAGTCATTGGTGCTACCACTCATTTTGCTACAGAAGATTTGGACCAAGGGCCAATTATATTTCAAGACATAGAACGAGTCCCAGAGACTGTGAGTATTGGAGAGCTTATTCAACTGGGTAAAGATATTGAAAAACGCACCCTTTCTTCTGGCTTAAAACTTTGGCTAGAACAACGCATATTTGTGTACGCTGGCCGTACTTTTATATTATAGGAGCCTCTATGCAAAGCGATCCCGAACAAAACCCAAACACACTGGATCCAAAAGAACTTCCTTCAAACAAAGAAATTCTTGAAAATCCTTCTGATCTCAATGTTCCATCTATAGACTCTGACACAAATCAAAGTCCATCACCAGAAGCACCCAAAAAAGATGAAGCCCGCGTCGTCCAAGAAAAAGGTTTTTCTTATTTTGTTGGTTTTGCATTTTTAAGCCTCCTTTCTATTTTATTTTTCTTTGTTCCAGGCATCGCTTCTGTTTTTGCCATACACCAGATCAACCCTTTAAACTCATCTACAGCATGGATTTTTGCTGCTATTTTAAGTGTTGTATTTTGGTTGTTTTTCAAGTTTAAAATCAAAGGTTTTAAAAAAGCCACTTATTGGTATTTGGCCTTTTGTCTTTTGATATTCATTGTTTTAATCCTTATCCATAATGCGAGTGAATCCTTTAATGTTTTTGCTAATCTATTCGCAATGTTAATGGGAGTTTAATCCATGTTGAACAATAAAAACACTTTTATTGAATTTTTGGTGGCAAGTGGTGCCCTTCGTTTTGGCGATTTTACCACTAAAAGCGGCAGGCAAAGTCCCTACTTTGTGAATACTGGAGAATTTAAAACCGGGGCTTCTATATCCACTTTGGCTTCTTTTTATGCAAGCACTTTTGTGAAACATTTTGCTGGACAAGCAGATAATCTTTTTGGCCCTGCATACAAAGGCATCCCTCTTTGTGCTGCCACTGCACTGAAACTTGCCGAATCACATCAAATAGACCTTAGCTTTACTTACAATCGAAAAGAAGTGAAAGACCACGGTGAAGGAGGCTTGCTCGTGGGAGACACCTACAAAAGCCCCAAAAATGTAGTGATCATAGAAGATGTGATTACCGCCGGCACTTCGATTCATGAAAGCATGGAGTTTCTGTCTAAAATTAAAGGGGTGAATGTACTTGGCCTTATCGTTTCTGTCGATAGAAAAGAGAAACTGGAGTCAGGGCTATCTGCCATTCAAACAGTGCAAGAAAAATACAATATCAAAGCATATTCTATTATAGACATCGATGATATTATACAATTTTTAAAAGATGATTCTAATCGTCAAAAAATCAATGTTTCAGAATCCATTTTAGATAAAATATACCAATACAGAGAAAAATGGGGGCTTCAAAATGTTTCTCACTAGAAATGCGATCAAAAAAGCGGTGGAAGATGGAGATATAATCATTCAACCTTTTGAACCTAAACACTTGTCTCCCAATAGTATCGATGTCACACTTAATGAAAACTTGATGGTTTATGAGCTTCAAGAGGGTGAATGTCTGGATATGAAAAAAGACAACCCTACCAAACACCTGATTATTCCCGAAGAAGGTTTGGTTTTACAGCCCAATATTTTATATATTGGAATGACCAATGAATCTGCCATCAGCCATAGTTACATCCCTATGTTTGAAGGCAGAAGCTCCATAGGGCGTTTAGGGATAAATACCCATATCACGGCTGGTTTTGGTGATTTAGGATGGGGTTTTGAAAAATTAGAAAATGGAGAGGTCATTTGCCACTACCCTACTTGGACGCTTGAAATTGCTGTGGTACACCCCATTAGAGTGTATCCAGGAGTTCGAATTGGACAAGTTTATTTTGTGGAACCCAAAGGAGATATCGAATGGTACACCGGAAAATACAGCAAACAACGGATGCCCCAACCCAGTCGATCTTTCAAGGACTTTGGTTCCTAAGTTTTTTATTCTTTTTTCTGCTTTTTGTTTCTTGCACTGCATCTAAATGGAGTGTAGCACACCCTTCTTATCAAAAAAAAATCACAAAAAACGATTCTATTGCTGTTATTGGACTTGAAAACGCTTTTATTTTGACTCGAGAAAAATGGTTTGCCAATCGCCTGAGCCTCCCGCCAGATAGCATTCATGCTATTATAGACCCTTGGATGTCCAAAACTTTTTATGCGGAACTCCACAACCTTTTTCCCAATAGCCTTTTGCTTCCTGATAGCCTTCAAAGCTCTTGGCCAGAAGAAAGTTTTCAGTTGGATCACTCTATATTTTTAAAAGGAAAATTCCCCGAACAAGGCTCAGTGGTTTCAACAGATTCTATAAACCCACCTTATCTGCTTTTATTGCACGAATTTATTATTGGAACAGACCTGAGTAGAGCTTATTATTTTGACTATGAACTCCATTCACAAAACACACAAATTCAAAGCGAAGTGAAGTCGGTAAGCTTTATAGCCTCTTATACTCTATGGGACAACCAAAAACAACGCCCCTTAGTCTCTTCTATAATAGAATGGCAAGAGCCCTACACTCATTCTTTAAGTTTTGAACAACTTCAAAAGAACATAAAAAATCTGGTCCTTGCCATGCAAAAAGAAATGGCTGCAGGAGATTTTTAATGCAAAAATTTTTCTTTTTTTTGAGCTTCACCTTGGCCTTTAATTTTTCAAATGCAAAGCAAATCATTTATAAAGGAGATTATACCATTTGGACCAATCCAGATATTTTAATTTGGAGTCCAGATTCTAACTTGATAATACAGCCTCAAGAATTTTGTTTGGCCTTAAAAAGGTTAAACCCAAGCATTGGAGAACCCAAGTGTCGAGTCTTTGGCGAATGGGAAAGAGACAGCATCACTAGTCGCTATGCTTCTTGGCTACACGACAACATGGCACCTCACCTAGAATCCAAACACCTTCGAGCCAGAAACCCCATCATGCTTCAAAAATTAAATCAACTCGAAGACAAAACAGTGCTTTTTTTAACTCAAAAAGATGGAGGCATTTATGCCTCTATTCTAGAAGAGCAGAGCAATTCACCCAAAAACCTCTTGTTTTTAACTCAGTATTCCAATTCTCTAGAACAAAGTGAATCTATTGTAAAGACTTTCTTTAATAAAAAAGCAACCAGACGATTGAGCAGTAAAGAACGCCAAAAAAAAGCCGAAGAGCCCGATCCATTTTACTCAGAAATCCCCAAACACCAGACTTGGGTTGGTGCTGCTTATGGTATTGGTCAAGCTAAATTCCCTTTAACCCCTCATTCTTGGTACAAAAGCAAACTGAACAGTCGAGTCAAAAATTATCGAATCACGGCAGATTCTTTGAGTTTATGGAATTTTGTCGAAGACAAAGCCCCCTTCACTTCCATTTATTTTGGGCGAGTGTGGTATGGTTTTATTGGAGGAGAGTTTTTTTATCGCTATTCTTCTCACCGAGTAAAAATAGACACCAGAGACACCTTATATAATGAATTAGATCACTGGCGTTTCAAAAGACACGAGACAGGGATTCACTTGACTTTATCTAAAAATTTTGAAAGTGCTTCTTTTTTAAGGAGTATTCCTTATGCATTTTTAGGTTTTCAGTATAGTTTTTTTAACGAAGATATTGCCCTTAAAAAAGACCGAGAAGCGTCGCAATACTACAAAACACGAATTAACTTTGAAAACGCATATAGGGGTGTGATTCTAGGTGTGGGCTCGCATTTTGTTTTTTTTGACCATTGGAGCATCAACCTCAAAGGAGGCCTTGCTAGCCGTGGTCGCATGTTAGATAAGGATCCCTCGGCAAGTGCCACCACTTCGCCCACTATTATTGGCGGCTCGACCATAGATGGTTTTATAAGTTTTGGGCTTGAATACTTTTGGACTGTATATTAATTAAAAGCCAAAGAGTGTTTTTTTTTCTAATTTAGAAAATATGAGTGAAAACACACAAAGCAATACAAATCCCTTTTTGACACCAATCCAAATCATTGAGCCCAAAAATAAACTCCCCGACTATACTTTTGAGCAACTTCCTATTTCACAAAAAGAAGTATTAAGTGCTCATGGCTGGACCGAGCTTATGCCTGTGCAAAGAAAAACGATTCCCTACATGCTCCAGGCACGAGACATGCTTATCCAATCCAAAACAGGCTCTGGAAAAACAGGGGCTTTTGTGCTCCCACTCTTGCAAATCATTGAACCCGAACACTTATTCCCTCAAGCTTTAATCTTGGTCCCCACCAGAGAGCTTGCCTTGCAAGTCCAAAGAGAAATAGAGCTCTTGTCTGCCAATACAGGGATTCGTTCTACCGCTATTTTTGGTGGTGTGGGTTATGACGCTCAACTGCGAGCCATTCGCGAAGGGATTCACATTATTGTTGCGACTCCAGGGCGTTTACTAGACCATGCACAAAGAGGGAACATCGATTTTTTATCCATTCGAGATTTAATATTAGACGAAGCCGACGAAATGCTTTCCATGGGTTTTTATCCCGACATGAAACGCATTCGGAGATTTTTACCCCGAGAAATCGCTTGCACCATGTTTAGTGCCACTATCCCCCAAACTGTAAAGAGTTTAGCCAAAGAATTCCAACGCCCCAGTGCAGAGTTTTTATCCCTGAGCTACGATCAAGTGATTGCCAACAATCTAGAACATCGTTACTATATAAGTGATGTTATGGAAAAAGACTCTTTAACCATTAAAATCCTAGAGTTAGAAAACCCTGATAGTTGCATGATTTTTTGCAATATGAAAAAAGATGTGGTGTATTTAGAACAAGTGCTCTCCAATTATGGTTTCACAGTAGGGGCACTCTCTGGAGATGTTCCACAAAAAACACGCGAAAAAACACTCCAAAATTTTAGAAATAAGAAACTCCCTATTTTGATTTGCACCGATGTAGCGGCTCGTGGGATCGATGTATCGCATGTGACCCATGTGATTGTATTTGATCACCCAGAAGACCATGAAATTTATGTACACCGTAGCGGCAGGACTGCTAGAGCAGGCAGGAGCGGTTTAGCTATTTCTTTAATCACTCCTGTAGAAGAAATAGAACTTCACAAAACAGCTGCAGATTTTGGGATTCAATTTATAAAAATGCCTCCTATTACAGAAGCTATTATCGCTCAAAAAACCCAGGAACGAACTCGAGTTTTATTAGAAAGACACAAAAGAGCTTTGGGGCAACGCTCACAAGAACGCATGAGGCGTTACCTAGGTTTGGTTGATGAACTCGCTAAATTAGAAGAAGACAAAGAGTTATTGGCCTATTTATTAGATCGCTTTTACTGGGAGTCAAAAGCAAAACACCAAGAGGACTAAAATGGCGAAAATCAAAATAAAATCCCCTAAAGAAATAGAATGGATACGAGGTGCCGGTGCTTTGGCTGCAGAAACACTAATTCGGGCCGGTGAACTCTGCAAACCAGGTGTTTCTACCCTAGAAATCGATGAATTTATTGGTGAATACACTATCCAACACGGAGGCAGCTCTGCCTGTTTGGGTTACAATGGCTATCCTAAAAACAGCTGTATTAGCTTGAACGAGGTCGTGTGCCATGGGATTCCAAGCGCCGGGATTGTGCTCCAAGAAGGTGATATTGTAAATATAGACATCACCACTATTTTGAATGGATACCACGGAGACACTAGTGCCATGTTTAAGGTGGGCAAAGTATCCAAAGAGGCCGAATCTCTTGTGAATGCAGCCAAAGAATGTTTAGAAGTAGGAATAGAAGCCGCTGCTTTGCCAAATGCCCGTTACATGGATATTGGAGAAAAAATCCATGACTTAGCCGATGAATACGGATACAGTGTAGTACAAGACTATTGTGGACACGGTATTGGTCGTGGATTTCATGAAGCCCCCACCATTTTACACTTTAGGAATAGAGAATTAAATTACTTTATAGAACCTGGCCATGTATTTACCATAGAGCCTATGCTCAACATTGGAAAATACGCCACCAAAACACTCCAAGACGGATGGACTGCAGTGACTCGAGATGGTTCTTTATCGGCTCAGTGGGAACACACCGTAGTCAAAACCAAAAACGGCATAGACATTTTAACTTTACCGCGATAAAATGGGTATTCGAAATGAAGCCTTAAAAATGGCCCTAGAACAAAGTGAAACCCTAAATAAATTGGGACAAATTTATTCTTTAAAAGTGGACCCCAAAATCAACAGCATTTTTTTAGAAATCCTACTAAAAGGAGAAAGCCTCCCATTTTTATTCGAAGCAAAATACCAAATTATCACAGAATCGGGCAAAACCATTGCACAAATCCAGAATATCCATTGTAACAAAGACTGGATAAACGAAGTGATAAAACTTTGGATTCAAAAAAATGGGCCAATAAAACAAGAGATCAAAGGTTTTTTTGCCAGTCGATTGGCTAAATTATTTTTATAAGCTTTTAGAGAAAAAAAATATAGATTTTAGAAGGACTATTTTTACTCCCCATAAAAAATCTAAAAGGCACATGATGGAAAACGACATATACACAGAAAGCGAAGGTTTAAAAGGATATATCCAAGAAAAAACGAGCTCCATAGCCTTTGATTTCATCACTAAAATTCCAGACTCTCTTTTGTGTCCGGTCAAGAACCCAGAAAAGAAAGTCAAAAAACTCATACAAAAAGCAACAAAAAAATCTGCCTTATACAGTGCAACGCTCAGTTTACCTGGAGGACCTATAGGAGTCTTCACTATTATCCCCGACCTCACCGCTATTTGGCGAATCCAAGCCCAATTAGTTGCAGATATTGCAGCCACTTATGGACAAATTGCAGTATTAAACCGAGAAACCATGATATGGTGCCTATTTAGACACTCGGCCGCTCAAATCGTTCGAGACCTTTCAGTACGCACCGGCACCCGAATACTCATACACAGAATCTCTTCTCCCATCGTTTTCTCTCTCATCAAAAAAATTGGACTCCATCACTCTTCTAAACTCACTCAACGAGCCTTACTCCGATTCATCCCCATTTTAGGATCCATCGGGAGCGGGACTTACGCCTATTTTGACACACTCGGTGTCGGGAAAACAGCGAACGCCTATTTTAAAGCTCTCAACGACCACTCGCCCATAGAAGACTCCATACAAAACACAGATTCCATCGACGGATTTGAACTCAACTGAACAAGCCACAAAAAACTTTTTAACATCAATTTCAAACGAACAAAACTTTTATTGAAGTCTCACACACGCCTGGCTTTTTTAAAATGGAAAGAACTTAGTATTTAGTGCTTAAAGATAAACAGCATTTCTGGCACGATTTTTGCAGCATATCGCATCCCAATTTTCAAACCCGCGTCCCAGCATCTTTGGCACAATTTTCGCAAAGCACATCCATCACAAATTTCAGCATTTCTGGCACGATTTTTGCAGAATATCGCATCCCAATTTTCAAACCCGCGTCCCAGCATCTTTGGCACGCACTTCGACAGGCTCAATGTAACACTTTTCGCAAAGCACATCCATCACAGAGACGAGATATTTGAACTAAGGTGTTCAAGGGAATAGTGCTAAGTGGGTCGTTTTATTTTGGGTTTAACCGGTGAGACACCATCAAAAATAGAGTATTCCTATTTTGCTTTTGTAAGTGTGAATTTATTGACGAAATTCGTTTGAAATGCAAAAAAAGACTTCTTTTAAAACAAAGGCTTGAGTATCTATTGATTTTTTACTATTTTGCGGCCTAAACAATCAAAAGATCAGCCATAATCCATGGAATCATTATGAAAAACATAGAAAATCACAGAAATATTGGTATATCCGCTCACATTGACTCGGGTAAAACAACTCTTAGCGAACGCATTTTGTTCTACACTAACAGAATTCATGCTGTGCATGAAGTTCGCGGTAAAGATGGCGTCGGTGCCACTATGGATAATATGGAGCTCGAACGCGAACGCGGGATCACTATCCAATCCGCTTCTACTTATGCTACTTGGAAAGACACTACTATTAACTTGATTGACACCCCAGGTCACGTGGATTTCACTATCGAAGTGGAAAGATCTCTTCGCGTGTTAGATGGTGCTATCCTTGTGTTGTGTAGTGTGGCTGGAGTACAGTCCCAATCTATTACTGTAGATCGCCAAATGCGCAGATACAATGTTCCTAGAATCGCTTTTATCAATAAATGCGACCGTTCTGGTGCAAACCCTCTTCGCGTTGCCAAAATGCTCGAAGAAAAGCTCAACCACAAGCCTTGTGTGATGCAAGTGCCTATTGGACTTGAAGATAAGTTAAAAGGTGTGGTGGACCTAGTGACCATGAAAGCTTATTATTTTGAAGGCGAAAGTGGACAAGATATCCGTGAAGATGAAATCCCTGCAGATGTTAAAGATCTTGCCGACGAATACCGCGTCAAATTAATCGACTGTTGTGCTGATTATAGCGACGATATTATGGAACAAGCCCTCGAAGGGAACTACAATGATATCGACCAAGACTTGATTAAAGCCACTATTCGTAAAGCCACTATCGATTTAGAAATCACCCCTATTTTTATGGGTTCCGCATACAAAAACACTGGAATTCAGAAACTCCTAGATGGTGTGACTGATTTTCTACCTAACCCTACCGAAGTTAAAAATATTGCTCTAAATATTAATGATAACGAAAAAGAAGTTGTACTTTCTAACGATGACAATGCTCCTTTGGTTTGTTATGCCTTTAAATTGGTCGATAACCGCTACGGACAATTGACTTATACCCGTGTTTATCAAGGTTCTCTTAAAAAGGGTGCCACTATTATTAACATGAGCACAGGAAAAAAAGTGAATGTGGGTCGTTTGGTTCGCATGCACTCCGATACTATGGAAGAAATCACAGAAGCCGGAGCAGGTGATATTGTTGCTTTGTTTGGTATTGACTGTGCTTCTGGTACTACTTTTACCGATGGTACTTTGCACTACAATATGACTTCTATGCATGTCCCTAATCCTGTGATCGAATTGGTGATCGAAGCCAAAAACCGAGATGATTTATCGAATCTTTCTAAAGCTTTGAACCGCTTCACCAAAGAAGACCCTACTTTCCAAGTTTATATCGACAAAGAAAGTGGACAAACTATTATTAAAGGGATGGGCGAATTGCACCTCGATGTTTATATCGAAAGGATGCGTCGTGAATATAAAGTGGATGTGGCTACCGGTGCTCCACAAGTGGCGTACCGTGAAACCATTACTCGCCCAGCGGCTTTTGACTATACCCACAAAAAACAAACCGGTGGTTCTGGTCAGTTTGCGAAAGTTGTGGGTGAAATGCGTCCTATGGAAGTCGAAGGCGATTCCGAAAAAGTTTACAACTTTGTAAGTTCTGTGGTGGGTGGTCGTATCCCCAAAGAATATATTCCTTCTTGTGACAAAGGTTTCCAAAGCTGTTTGGATGCTGGTTCATTGATTGGTTTCCCTGTAGTGGGTATCGAAATGGAAGTTAAAGACGGGCAATATCACGATGTGGACTCTTCTGATATGGCTTTCCAAATTTGTGCTCGTATGGCATTCCGCCAAGCTTTTGAAAAAGCAGGGGCTCAAATTTTAGAACCTATCATGAAAGTGGATGTACAAACACCTACAGAATTCCAGGGAACTGTTGTTGGGAACTTGTCACAACGCCGTGGTAACATTTCTGGTACTTCAGAAGAACAAAACTACACTACCATCATTGCAGAAGTTCCTCTTTCTGAAATGTTTGGTTATGCTACAGACCTTCGCTCTATGACTCAAGGTAAAGCAGAGTTCACCATGGAATTTGCTAAGTACTCCCCAGTACCTCGTAATTTGCAAGAAGACCTTATTACTAAATATGGTGATAAAGCTCGCTCTCAACGCTAATTCAAAAAAGCTTAAAAAAGACCAGTCAAATTACTGGTCTTTTTTTATTTCCGTATTTTTATAGAGCCCCGGACTTATAAGAGTTCTAAAATCATTTGTTTTCTTGAAAGCGACCTTTTAAATTTAGTAAAACTGATTTAGCTTACTTTGTTGGGAAAACATACTTCGAACACGGCTTATTTATAAGCACCAATAAAAAAAGCCCTGTTTTTACAGGGCTTGAGTGGGAGAGAAATAAGTAGGCTATTGAATGCGTATGAGGAAGTTTTCTTTGGCATTATTAGAAAGGATTCGAATTAAATATTGTCCTTGAGCTATATCACTCAAATCCACTCTATGAGTGTTTGCGGAGTAAATAGCAGAGTAGTCTCGAATCACTTGCCCATTAATTCCAAAAACATGAATTTTAACAAAACTTTCCATAGGATTCGTAAAAGTCAAGGTGTTTTTATAGATGTTAGCACTGAACATAGGCCTATGCATGAGATTCCAAGCAGACTTGCTTTGTTTTATTGTGCCTGTAGGAGCATGGACAGTGTCCCCTATTGTATTTTTAACTATAACTTTTAAAAGATCTACACCACACTTTTCGCAAGTCAATCCAATAGACATATTTTCGGTCGAGGCTCCAGAATGAATAGCATCGTAACGATAAGTTTTAGCATTTTCTGCTGTGACAAGCGTTTTGTACGACACAACATCCTCTTTTCGAGATATATTCATTTCAACATCTGCATTTCTCATAATTGCATTAAAATCACTCCAATCCCAGTCATAGCTGTAACTAAATGTTCCTGGATTGTCCATAGCATAAGCATCGGCTCGAAGCAATGTAGTTTTGCCCTCTGCAGTGGAGCGAACTATATAGTTGTCCCAGTTTTCTGAAGCACCTCCATTGCCGAAATTCTTAAAATGAAATACCATATTAAAATCCTCGCTTGCCTCAAAACTTCGAGTCTGTTGAGTTGCAAATCCAGCATTATACACGCCTCCAGCATCGAGTGTACCCACAAAAATACGATCACTTTGAGAACCATATAGAACAGAATTCAATTCTAAATAGGCCTGATCTACTCCTAAATAAATATCATATTCACCAGAAGGAACATCAGTCGAAGAAACTCGATAAACAAGAGAAATTATGCCATCACTC
>JAAYJH010000075.1 GCA_012523035.1 Fibrobacter sp.
CTCCAGAACCGTTATCGCCAGTGAGTTTCATATTGACTGAACCCGCACCGTTTTGATTCCAAAGCTCATAGTCGTAACCATTGTAAGGTTCTATTTTATTAGAAGTCCATGTGGGGCCTTGAGCTATAGCAAATGAGCTTAGTGCTATTATAGCTAACGAGATTAAAGAAATTTTATTTTTCATTCGTTTTTCCTTATGCTAATTATGATTTTATCCGGAGATAAAAATTTGCTTGTACACCCACCCGAATTGTTAGTAAATTGGGATTTTCCAGTTTTTTCCATTCACTCTGAGTATATATACACCTTTGCTTAAGGGCAATTCGATTGTATTAAAACCTTGTGTATTATAATTTGCAAGCTTGTTTCCTTTTAAATCAAAGACTTCTACACTTGTTTTTTTGTGGGTGTATATAGAGATTAAACCCGCTTTTAAAACTTTTACTTGGACTGGAGAAACTACACTTTGAGATATGGCATCAGTCCCTTTACAGAGTTTTTTCCCTGCTTCTATGCCTTGCCAGCCATTGTCTTCGTAGGTGTTTATAGCTCCACTTTTTACATAAACATAGTAGCCACCATCCACTGTTTCTAGTTTTTCATTGTAGGGGCAATCTTCCCATTCTTCACCACAAGTGTTAGAAACTCCATTGACAAGCACTGTGGCTTCTAAATTGGGTTGGATCACTTCGAAATCTTTGATAAAAACGCAAGAGCCTTCAAATGGGGGGTATGTATCATTGTCCATGACTTTTGAGTAGTCCATGCCTCCACAAAATGCAGGTTCATAGTTTTCTGTGGGCTCGCAGTCTGGATCTGTAGAAGGATTTTCACCTGTCCCACCTGTTCCACCACTTCCTCCTGGGTTAGAAGCATCCCCATCACCCCATTCTGACTCTGGAATTAAAGCAGCAACAGAAGTGTAAGATTGTTTTTTTCCACTATTGTTAAACAAAAGAGGATTGCCCGAAGATCGCCAAGATTGACTGTCTTTGACACCCCATACTACCACTGCTGTCACCTGATCTTTTTGTGCTATAATTTCTTTGAAAATATCTCTATATCGATCGGCTTGAGCACTCATACTTGTAGATTTAGCGGTAATGTCTAACTCGGTCACCTGTACTTCTAAACCTGTTTTGGCAAACATGCTAATCGCTGTCCTATAATCCGCGACACTTGGTCCAGGATATGAAGTATTGTCTAAATCTAAGTGAGATTGCATGCCTATACCATCGATGGTGCCAGCGGCCTTTAGTTTTATACCTAAATCTCGTATAGATTCTCTTTTACCTGGAGCATATTCGTTGTAATCATTATAAAAAAGCTTGGTCTTTGCAGGAGCATACTTTCTAGCGTATTCAAAAGCTTTAACTATAAAATCATCGTTTTTATAGATACGATACCAGTTCGAAGTACCGCCCGTTGCTTCACTATCGGTTCTTAAACCCGCACCCCAATTTTCAAAAGCTTCGTTGACTACATCATAAGCATATAAGTTTAGGTTTGGGTAATCTTTCTCAAATGCGGCAAAGATATTTTTGATATAGCTTTCCATTCGTTTATTCATTTGCTCTTTGCTTGCCCAGCCACCACTGTTGCTTGGCATATTGGCTTTAAAAAAACATTCTGGAGTCTGGTTGTGCCACACTAGAGCATGCCCCCTCACTCCTAAGTTATGTTTGTTTGCAAAATCCAAAATAGACCTGGCCCTATCGAGGCTTACAGGGATGTTTTCGTCGGTGGCTCCACTACAATTGGAAGCTATGGTAGCATCTGGTTTGAGTTCATTTTCTGGAGTGATGCTATTGAACTCGGCAAGGACAATATCCGTAGTGGATTTGTCTTGCACTGTGCTTGCGTTTAAAATGGTACCGAAACGAAAATACTCGGCATAAATGTCTTTTAATCCTGCACTGTGTAGTGAAACACTTAAAGCCGTGAGTATAAATATAAAATACTTCATATCGCTTTCCTATCGAATGGTAAATGGTAAAAGGCTACCTTGGCTTGTTTTGGCGATATAAACGCCTTTATTCAAGTGAAGCTTCACTTCAGTAGACATAGAAACATTTATCCTTTGCAACATATTCCCTTGAATGTCAAAAATAGAAACACTGGTGGGATTTTTGGTGTTTATATAGAGTACACCATTGCGGACTATGCTTAAATTGTTTTGTAAGGCTTTGGTTTCTTGGGAGTTAAAGTTAGAAACACAAGCATTTGGTTCTCCTGCAACGATGCCCTGCCATGCTTCTTGTGTAGAGGCAATAGAACCAGATTCTACAAATATATAATAGCCATCATGGGATTTGTCTGGCTTAGTAATATTCAAACATGTTCTCCTGATACAGCTTGTAATCACGCCATTCACTACAATTTTAGAGTTTGAACTCGGTAAAATATCTGTAAAATCACAGACAAACAAACACTCCCCAACAACGGGAACACTTGTAGAGTTAGTCATTGGTGTTTGACAAGCAAGCGGTAAATTTGAACTAGAAGAACTACGAGGTGGAATCACTGCCACAGATGAGGAACTTGAAGGGACTATAACCACTCTAGAAGAACTAGAGGCCGCCACCGATGAAGAACTACGAGGTGGAATCACTGCCACAGATGAGGAACTTGAAGGGACTATAATCACTCTAGAAGATGAGCTTGGAGGTGGACTTAGATTACAATTAGGAGCCCCTGCAATCACAGATTGCCAACCATTATTTTCATAGTCATTGATAGAACTACCAGAAGCCACATACACATAATAACCACCATGCACTGCTGCTGGTTTATCATTGTAATTGCAATTATCCCAATCACTGCCACATGTGTTGGACACTCCATTGATAGATACAGTGGAGCTTAGTGAAGGCTGAATCACTTCGAAGTCTTTAATAAAGACGCAAGAACCACCGCTAGGAATACTGGTGGTGTTAGCTGTGAACGAAGAGGAACCACCGCAATAACTGGTTTTGTAGTCAGAGCACACAGTCACAGGTGCCACCGAAGAGCTACTCCTTGGAAGAGTGCTTGAACTAGAGGTCCCTTGAGGAGGAGCAGATCCACCAATTGTCAAAAGATTTTTGGTGACTTTGGCAGAACCATTAGAGTTTCGGCTTGCTCCAGTGTAAGACTCGACCTTCATGGCTACTTCGTAAAGTTTGTTCATAGACATCCCTGCCTTTGCCC
>JAAYJH010000124.1 GCA_012523035.1 Fibrobacter sp.
ATATACAGTGATATGCTCATCAAAGAGAATGAAAGCACTAATTTAATTTCAAATAATGATACTCCTAAATTTTTATCCAGACATATTTGTGATTCTTTAGTTCCGTATATTTTTTATAAAGATTATATTAAAGATGGTTTTAAATGGGCAGATATAGGTTCAGGAGGAGGTTGTCCTGTGATTCCTCTATGCATTATACTCCCTAAAGTTGAATTTTTTGCTGTTGAACCTAGAAAAAAAAGAGCTTTATTTTTAGAGAAAGTGAAAAACAATCTAAAATTAAATAATTTTAATGTGATTGATAAAAAATTTGAATCCGCAAATTTTAAAAATTTAGATATAGTTTCTGCAAGGGCTGTTTCTACTTTTGAAAATGATTGGGCAAGAGCAGAAAATTCTTTGAAAGTTGGTGGAAAATTTATCACTTTAAAAAGCCTGACTAGTATTCTACATTTAAAAGAAGATGAAAAAAATAAAATAATACAATATGAATTGCCAGAAGAATCTCAACAATATGCTATAGTGAGTCGAGGAAAATATGTCTAAAGTTATTGCTGTATGTAACCAAAAAGGGGGAGTGGGTAAAACAACTACCTCTGTAAACTTAGCTGCTAGCTTTGCTGTTCTTGAAAAAAAAACATTGTTAATCGATATGGATCCACAAGGGAATGCTTCGCAAGGTTTAGGAATCAATGAGGGGCAAGACGAGGATATTCACGAAGCTTTATATTTGGCAGCCAGTCCAGACACTCTAAAAAAAGAAGAATTAGAGAAAAGTGTAAAAAGTACTAAACTAGATTTTTTGAAAATAATGCCTTCAGGTCCTGATCTAGCTGTATTGGAGATAGAGTTGGTGAATGCGATGAGTCGCGAAAGACGACTTGAAAGGATTATCAATATACTAAAACCAGATTATGATTATATTATCATAGATTCGCCACCCAGTTTAAATTTATTAACAATTAATGTTTTAACGGCAGCATCGAGTGTATTAATCCCTGTGCAATGTGAATACTATGCATTACAAGGATTAGCAGAATTATTCAATACTATACGATTAGTCCAAAAAAATTTAAATAATGACTTGACTATTGAAGGTGCTCTTTTGACAATGTTTGATATTCGACTTAATTTATCTAAGCAAGTCGCAGAAGAAGTGAAGACTTGTTTTTCAAAAAAAGTATTTCAAACAGTGATTCCACGAAACATTAAATTGAGTGAAGCACCGTCTCATGGTAAGCCTGCTATTTTATACGATGTTCAAAACAAAGGAACTCAAGCCTACATGAAACTTGCCGAGGAGATTATACAAGGAGAATTAGATGGGTAGAAAATCTTTAGCTTTAGGAAGAAGTTTAAGTGATATTTTACAAGATAAAAAATCAAAAGACATTAATGAATTAATAATAAGTGAAAATAAAAAACAAGGTTTAAGTGTATTAAAGGTTGATTTAGATTTAATTGATCCCAATCCTTTTCAACCAAGGACCGTGTTTAATGAAGAAAGTATTATTGAGTTAGCAGAAACTATCAAAGAACATGGCTTAATCCAACCTGTTACACTTATAAAATTTGAAAATAGATTTCAGATTGTAAGCGGTGAAAGGCGAGTGAGAGCATCCAAAATAGCTGGTTTCACTCAAATAGACGCCTATGTACATGAATTACTTTCTGATAAAAATATGGGAGAATGGGCCCTCATTGAAAATATTCAAAGAGTGGACTTAAATCCAATAGAAATAGCTCAATCCTATCAATTATTAATAGAAAGTCATGGATACACTCATGAAGATTTAGCTAAAAGTGTAGGTAAATCTAGATCTGCCATCACGAATGCCATTCGATTATTAAAATTACCAGAAACAGTACAAACATGGGTTCAAGAAGGTAAATTATCTTCTGGAGCAGCAAGGGCCTTATTAAGCCCAGATATAAGCGATCCAGAAAAGTTAGCCAAAGAAATTATAGAAAAAGGCTTAAATGTTAGAGAAACCGAAGCATTAAGAAAAGGAAAATCGATTCCAAAGGAAGCAACTCCACTCAGTGCTGATATGCTTCAATTTGTAAAGCAACTTACAGATTTTTTTGGAACCAAGGTTTCTATAAAATCAAAAGACAAAGATTATTCGAAAGGGACTATCACAATAGACTACTATTCTATAGAAGACCTGAATAGAATCCAAGAAATTATGGATAGATAAAAGTGAAAAAAACAGCCTACACCATTCAGATAATACCAGAAACCTCAAAAAAAATAAAAAATTTTAGAGTTTCAAAATTAGGTTTAAGGACGATCCAGACATTTATAATTGTTTTATTATTAATGCTTTTATTTACGGTTTATAAATTAGCTAGCATCAATATCATGCTTTTAAATTATCCAAAATTAAAATTAATGAATAAAGCTTTGATAGAAAAACACAAAGAATATCAGCAAGAATTTGAACAACTAGACTCTATTTATTTAATGGATGCAAAAATAAAAATATTACTCGGCACATATTTTGAAAGTGACACCCAAAAAATAAATACTATCATCCAAGAAAATCGATTTAATTTCAAACCAAACAAAAGCAATATTATAAATTTTGAAGGAATTTACGGATGGAGTACTTACGAAGAAAAAATAAAAATAGAAAAAATCCCCAACATACTACCGGTCATAGGAATTGTGAGCAAAAAATATTCTGATTCTACAAAACATTATGGTGTAGATTTTGCTGGTCAAATAGGAGACCCTATTTTTGCAACCGCATCTGGAAAAATTGTATTTGCAGATAAAAAAGATGAATTAGGTTTAACATTAGATATAGATCATGGAAATGGTTATATATCTTCTTATTCGCATTTAAAATCTATAAGAAAAAAAAGAGGAAATTTTGTTAAAAAAGGTGAAATAATAGGGTATATTGGAAACACGGGAAAAACCAGTGGCCCGCATTTACATTATGCAATCACCAAAAACGGTATTTTTGTAAATCCAGAATTGTATTTTAATAATTAGGAGTAAAAAATGGCAAAAGTAGAAGAACAATATATCACTCAAATCAGCAGTAACATTACCATAAAAGGAGATATAATAGGGGAGAGCAGCGTTCGAGTCGCAGGTAAAGTCATTGGAACTATAGATATATCAGGTGATTTAATTGTTGAAAAAACCGGTCTAATAGAAGGCGAGATCAAATCTGGAAACACCACTATTGCAGGAAGAATCAATGGAAATATTGAATGTTTAGAAAAACTCACATTATAATCCACCTCTAAATTTGTAGGCAATATAAAAACCAAACAATTGATAATAGAAAACGGATCATTTTTTCAAGGTGCTTGCGAAATGCAAACCAATGAAAACAAACAAGCTGTTCCACCCAAAAAATTAAATTTATGAAAAAAAATCAAAAATAAACCAGTCAAGTTTTAAGCCAGGCGCTTTTGAAACTTCATAATAAAAATCCTATAAAATATTTTATAGGATCTATAAAAATTATTGAATAAGTTGTGCACCATTTTTTGGGCGTGCCCCTTTAAACTTATCGATAACAATTAGGGTCGGCCTCCTTTTAGGCTACCCTCTGGTCGGTGCTTTCAGCACTGGCAGACAAGCTGCCACCTACAGTCCGCCTCACGCAATATCATAGAAAATAATCATTTAAATAAATCCTAATAGCATAAAAAATTTTAAAATTTGAAAAAAAATACAAATAGTTTTATTCATAGTGTAAAAAAATATTTACTACTCTCAAATAAAAAGAGCTTCTAGAAAATGTGAAAAATTAGGCAATAGGCATGTAAAATTAAGTGATAAAACTTCATTTTTTTATTAAAATCAAAAAAGAAAATAGCTAGACTAATAAAATTTATATATTATTTTTTTTATAAATTTATTTACTTTATCTTTCACCAGAGACCAATACTCTTTACCTAACAATGAAATGCTAATCACAAAAAAAATTTCACCAACCACCAATAAAAAAACTATAATAAAACCTTTATATGGAAAGTTGAAAAATGGAAGTATTGGAACTATGATCCAAGAAAAATAAAACCAATATAAATAGTACAATCCCTTAATTTTTAGAAGTCATTGCTTTTCCATCAACATCAATCAATTCAAGTGACCAATATATTAAAATAAACGAATCTAGCAATAGCGTGGGAAAAACCATTATGGTAAATGGCTTGGAGATAAAAAGATTATTACTCATTCACAAAATCTACGAAATACTATAGATGAAATACTCTTAGAAAAGCCTAAAGATTTTGATGATTTCCTCTTGCAAATGGAAGAAGCAGG